>NZ_JBJDNH010000001.1:0-466526 GCF_044900465.1 Klebsiella sp. NPDC088457 | reverse complement strand
TGTTGCGCTGGTGACGCCGTCGGCGAGCTTGGCGATAAAAAGGGTCTCCGGGGTGGGGTGAAAGAAGACCACCGGCCAGGAGAGGATAGTGAACAGCAGCCCGAGCTGAATAATGCGTTTACGGTTGTGGAAACGGTCGGAGAGGATACCGGTGGGGAAACGGAGAAGCATGGAAGCGAGTCCGGTAGCGCCGATAATCACGCCCATGGTCCGCGCCTCAACGTTGAGGGAGGAGATGTAAGGGGCGAGAAAAGGGTCGAAGGCATGAATGCTGACAAAAAACAGCAGGCTGATAATAAAGAACAGCAGGACATCACGACGCAGTAGTTGCAGGGACATAATAACCTCCAGATTCAGGATGCGGTCCAGCCGCCATCGACTAATAATGCGGTGCCGGTAATCATTGCTGCCGCCGGTGAAGCAAGGAATACGACCGGTCCCATAATATCTTCCAGCTGTCCCAGGCGTCCGAGTTTGATGTTGCTCAGAACGTGCTGATGAAATGCGGGATCGGCAAGGGAAGTCTGCGAGAGTTCGGTTGCAATAAACGTTGGACACAGGGTGTTGACACGAATGCCGTCCGGGCCTAATTCAATGGCCATCGCGCGGGTCAGGCCTTCTAATGCAAATTTTGATGCGCAGTAGACGCTGCGCATCGGCCCGCCGACGTGTCCCATTTGTGATGAGATATGCACAATGGACCCCTTAATGCCGGCGTCTTTCATCCGGCGCACTACCTGCTGTGATACAAAAAACGTGGCGCGGACGTTAACGTCCATGACGGCATCGTAGTTTTCCTGGCTGACATCGGTAAAATGCTGATGTCGGGCAAGTCCTGCGCTGTTGATCAGAATATCAAATGCGGGAAGCGGGTCGATGATCCGCTGTACCTCAATGGGTTGCGTAATATCGACTACCACCGGATGCAGTTTCAGACCGGACTGGCCGGCCGTATCGACGGCGAGATCCAGCTGCGCGCGGTTACGCGCAGCAATCCATACTTCAGCACCGGCCTCCGCCAGGGCCAGCCCTGCCGCATAGCCGATGCCACGAGATCCTCCGGTCACTAAGGCGCGTTTGCCATCCAGGCGAAAACTGGGGGTTTTAGGCAGCGTCATATTCAGATCCTTATTCAACAATGCCAGCGTAGGGCACATCCCGGTGTCCGTAGCGGCGTACGCGGACGTTCGCCTGCTCACCGTGACCGCTAAACCCTTCGAGCGCACAGAGACGAGAGCAGTATTCGCCAACGTATGCCGATGCTTCATCGGTAAGCACTTTCTGGTAGGAGCAGGTTTTGAGAAATTTCCCTACCCACAAACCGCCGGTATAGCGGGCGGCCTGCCGGGTTGGCAGGGTATGGTTGGTACCGATCACCTTATCGCCATAGGCGACGTTGGTGCGCGGCCCTAAGAACAATGCGCCGAAATTACGCAAATTCTGTAAGAACCAATCCGGGTTACGGGTCATGACCTGTACGTGTTCGAAGGCCAGGCCATCGGCGATCTCCCGCATCTCTTCATCGTTCTGCGCGACGATAACTTCACCAAATTTCGCCCATGACTGACGAGCGATATCGGCGGTAGGTAAGATCGTCAGCAAACGCTCGATTTCGGCAAGCGTTTCTCGCGCCAGTTTTTCTGACGTGGTCAACAGAATCGCCGGAGAATCCGGCCCATGCTCGGCCTGACCAAGCAAATCCGTCGCACAGAGTTCACCGTCAACGCTGTCATCGGCGATCACCAGCGTTTCCGTTGGACCGGCAAACAGATCGATGCCGACGCGGCCGAACAGCTGGCGTTTGGCTTCAGCCACAAAGGCATTACCCGGCCCCACCAGCATATCGACCGGGGCAATTGATTCTGTGCCAATTGCCATGGCGGCGACGGCCTGGATGCCGCCAAGGCAATAGATCTCATCGGCGCCTGCCATATGCTGGGCGACCACGATCGCCGGAGCCGGTTTACCATTGAACGGCGGCGCGCAGGTGACGATACGCGGGACGCCGGCCACTTTCGCCGTGATTACGGACATATGCGCCGATGCCAGCAGAGGATATTTTCCCCCCGGAACGTAGCAGCCCGCGGCATTGACCGGGATATTTTTGTGCCCCAGGATTACGCCCGGTAATGTTTCTACCTCAATATCCCGCATACTGTCACGCTGGTGTTGGGCAAAATTACGTACCTGCTGCTGGGCAAAGGCGATATCGGCAATATCACGTTCTGACAACTGCTCATAGCAGGCGGCAATCTCTTCGGCGCTCAGACGATAGCTGTCGCGGTCGAGGTTGTCGAAACGAATGGAGAGTTCACGCACGGCGGCATCTCCTCGTTCGGCAATATCGGCCAAAATACTTTCTACGGTTTCCCGCACTTTGCGGTCTGCAGATTTAATCGCTTCAGCCTCGCTGCCCTGTTTGAGCCATTTAGCCATGATGGTGTACTCCCTGAATATAAACTGCGATGAATGAATTCGAATGCAATCAATAATAGGTCCGAGTGACCGTGAAAAGAAACTGCAAATGCATTCGAATGCAACGCGGATCGCAAAAATTATGCATCGGCGCTTCAATCACCCATAATGGAGCCACGCTATTTCTGTCAGGAGGGAATTCTCAATGGTTGAACGTATACGCCGTCCGGTAACCAGCTATGATGTCGCGAAGCTGGCCGGCGTTTCACAATCTGCGGTGTCGCGTGCGTTCACCGAAGGAGGGAAGGTTTCGGCGGCAACTCGTGAAAAGATCAAGAATGCCGCCGCGCAGCTCGGATACCGCCCGAGCTTTGTGGCCCGATCGTTGATTACCCGCCGTTCTAATCTTATCGGCGTGGTGGTGCCAGGTTTGATGAATCCGTTTTATGCCGGGCTGGTGGATGAACTGGCGCATGCTTTCAAGGCGTTGGGCTACAGCGTGCTGCTCTTTTCGATGGACAACGATGGCGACACCGACCCTATCCTGGAAGATATATTGCGTCATCGGGTCGAGGCGCTAATTTTAGTGTCCACGATGCTCTCTTCGCACTTTGCCGAAGAGTGTCAGCAAAACGGTTTGCCCGTTCTGTTGCTCAACCGTAAAAACGCCAGTAAAAACGTATCCAGCGTCACCAGCGATAACATTCATGGTGGGGAGCAAATTGCCGATTTTCTGGTGGCGGCAGGGCATAGACGGCTCGCATTTATTGCCGGGCTCGATATCTCATCGACCAGCCGCGATCGTGAGCAGGGTTTCACCAAACGTTTACACTGGCATGGACTCCCCCCTCCGCTGCGCGTCCAGGGCCTGTATCGCGTGGAAACGGCGATGGTGGCGATGCGCGATCTGCTTAATGATAAAAATGGTCGCCCGGACGGCGTATTCTGCGCAAATGATATTATGGCGATAGGGGCATTAAACGTGGCGGTAGGAGAGTTTGGCCTGATTGCGGGGCAGGACATTTCGATTATTGGTTTTGATAATATTGCGATGGCGGAATGGCCGCTATTCAATCTGACGACCTATGTGCAACCCATCGATGAGATGGTGGCTTCAGCGGTGCGTATTATTACGCAGCAATTTGCGCAGACCGGCGCGCCGGCGGTACAGCAGGAGCTGGCCGGTAAACTCATTGTGCGCAAAAGCGCACGCGTCCCCGCTTCACCCGTAACCCAATGTAGTAAATGAAAATATTACTTGTCAGACATGGTGAAACAGAGTGGAACCGCGTCGGCCGCCTGCAGGGGCATCGCGATAGTCCGGTGAGCGAACGCGGGCGTCAGCAAATCGCGGCGCTGATCGATGCCCTGAAGGGCGAGAACATCGAGCGGGTCGTCTCTTCTACCGCGGGTAGAGCCGCAGCGGCGGCGATGCAGATAGCGGCGCATTTTGCCTGTGCGATCCGCTTTGATCCCCGGCTGATTGAACGTGGTTTGGGGCCACTGGAGGGAACGGTCGGCAATCAGCTTAATGCAGACCAGCAAAGGCTGTTTGATGCCATTTATTCTGGGCATCCGCAGGTGACCCCCGAAGGCGGTGAGTCGCTGATTGATGCGGCAGGCAGAACGATGGCCGCGCTGCTTGATATCGGCAGGTCGACGGATGACTGCGTGTGCGTGGTCTCCCATGGACAGGTGATCCAGGCGGTTATCGCCACCCTCCACGGTCAGGGGCCGGAGAATTTTCAACAATACGGGCACCTGAACGGCAGCTACTCGATTCTGCAATCTGCCGACGGGAAGTTGTCCCTGGTAAAATGGGGGATAGCGACCCATCTGCTGAACAGGGGATAAGGCTCTTATCCCCTGATGACCATTAAACCGCGCTTAGTCGCCGAACATCACCGTCCGGCAGCCCGGTGCATATATCACAACCAGTGCAAGGTGGAATGCAGCAGATGAGCGCCGGGAAGGGCTACCACGGGATGGTGCCGCCGATGCTGATCGATTCGGAGCCAAAATTGGGCGACTCACCGCGCTGGATACGATTTCGTTCTTCCCTTGTCGGTTTATACGTTTCGAGCTGGCCCGGTTTGCCGGTGGGGGATTGGCTGCAGCTCAGCCCCTGACAAATTCTGAACGCCTCCGGTGCATCCTCGCCATCCGGCGAAATCCCCCCGTCAGAACACGCCGCCAGAAAAATACACAGGCCTGCGGTGAGTATGCATTTCGTCTTCATAAATCATCCTTTGAGTAAAAGCCCACGGTGAAGTGCTCCATGTGGGCAAATGATGCAAAAAAAGTAAAATATACAGCGGGTTGGTAGCATGTATTAGCATATGATAATAATTATCATTTGTGCTGTAAATCGAATTTATATCGTAGGTTAATGAATTAAAAAGGTTTTAATGGGGGAGTGTCGGAAGGAAGTGTGTGGGGGCGAAGCTAATGTGGCTGAAGAACGCGGCGACCTGACCGGCAGGAGGAGGCGATCGCTCCCCCTGCGGAATCCGCATCAGTCGGTCTTCAGCATACCGAAACTGACAATTCTCGAGCGGCCTTGCTCCTTGGCGCGATAGAGCGCGGCATCCGCGGCGCGCAGCAGGCTGTCGCTTTGCGCGTGCTGCGGGAAGCTGGCGATGCCGATAGAGACATCGATCTGGCCGATGTCGTCAGGGCCATAGCGTAAGGTCAGATTGCGTACGTTGTTATAAATCTCCTGCGCGCAGGCCTGTGCGGGCTCTTCAGGGGTGGCCAGCAATACCAGAAACTCCTCTCCGCCATAGCGAAACGCCATACCGGTATCGCGGACCGCGCGCTGCACAATCGCGGCCACGTTTTTGATCACCAGATCGCCCGCTTCATGACCATATTGATCGTTGATCGCTTTAAAGTGATCGATGTCGATCATCAGGCAGCTCAGCGGAGTGTTGTTATGGATCGCCAGATTAATTTGCGTATGCAGGGCATCATCCAGATGGTGACGATTGCGCAACCCGGTGAGCGAGTCAAACAGCGCTTTTTCCAGTAATGCGCTGCGCAGGCGCTGATTGGCCAGCGCCAGGCCCAGCGCTTCGGCCATCAGTTCCAGATAGGCGCGGGAAGGGGCCGTGGCCGCGGTCACGTTGCTAAAGGAGAGCAGACCGATGGCTTCGCCCTGGGCAATCATAGGTACGCAAAGCGATTGAGCGCCGTCTGATTCAGGCAGGTGATAGCAGGCGATGTCCGGTTCACCATTAACCGGAGGATGACTCTGCCCACGACGCACGGCCCAGCAGTTATCGGGATAAAAAACCGCAGGTTCGTCGGGAGGAGAAAGCCACCCGGCGACGCAGCGCATCTGCCAGGGATCGGCGTCGAGAATATAGAGTCGCCCCGGTACGCCGGGGGCGATATTGGGGGCGAAGAGTTCGGCGACCTTAATGACATCCTCGTAGGATTCGCAGCCTTGCAGGCGCTGCGTCATGCGGGCCAGCAGTTCCCGAATCGCCCAGTCGGCGTCCCGCTCTTGCTCAAGACGCTGACGCGCCAGCCCATTTTCGCGGAAAATGCGAATCGCCTGGGCCATATCGCCAATTTCATCGATCTGGGTGAAATGCGGCGGCTCGACGGCATAATCCTGCGATGCAAGCCGCTGCACGACATCGCTTAAGCGAACCACCGGATACAGTACCCGGCGCTGCAAAATAAAACCGAGCACAAACAGAAACATCAACGCCGTCAGGCCGACCATCAGTTCTGATAACCTGCGCCAGGTATGCGATTTTTCAGTGGCCTGGACGATGGCGCTGTTGGCCCGACCTTCCAGCATGAGCCGGAAGTGATCGATCTGCGTCTGAACCCGGTCCAGTTCCTGTTCATAGGGTTTACCGTAGAGCAGATTGACGGCCTCTTTTTCTGCCCCGCGGGCGACGTTGTTGAGCGCCGCCTGCTGTTCATCCTGCAGATCATCCGCAACCTGTAGTCCGTCGCGCAGCAGAGCCAGCTCCTGGGGCGTCGCGCCCCGATCTTTGAGCTTCGCCAGACGGCGCTCAATCGAGGTCAGTGAACCAGCCTTCTGGCGGTACTCCTGCAAAACCTGCGGATTTTTGTTAATAACATAGGCTCGCGCAAGATCTGAAAGCGCCCAGGCATCGGTTTCCACCGCTTCGGTCAACCCATCGAATACCTGTCGCTGTTGTACCGCCTGGCGTTCAGCCGTCTCCGCGTTAGAAGCCATCAGCATCGCAATGCCGGAGGTAATAGTCAGGCAAACGGTGATCCCGTAGGCCCAGTTGGTCATGGTGGCGATTCTCACCGTTTTTTCCTTGCGTGCAGATGAATAAAGGATGTTTTTTTTAATTATAGAGCCCTGACCTGCCCGCGGACGGCGGGGGCTAGCGGCATTTTTTACCGATAATGCGGCGGTGCAGCGATGCCGCATGCTGGCGTAAGGCGCAAAAGACATCTTTATCCAGCGCGCCATTTATAACATCGTTCTCTATCAGCTGTAACGCCTCCTGATAAGGCATCGCGATGCGATAGGGGCGATCTTCGGTCAGCGCGGTAAAAATGTCGGCAATGGCGATGATGCGATCGGGGAGCTGAAGGTAATCCTGATTCAGATGCAGGGGATAACCGCTGCCATCGAGCTTTTCGTGATGGTTCGCCGCCCAGTTTATGATGTCGCCAAGTTCGTTAAAGGCGCTGAGAATTTCGCCGGTCATATAACTATGCTCGCGCACCGCAAGCCGTTCTGCGGGGGTGAGTTCCCCCTGTTTTTCCAGAATCGCCAGCGGGATATTAATTTTACCAATATCGTGCAAATAGCCGGCAATCTCTATTTTTTGGCACTCTCTTTTCGCAAGCCCCAGCCAGGCGGCGAGCCGGTAGGATATTTCGCCGACCATAATACTGTGGCTGGCGGTGAAGCTGCTGTAAGTGTCGACAATATTAGCTATCAATAAGCAAATATCTTTCAGACCAGCAATATCGATATACCGATCGTTAATCGGGCCGATAATTTCCAGCATCCTCTGGATATGCCCGGGGTGAAGGTGCTGCCAGAAATGCTCTTTTTGCGCGAGCTGACACAGGGTATGGCAAAGCTGCGGATCAATCTGCTGGTACAGCGAGCGGAAGGTAGCAATGATAACCGCGGGTTGACATTCCACCGCACCATCCCTGGATGACAGCAGACGTTCGAAAACGTCGGCAAAATAGACAATATGCTCTTCCTGGCTCCCGGTATGCGTCGGGCTAAAATGATGATGGCGAATAATCGGCAGGACAGGGGCAAAGGTGGGCAACCCTGCGAGCATTTCCGCGCCACGACCCTGGTGAGGATCTTCAATATTATCAATGTCATTCAGCGAGGTGATAACCCGCTTATCGCCCAGGACGCCGATATCATGAAGCAGCGCGGCGCAAAAGATCGTTTGCTGCTGCTGGCGCGACAATCGCAGCGCCAGCGCAAGTTCGAGGGCGATTAACGCCGTTCGCTGCATATGCAGCTGTAATTCGGGGTTGATTATCGCTATAACGCGCGTAGTTAGCATCAATGCTGATTTTAAGGCGAGACGCATCGTTTTTCTCCATCCGCATGACCGGGATAATATCGTTTCATTCTGGTCGTGTGTGCCGCGATAAATTAATCGTGATGAGCGATCGCCAGTGCGATATGAAAGGGTGAGCGCGTGAATCCTGCCGTTTTTCCATTTGCCCAGATATGCATTGCCGGAGCGCGATGGCGTCAACGGCGTGCGCAAAAGTGAAAAAGCCTTGAGTGACCGTTAGTTAATCATTTTGCCGGTGAAAAGAAAATACATTGTGGTCCGCGCTCCGGGCTAATCCGCCGTCACGTTGGTAGACAATGAACGATATATCGCTCCGGCAAACTGATGGATAACGCACCGGCGGGACTGGCGCTATTTCACCACGCACATCGGGCGGCGCGAGATCGGCTCAGGATGAATTTCGGCCTCAAGCCGGAACACTTCGCGTAACAGCGCGGGCGTCAGCACCCTTTCCGGGTCGCCTTCGGCCTGCAGCTGACCGCGCTCCAGCACCACCAGATGGTCGCAGTAACGGCTGGCCTGGTTGAGATCGTGCAGCACCGCGACCACCGTTTTACCGGCCTGCTGTAGCTCGCGCATCAGCTTCATTAACTCCACCTGATGATTGATATCCAGCCAGGTGGTCGGCTCATCGAGCAACACCAGCGGCGTATCCTGGGCCAGGATTAGCGCCAGAAAGGCGCGCTGCCGCTGCCCTCCGGAAAGGGCGCTGAGCGGCCGTTCGGCAAGGGCGGCTACGCCGGTTCGGGCGAGGGCTGCTTCGACGCGCAGATGATCCTGGGCGGTGAGTCGCCCCCACAGCGGGAGCCACGGGCTGAGGCCATACCCGACCAGTTCGCGCACGGTGATCCCTTCTGGCGTCAGATGTTGCTGAGGCAGCAGCGCCAGGTGGCGGGCCAATTGACGAGGGCTTAAGACGGAGAGCGGGCGATCGTCCAGCCATATTTTCCCCGCCGTCGGCGTCAGCAGCCGTGAGAAACATTTTAGCAGCGTGGATTTACCGCAGCCGTTTGGCCCCAGCAGGGCGGTGACTTTTCCCGCGGGAAGCGTCAGGCTGAGTCCTTCGATAATCCGTTTTGCGCCGTAGCCGGCGGTCAGATCTTCCGTTTTTAGTTCCATTCAACGCATTCTCACAAGTAACCAGATAAACCACGGGGCGCCGATAATCGCGGTTAATACGCCCGCCGGCAGTTCCATCGGGGGATGCAGCGTTCGCGCCAGCAGATCCGCCAGCAGCAGTACCAGCCCACCCATCAGCGCTGAATATGGCAGCAGATAGCGATGGCTTGCGCCCGTCAAACGCCGCATGAGATGAGGCACCACCAGGCTGATAAAGGCGATCGGGCCGCATACCGCGACGCCCACCGAAGCCAGGGCGACCGCCAGGAGCAGGCCATAAACGTTGAGGCGTATGATATTGACGCCAAGCGTTCCGGCACGGTCGTTGCCCAGCGCCAGCAGATCAAGATCGCGACTCAGAACGAGGCTCAACGGCAGCAAAATCGCCAGAATCGGCAGAGCGATGATGACGAATGAACCGTCTCTGGCCCACAGACTGCCGGTCAGCCACAGCAGCGCGTTGTTGATCTCCTGCGGCTGCGACAGCAGGAGATAGTCGGTGATGCTGGCCCAGCATGCCGACAGCGCCACCCCGCTTAACGCCAGGCGCATTGGTCGGGAGAAACCTGCCAGCGCGACCAGCGCCAGCATCGCCGCCATTCCGCCGACGAAGGCCAGAGCCGGCAGCCAGATGGGCGATAATGTCGGCAGAAAATAGAGGGTGGTGACCGACGCCAGGCTGGCGGCGTGATTGACGCCAAGAATATCCGGCGACGCCAGCGGGTTGCGGACAATGCCCTGAATCAGCACCCCGGAGACGGCTAACGCGGCGCCGACAATCACCGCCAGCACCACCCGCGGCAGGCGATATTGCATCAGGACATAATGGAATTCGCTATCGGCGCGCCAGCCGTCGAACAATGCGCGCCAGGGCAGGGCAATCGCCCCCATCCGCAGTGACAACCCGGTTAGAATGAGCAGCGCCAGCAGCAGGAGACAGAACCGCGTTTTCATCCGCTCCTCCTGACCAGCCAGACAAAGCAGGGGGCGCCAACCAGCGCCAGCACCGCACCCGCCGGCAGCTCTCCAGGCCAGGCCAGCGCCCGGGCGAGAATATCGGCCAGCTGCATACCGGCCGCCCCCAATAGCGCGCTCATCGGAAGTAAGCGTCGGCGATCGTGGCCCACCCACAGGCGGGCGAGATGCGGCATCAGCAGGCCGATAAATGCGACCGGACCGGCCACGCTGACGCAGGCCCCGGTCAACAGCAGCACCGCGAGATGGATAAGTAGCCGCAGGCGCGGCAGGTTCACTCCGAGCGAATGGGCCGCCGTATCGCTGACGTTGAGTAAATTCAGCGCGTGGGCGAAAACCAACACCGCGGGGATAATCAGCAGCGCAAGGGGGAAAAGCTGCCAGAATTCCGGCCAGCGCACGTGAGAAACGCCTCCCGCCAGCCAGAACAAAATCCCGAAGGCCTGATCTTCTGCGAGCAGCAGCGTGAGCCGGGTCAACGCCATACACAGAGCGGAAAGGGCGATACCGGCAAGAATCAGCCGGTTGCGATCCTGCTCATGACGCCAGCCGCCGCCTGCGGTCATCACCAGCAGCCAGCTGATGCCGCCGCCGCAGGCGGCGATTAAGGCCAGCGAATAGCCCGCCAGCGGTGCCGGACTCAGGGCGCTGGTTAACGCCATCGCCAGCGCCGCGCCGCTATTAATCCCGAGCAGTGACGGTGAGGCCAGCGGGTTATGGGTCAGGGTCTGCAGCAGCGTCCCGGAGAACGCCAGGCTCGCGCCAAGCAGCAGCGCCACCAGGCTACGCGGCAGCCGAAGATTAAGCACCAGCGCCTGCGCAAGGGACGGCTTTGCAGGGGCGAACAGAGCCTGCAGGGCCTCCAGCGGTGAAATCGCTATCGCTGAATAACAAAACAGACTCCACCAGAACAGGCCCGCCAGCGTCAGCAGCGGCAGGCCCCAGATCCACGCCGTGGAATGCGAAGGCTTCATGGCGTTACGTCGACCGCCTGATGGTGAACGAGGTTGACCAGATCGCCAGCAATGCGTTCGGCGGCAAAAATGCCGCGCATCCGCGCCCAGCTGTTACTGTCAACGGCGGCCACCTGATGTTGTTGCTGCGCCTGCAGCATCTGCCATAGCGGGTCCTGCTGCCATTTGCGCACGATACTTTCCGTACGGTAATGCGCGACAAGCAGCCACCGTGGGTTGATAGCCAGCAACTGCTCAAGATTGATGGCCGCCATCGGCGCGCCGCCGATGGCGGCCGGGACCTTCAGCCCCAGCGCGCTGAGGACGCTGCCGGTATAGGTTTCGCGGGAATGCAGGTTGAACTGCTGTTCGCGGGAGGTACCAAAAACGACCTCCGCCCCGGCGGGAAGGCGGCGGGCGAAATCGGCCATCCGCTGGTGGTGCCGCGCCAGGCGCTCCTGCATCTGCGCTTCGCGACCCACGACCTGGCCGATAATGGCCGCCGAAGCCAGATTCCCGGTATAGGTTTCGTTGCGCGATTTCAGCAGCAGGACCGGCGCGATTTGCCGCAGGGTGGCGTAAATTCCCCGGTGTCGGCTGCTGTCGGCGATGATCACATCGGGATGCAGAGCGCTGATGGCTTCCAGGGAGGGCTGAGCGCGGGTACCGACGGACTGCCACGGTTTCAGGTGCGCGCGGACCTCCGGCAAAATACGCGTGGGATCGCTATCGTCGGCAATCCCAACGGGAGAGACGTCGACCGCCGCCAGCGCGTCGGCAAAGGAGAGTTCCAGCACCACGATACGCTGCGGTACCTTATCAAGGGAAAATACGCCGTGTTCATCCTTAACGGTGACGGCAAACGCCGGCAAGCTGCACACCAGCAAACCGGTCAAAAGGAGACGTAAACAGGTCAACATACTCACTCCGGCAAAAGACGATTAAAAACGCCAGCTATCCTCGCCGCCCCAGGGGCGGGGCGGCGACAGAACACCGTCAGAACTTCATCGAACCCTGCAGATACAAGGTGCGCGGCTGACCGGCATAAATGCCTTTGTTGTTATCGTCATATGAGCGGGTGTAATACTCATGGTCGAAAATATTCTTCACGCCGAATGCGAGGTTGAGATTGGCCATCTGCGGCCCGAAATCGTAAGCCACGCGCGCCCCCCACAGCATATATCCGGGAATACGCCCGTTACTGCCGTCCGCACTCTCTTTCACGGTGTTGGCGTTGTCAGCGAACTGGCTGGACTGGAAGTCGCTATTGAGGTTGAACGTCCAGCTGCCTGGCTTATAGTCCACTCCCAGGGTCCCTTTATGCTTCGGTGAGAATGGAACCTGATTGCCGTAGGTATCGCCTTTCTCGCGAATTTCAGCATTCACGTAGGCATAGCTGGCATAGACCGACAGGTTTTCCAGCCGTGGATTAAGATCGCCGAGATCGTAGCGGGTTTGCGCTTCCAGCCCGCTGTGGCGGGTTTTGCCGCGTGCGGTGACGGTATCGTTAGTCTGGTTGGAGTCGTACTGATTATTAAAGTTAATCAGAAACAGCCCCATTTCCGCGCTCAGCGCGCCGTTGTCGTAGCGGGTGCCGACTTCCCAGGTGCGGGCTTTTTCCGGCTCCACATTGCCGCTTTGCACAGCCTTGCCAATCTGGCTGTACTGTACGGTGCCGAACGATCCTTCGGTATTGGCATAAAGATTCCAGCTGTCAGTGAGGTGATAAAGTACGTTCAGCGCCGGCAGCGGAGCGTTATAGCTGACCTGCTGGTGAGTGCCTTTCAGACTGTCGTTCTGGTATGACTCGATGTGCTCGAAACGCATGCCCGGGACGATCGTCCAGTTGCCAATATCAATGCGGTCGTCGATATACCAGGCGTGCGCCTCGGTACCGGAACGGGTATCGCGATCGTAAGGGCTGGCGGTGCTCGGCAGCTCGCCGCTGGCGGTAGTGGCGTAGTAGCGCATCTCGTGCGTGGATTCATTGACGTAGCGATAGCCGACGCCGACTTCATGCGCGGATGGGCCGATCATAAAGCTCTGGCTGTAGCGCGGCTCAACTCCGCGGACCCAGTATTCACGCGGGGAAAGCGTGGTGTTTTTCCCCTGATCCAGATAGCCGCTGCGTAGGGTATGGGTATAGAAGCCCTGAATGTTGAACTTATGCTGCGCGTCCGGCTGGAACTGGTAGCCGAGGCTGGCGAGCTGGCGACGTCCCCAGAAACGATCGTTTGGCCGGGTGGACTGCCAGCGGTCGGCATGATAGTCGGCGCGGGAGAGGCCGCCGGGCATATCGGCTTCGCCATCGTAGTATTGCAGCAGGCTGTTAAAGGTATGCACCTCGTTCGGCGCATATTTGCTTTTCAGCATCAGGTCATCAATACGCGTGGCGCTGTGCTCACGCCAGTCGCTGCCGCGGGTGCCGGAATAGAGCAGGGCGGCGCCCAGACCATTATCGGCCGTCCCGCCGAACATCAGGTTGTGGGTCTCTTTGGGATTGTTTTGTGAAGAGGTCGGGCTGAGCTGACCCTCCACACCGCCGGCGATAGCAAAATCCTGCGGAATGGCGCGGGTGACGAAGTTGACGACGCCGCCTACGCTTTGCGGCCCGTAGCGCACAGCGCCGGCACCGCGGACGACGTCCACCGCATCCATATTCCCGAGCGACACCGGAGCCAGCGACAGCTGAGGCTGGCCGTAAGGCGCGAAAGGTACCGGAATGCCGTCCATCAATACCGTGGAGCGGCTGGCGAGGCGGGGGTTAAGGCCGCGAATACCGAAGTTCATCGCCAGGTCGTGGCTACCGGTACCGGTGTTTTCCGGCGCATTGACGCCAGGAATGCGGTTCAGCACTTCGCGCATGGTGGTGGCGCCGGTTTTGGCGAAATCTTCACGGCGGATAACATCGCGGGCGCCGGCGTGTTCAAAGACATCATTTTCCCGCGCATCGCCGAGCCAGTCGCCGACCACCGTCAGCGTCGATTCACTATTGACCGCAGCGGGTTCCAGCGTCCAGGCGTTATTGCCCAGCGATTTGAGCTGCAGGCCGCTGCCGCTGAGCAGCGTTTGCAGACCCGCTTCGACATCATAACTGCCGTGCAGACCGTCGCTGTGTTTACCGCGTGTCAGGCTGGCGTCCGCCGACAGCGAGATCCCGCTGCGGATGGCATATTGGTTAAGTGCGGTGTCTAAATCCCCGGCGGCAATGTCAAACTGTGCGGCGGCAAACGCCGGCGCGACGGTCAGTCCCACGAGCGGCAGCAGGCCGAAACGGATTGCCATTACCAGAGGCATCGGTTTGCGTAAAATGCGAAAAGCTGTCATGTGTTCTCCATGATCGTTTTTGGTTGTCTTCATCTATCAAGTCGAACGAGCAGGGAAAAAGGGATAATGGAGAATGAGAATTTTTTCTGTTTTTTTCTCAGGCGGGAATAACGGTGACCCAATAGCGGGTCGTGAACTGCAGTTTTACCGGCAGCGTCTGCGCGATAATGTGCAGTATCGCGTCGGTATTGCCCAGCGGGAAAGTGCCGCTCAGCCGTAAACCGGCGACGGCGGGATCGCAGCGCAAAACGCCGGGACGATAGCGGGACAAGGTGGCGATCGCCTCGTGTAAGGGTTGGTCGCGGAAACTGAGCACGCCCTGCGCCCAGCTCTCCTCGCCGCTGTTAAGCGGCAGGAGGCGGGAGAAGAGGTCGCGGCTAAACCACTGGCTTTCGCCGGCGTGGATAATTTTGCGCTGCCCGTTCGCCAGTCGCACCTCAACGGCATGCTGTTGTACCGTCAGGCGCGTCTCATCGGTAAACTGGCGGACGCTAAACTCCGTCCCCAGCGCGGTGAGCAGCCCGTCGCGAGTCTGGACGCGAAACGGCCGCTGACGGCTGTCCCGGGCGGTGGTGATGGCGATTTCGCCGTAGCGCAGGCGCACCAGGCGCTGCCGCGCGTCGAAAAGAACGTCGGCTGCGCTGTCGGTATTGAGCGTGAGCTGGGTGCCATCTTCGAGCGTGCGGCGCAGAACCATCCCTTTTGCCGCACGGTAATCCGCGCGTAGCCCTTCCGCCAGCTCGCTGCGCCACAGCTGCCAGCCGCCGCCGGCGGCAACCAGCAACAGCAACCCTTTCAGCACCTGACGGCGCGCGAGGCGGCTGTCGTTGAGAGTCCGGCTGGCGAGACCGCCGGGGAGCTGCCCCATCTGCTGGCGCAGGTTTTCCACCTGTTGCCACGCCCATTGATTATCGTGGTCCTGCTCATACCACTGCTGCCAGCGCGCTTCCTGCTGCGGGTTGGCGCGGCCATCGCTTAATACCGCATACCAGTGCGAAGCGGAACGCAGCGCCTGACGACGGGATTCACTTAATGTCGCGCCGCTCATAGTCCATGCTCCAGGCGAAAAAGCAGACAATGCTCGGTCGCTTTCGCCACGTACTTTTTCACCGAACTGACCGATACCGCCAGCCGTCCGGCGATCTCGGCATAGGTCAGACCTTCAAGCTGAGAAAGCAAAAAGGCCTCGCGGGCTTTCCTGCTCAGACCATCCAGCATGGCGTCTATCTGTTGCAACGTTTCGAGCTGGCTTTGCTGCAGCTCGGGGGAGGGGGCCAGCTCTTCCGGCAGTTGAGCGATCATCTCCAGCCAGGCGCGCTCCAGCGCGTTGCGGCGAAACAGATCGATCATCACCCGTTTGGCGATGGTACAGAGAAAAGATTTAGGATCGCGGATGGTGATTAAGGATTCACCGCCCATCACCCGCAGAAAGGTATCCTGGGCGACATCGTCGGCATCGAAGGAGGATTGCAGCTTGCGGGTCAGCCAGTTCTTCAGCCAACCATGGTGGGCGTGATAAAGCGACGCAAGCGTCAACGGGGCGGCGGTGGCGGTAGGCTGGGACATAACCGGGTTCGGAACAGGTGGACAATAGGGGATATGTTAATATGAGAATGGTTCTCATTACAATTGAAACCCACCGCCGGCAGCAGAGGAAAACGCAATAGTGACTATAAGTAATTGTTAACTATTTTAATTACATTGCGATCTTTTTCACCTGTGCAGGCGGAAATCTCCAGTACCGGGCGTCAATGCAAATAAAATTCATTCTCACCATTCCCTCATCAATCATAATGATGTATTTATAATGCATCTTTTTGGGAGGTGACGATGAATGCGAGTGACAAAGCCGGCCATACCTTTTTGGCCAGCCTGGGCAAAACCCGCTTACGCCCGGGCGGAATAGAAGCAACGGAGTGGCTGTTTCAGCAGGCCAGTCTGTCATCTGACGGTAAGGTACTGGAGGTAGCCTGTAATATGGGGACCACCTCGGTTGCGTTGGTGAAACGTTTTGCCTGCTGCGTGTATGCCATCGATATGGATAAAGAGGCATTGGCGAAAGCCCGACAAAACATTGTCAGGGAAGGGGTGGATAATAAGGTCATCGTGATGGAAGCCAACGCCAGCCGTTTACCGTTTGCCGATAACACATTCGATGTGGTGATTAATGAGGCGATGCTGACGATGTATGCCGATAAAGCCAAAGAAAAGCTGGTGGCGGAATATTATCGGGTCCTTAAACCCGGCGGTCGGTTGCTGACCCACGATATTATGTATACCGAGAATATGCTGGAAGAAGACGCCAGAATGACGTTGCAGGGCGTAGTGAAATCTCACGTTAGCCCCCTGAGTCGGGAAGGCTGGCAGGGGCTGTTCGCCCGCGGCGGCTTCACGACCTTTCGCTGTCATCACGGGCCGATGTCACTGATGTCGCCGCGGGGGCTTATCAAAGATGAAGGCGTTAAACAGGCGCTAAAAATTGTCTGTAATGGCCTGTTGAAACGTGAGAATCGCCCGCGATTTTTGGCGATGATGCGTTTTTTTCAAAGTCAAAAGCGGCGTCTGAATTTTATCGCCTGTTGTTCAGTTAAAGATGCGACGGCTGGAAGCGATCGTCTGAAATAAATGCATGGAAGAGCGTGAATTCATCTGAGCGTCATTTAATGTCAGTAAAGTAAAATAAGGTAATTCTTAATTCATACGCGATATTGATAATTAGTTTTTCTTATGAAAAGCGGTTAAGGGATATTCCCATTGACCCTCCCGGCAATCAGTCAGAGGCCAATATATTCCGGGCAACGGTATTATTACCTGATTCAGGGAAAACGCGCGATGATGCCGGCAACGCCAGCAGTGAAGGGGGCTGCGCCGGCATCGTGATGGCTAACCGAGCGGCTATTTTGTCATCTGTGTGCTCATCTGCTGAATGATTAGCTTGAGAACGGTTATACTCGTAAATATTTGTAATAAACGACTGAGCTTTATTTTACATTTTGTTACAAGTGTGCGGGTATTGTGTTTTTTTCGGTTGAAGTTGTTTTTTACTTGCCGGAGTGAATTTCACCGGATTACTATTGTCATACTTGCTATACGTACCGCCTAACGACTGATGAAGGGACTTCGTTTTTTCCTTAAGCGCTACCTCATTTCCAGACGTTTACAGGAATAATCATGTCTTGCGCTTTTAATAAAAGTCTTCTGCACCCTCGCAACTGGGGAACCTGGTTCGGCCTCTCAATCCTGTGGTTAATCGTGCAATTACCCTACCCGCTGTTGCATATCATTGGTACCAGCGCGGGCAAGGCGTCACGTCGTTTCCTTAAGCGCCGGGAGCATATTGCCCGTCGCAACCTCGAACTCTGTTTTCCCGACATGGCGCTGCAGGCGCGTGAAAAGATGATCGAGCAAAACTTCATGTCGCTGGGAATGGGGCTTATTGAGACCGGGATGGCCTGGTTCTGGAGCGACGAACGGGTCAAGAAATGGTTTAACGTTGAAGGCTTCGACAACCTGAGCAAAGCGCTTTGCGCCGAACAAGGCGTGATGGTCGTAGGCGTGCACTTTATGTCGCTGGAGCTTGGCGGCCGTACCATGGGGTTATGCCGTCCGATGATGGCGACCTATCGGCCGCATAACAGTCCGCTGATGGAATGGGTGCAAACCCGCGGGCGCCTGCGTTCGAATAAAGCGATGATCGATCGCCGTAATTTATCCGGCCTGGTGCATGCGCTGAAAGCAGGGGAAGCGGTATGGTTTGCCCCGGATCAGGACTACGGTCCTAAAGGCAGCGTTTTTGCGCCGTTTTTCTCGGTCCCTCAGGCGGCAACCACTAACGGTACCTATGTGCTGTCCCGACTCTCCGGGGCGAAGATGCTGAGTATCAGCATGGTGCGCAAAATGGACAGAAAAGGTTACACCTTGCATATCAGCGATGTGCTGAATGATTATCCAGGTGAGGATAAACAGGATGCGGCCAGCTATATCAACAAAGTCATCGAAAAAGAGATTTTGCGCGCGCCGGAGCAGTACCTGTGGGTCCATCGTCGTTTCAAAACCCGGCCGCTGGGTGAAGCTTCACTCTACTAAGTCAACAAGCACGGTAAGCGCTTTCAAAATCACGACAGTTGCGTTAACGTGAGCGCGATCATGTTTTTTGTTGAACGCGAAGGAGTGCAGTGTGTTCGCTGAGTTTGGTGTATTGAATTATCTGACCTATCTGGTCGGGGCGATTTTTATCATTCTGGTTCCGGGCCCCAATACCTTTTTTGTCCTCAAAACCGGCATTGCTCACGGGGTTAAAAAGGGGTATTTGGCGGCGGCCGGGGTGTTTATCGGTGATGCGGTGCTGATGCTGCTGGCTTTTGCCGGTGTCGCAACCCTGATTAAGACCACGCCGGTGCTGTTTAATATCGTTCGCTATCTGGGGGCGATTTATCTGCTGTGGCTCGGTGGTAAGATGCTTTATGCGGTGCTGACCCAGCGGGAAGGGCAGGCCGATGCCGGCGCGGAACCGGGGAGCGCGATTCTGAAACGCTCGCTGACCATGAGCCTGACCAACCCCAAAGCGATTCTTTTCTATGTCTCGTTTTTCGTCCAGTTCATCGACGTTAACGCCAGAACGCCGGGAGTGGCGTTCTTTATCCTTGCGCTGACGCTGGAAGTGATTAGCTTCATGTATATGAGTTTTTTAATTCTCTCCGGCTCCTTCGTCACCCGCTATGTGAAAACGAAAAAGAAACTGGCGAAAATTGGCAACAGCCTGATTGGTCTGGTCTTTGTCGGTTTTGCCGCCCGTCTGGCTACCCTGCAATCGTAATGGCGCGGCCGGTATTCATACCGGCCCGGCAGTGTTAACCTCTGTATTGTAACAAAAAACCTTCAATTTTTATTGCATTGATGTTACATATACAGCCGATTATCGGTCAGAGAAAAGGGAACCCGGATGATTCTGCAAAAACTTACCAGCAATAAAAACAGTAAGAAATTCTTCCTGGCAATAGGGATTGTGTTTGCCATCGCGCTCACCGTGGTCGGACGCGCGACGTTCGGTGGCGTCGTCAGTGAATACAATATGCCGTACTCAGAATGGAGTACGTCAATGTTCTTCCTGCAAGGGGCGATGGTGACCGTTTACAGCATCGTGTTTACCCTGCTATTTTCTATTCCGCTAGGCTTCTTCTTTTTAGGTTCTGACCGCCAGGACTAAATAAAACAAGGCGAACTCACGTTCGCCTTGTTCCACTCTGCGATCACCAGCCTCGACCGTCATAATGATGGTGGTGGTGCCTGTGGTGATAACCATGATCAACAATGCATCCCGATAACAGCGTGCATAGCGCAAGAATCAACGATAACACGATCGGTTTTTTCATTTCTCACTTCTCCGGTTGCCTGCCGTCCGCTGGCAATGGGCTTGCGGAATCGGCTGAGGAAGTGAGTGTATCGCGCTAACTTATTGAGTGGATAAGACAACTCTGCAATATTGCACGAGTGAAAAAAAGTGTCGCAACGATTACCACCAGCCGAACTGAACGCCAGCGAGGGCGATGATGGCGATGATAATCATCAGCATGGTGCTTTTTTTCATTACGCGCCGCCCGGAGCCGCATAACCGCTGACAAAAAACCAACCGAGAAAAACAACGGCGACGATAAAGATAACCACCGGAAAAAGAATACCCACTCTCATTATATTGCCCCTGAAACTCAAAGTTACGTCTGTTAAACACCGACCCCTTCAGGCGCATCAAGCCTGATTTGCGCTGAGAAAATGCGGGTTCCCGCGGCCTGGCTTGCGCAACGCGGGCCCGGAATAGCGTGGAAAATCCGCCGCCAGCATAGAGGCCGCCTGAAGGATAACCTGGCTATCATACTGGATATTCCCGCATCTGAGTCAATATGAACGTACAATTCCCATCATCGGGCGTTAGCGCCAGCCGATAGGCTGCGATTTACTGCGAAGAACAATCGCAGATGCAACGAAGGTTAGATCATGGGCTGCGGGAACAGCGGTAAGGGGAAGGAAAAAAAAGCCCCGCCGGGGGCGGCGGGGAAAACTCATTGATTATGGAATGATCTGTTCTCTGGTCAGCCTGAGAACAAGCGCTACTCTAAGGGGCAAAAGTGTAGTTAAAATGGAGAAACCATGAAGAATCAGGGCGAATGAGTGCTCTGTGCAAAGAAGGAGTCAATATGAAGTGGATGACCATTATGCTGCCGCTGGCCCTGGCGGGGTGCGCGCAACAACAGGATGCGCCGCCTCCGCCGCAGTCCATCGGTATGGCTAACCCGGCTTCGGTTTACTGTACCCAGCAGGGGGGGAACCTGATCCCGGTACAGACCCCGCAGGGCGTACGCTCAGATTGCAAACTGCCCGGCGGTGAAACGCTCGACGAATGGGAGTTATGGCGGCGCGACCATCCCGCGAAGTCGTAATCGCCCCGCGATCAGGCGAGATTTTCCAGCCAGTTTGCCAGCACCCGCGCGTGATTTTGCCGGGTATCTTTCGCGGCATACAGCAAGGTTAACGGCTGCTGGCGAGCCAGCGCGGCGAGGCGCAGCCCTTCGTCGCGATGGGCATCGAGCTCCTCGCGGTACTGTTGAGTGAAGTGGGTAAAATCGATGGCCTCACCGTGCAGCGCTTTACGCAGCGCCGACGAAGGGGTGAGTGATTTACACCATTCATCGTAGCGCAGCGCCTCTTTTTTGATGCCTCGCGGCCAGAGCCGGTCGACCAGCACACGATAGCCATCGCTGGTTTCTGGCGGATCGTAAACGCGTTTACACTGAATCATCGCTGTTCTCCTTTTGTGCCATCCAGGCAAGCAGCTGGGGTATTTGCCGGTCGGAAAAAACCGTAATGCCGTGCTCGCGCAGCAGAGCGGCGGCAACGCCGGAACCCGGCTTTCTCTGCCCGCTGAAGGTGCCATCATAGATAAACTGGCTGCCGCAGGTGGGGCTGCCGTCGGTCAACAATGCGGCTGCACAGCCGGCTTCCTGAGCGGCCCGCAATGCCAGCCAGGCGGCCAGCTGATAGTGGGCGGTAACGTCATGGCCGTTGCTTTCGACGATGCGCCCGCGATCCCGCATCACATCCGCTCCCTGGGCGTTGAGAATTTCTGCCGGGAGTCGGGGAACCGGCAAACCGGCGGCCAGTTCCGGGCAGTGAATCACCAGCCGGTTGTCGCGCTGCCAGCGGGCCAGCGTTTCGGCGAGCTGTGCTTTATCACTACCGTTATAGCGCACCTGAAAACCCATCAGGCAGGCGCTGACCAGAATCTTGCTCTTCATCATTCCGTCCACGATATCTCCTCTGCGCTATACAATAGCGCCTCTCAAGGTAAATTGCCCGAACCGAAAGCAACCAAATATGGCGATGCGTCGGACAGTTACGAGATAAAATAAGGATTGTGTTCCGCGCAGGAGATCGCTAATCTGAGGCTCCTTGTGTTGACCGAAAAACGCCCTGACATAAGGACCCTGCTATGAACACCCCCCTGCGTATTGCCCTGGTTGGCGACTACCATCCCGACGTGATTGCACATAAAGCGATTCCCCTTGCTATCGATGATGCCGCCGCCGTGCTGGAACTGCCCGTTCGCTATGACTGGCTGGCAACCAGCGATATTCATCATGCCGACGCCGTTGCCGATTACGACGCGATTTGGCTGGTTCCCGCCAGCCCGTACAAGAACGCCGAGGGCGCGTTTATCGCCATTCGTCATGCCCGCGAAAATAGCGTCCCTTTCCTCGGTACCTGCGGGGGCTTTCAGCACGCGATTATCGAATATGCGCGTAACGTGATGGGCTGGGAAGATGCGGCGCATGCGGAAACCGACACCGAAGGGCGCATGATCATTGCGCCGTTAAGCTGCTCGCTGGTTGAAAAGTCGGATACGATTGAACTGCGCGCGAATACCCTGATTGCCCGGGCCTACGGCCGCGATAAAATCGAAGAGGGTTACCACTGTAACTACGGCATTGCTGACGACTTTGCCCGTGAGCTGGAGCAGGGCGACCTGCGGGTGACCGGCTGGGATGAAGAGGGGGAGATTCGGGCGGTGGAACTGGTCACCCATCCGTTCTTTGTGGCGACATTGTTCCAGCATGAACGCAACGCGCTGGAAGGGCGCCCATCGCCGCTGGTACAGGCGTTTTTACATACCGCGGCTCAATAACCTCAGCATGGCTTAAGGCCGTTCCCGGACGGCTTCACCTCCCCGGACGCGGTGCTGGTCGGGGAGGTGAAGCCGTCAGCCGCGTGGCGGCCGACGGGGAATGGCAACGCGTTACCCGTTAATCTCCCGGCTGCGCCCGGCGAGGGCGCCACACACGGCCATCGCGACGGAAATTAACGCGACGGCAATCAGGGGGATATGCCAGTCGCCGTTGGCGTCATGAATTTTCCCCATCACCGGCGGCCCGCAGGCGGCCAGCAGGTAACCGACCGTTTGCGCCATGCCAGACAGCGCTGCCGCCTGGTGCGCGGAGCTGGCGCGCAGGCCAATAAAGGTCAGCCCCAGAATCATCGTCGCCCCTGAACCGAAACCGAAGATCAGCGTCCACAGCACCGCCTGGCCGGGCCAGAACCACAAACCTCCGGCGCTGACTGCGCACATCAGGGCCACCAGGATCGCGATGCCGCGCTGATCCTTCAGCCGGTGGAGAATCAGCGGGATCGCGATACCCGGGGCGGCGGTCGCCAGCTGGAGTAAGCCATGCAGGGAGCCGGCCTGCGCTTCACTGTAGCCGAGGCTCTGCAGGATCGCCGGCAGCCAGCCGACAACCACATAATAGACCAGCGAGTTGATGCCGAGGAACAACGTCACCTGCCAGGCCAGCGCCGAACGCCAGATCCCACGATTGTGCATCGCGCCGGAACCGGTGAGCGGTGCGGTGGCCTGCTTACGCGCCTGCGGTAGCCAGAACAGCAGCGCCAGCAACGGGAAGGCCATCAGCATAAAGAGCGCGCCGCGCCAGCCAAAACCGGCGAGCGCCAGGGGGACGACCATTGCCGACCCCAGTGCGGCCGCGCCGCCCATGGTGAGCGAGTACGCGCCGGTCATTTTGGCGACATGTTGCGCGAAATCACGCTTGATTAAGCCCGGCAACAGCACGTTACCTAATGCGATGCCGCAGCCGATGATGGCGGTGCCGATAAAAAGCAGAGCGGTGGACGGCAGGGAACGTAATCCAATCCCCAGGCAAATCAGCACCAATGCTAACAGCAGGCTCCGTTCGATGCCCAAACGGCGGGCGACGCCTGCCGCCAGCGGGGAGACCAGGCCAAAGGCCAGCAGTGGTAGGGTGGTTAACATCCCGGTTTGCGCGGTGGTGAGGCCGTACTCCGCGCGAATCGCATCCAGCAGCGGGGCGGCGCCGGTAAAGGTCACCCGCAGGGTGGTGGCAATTAATAAAATTCCGGCAATCAACAGCAGATTACGGCGGCCGGCAGAAGGCAGAACAGAACTCATAGCGATCTCTGACGAGTGAACAGGAGGGCTACAATAGCGCGTTTACCGGCTGTTTAAATCAAGCTAAAATGACAGATTATCGCTAAAATCGGACAATGTGATGATTGGACTTGGTCTGGATGGCTATGACCCGGACAGCGGCCACGAAGCGGCCCTCGCTTTTCGCATTCAGGTGGTGGAGGACGAGCAGTTTATCCCCCAGCATCAGCACCGCAAAGGGCAGCTGATCCTCGCGTTGCATGGCGCATTGACCTGTGAGGTGGAAAACGCCATGTGGATGGTGCCGCCACAATATGCGGTGTGGGTTCCGGGGCGGGTGCCCCACAGCAACCGCGCGACGCCGGGAGCGCAAATCAGCTTTTTGTTTATTGAACCCGGCGCGGCGCCGATGCCGCCGCACTGCTGCACGTTAAAGATTTCTCCGCTGGTGCGCGAGCTGATTCTGACGCTTGCCGGGCGTAACGGGGCGCTGTTCGACCAGCCGGCGACGCAAAGGCTGGTGCAGGTGCTGTTTGATGAACTGCCGCAGCAGCCGCAGGAGCATCTGCAGCTACCGGTTTCCGGTCATCCTAAGATTCGCCAGATGGCGGATGTGATGGCGGTCGATCCGGCCCGATGGCAGACGCTGGGGCAATGGGCGGCGGAGTTCGCGATGAGCGAACGCAATCTGGCGCGGCTGGTGGTTCGCGAGACCGGCCTGAGCTTTCGTCGCTGGCGGCACCAGCTGCAGCTGATCCTCGCGCTGCAAATGCTGATTCGCGGGCAAACGGTGCAGCAAACCGCGCAAAGCCTGGGATATGACTCCACCACCGCTTTTATCACCATGTTTAAAAAGGGGCTGGGGCAGACCCCGGGGCGCTATCTGGCGAGCCTGACTACGACTTCCCGATAAACAGCGAGATGATCCCGGCGGCAATCAGCGGGCCGACCGGCACGCCGCGAAACAGCGCCACGCCCAGCACCGTGCCGACCAGCAGCCCGGCGACCAGCTGCGGCTGCGACCCCATCAGCGCCACGCCGCGGCCGCCGAGCCAGGAGACAAATACGCCAATGGCAATCGCCAGCAGCGACTTCCAGTTGACAAAAGAGTGGAGCAACGTTGAGGGCGGCAGCGTACCGCTGGCAATGGGGGCCATGACGCCGATAGTCAGAATAATAATGCCGATCGTCAGCCCCTGTTTTTCAATCCACGGGAAGAAGACGTTGAGCGGGGTGACGCGGACGATAATTAATATGAGGATAGAGATTGCCACGGTGGTGTTATGACTCACAAAACCCAGCGCGGCCAGCCCCAGAAGAATAAACAGGGTCGTATCGAACATGTCGGGAGATCCTTGCCAGAATAATAAGCCCGTCTACTTTACGCGTAATAGCGTGAGTAAACAGGCTTTTTTTGGCGCCAGAATGTTCTTTCTGGCATCTGCATAATGCCGGGCGACAGGCTGGCGTCAGTCTTCGCGGCGGAAGACCACCAGTTCCGGGCGGGCAATGCGCAGATAATCCTCGGTATTCATGATGATCGACTTCTCCAGCAGACCGGCGTTAAAGGCAATTTCACTGAAGCGGTCGAACAGCAGCGGGTCGGCAATTAGCCGTAAGGCGGGGTGAAAGCTGAACGGCGGAATGGCGCCAAAAACGCAGGCGGTTAGCGCATCGACCTCCGCCGGGCTGGCCAGCGAGGCTTTGCTGCCGCCGATATGCCGCGCGACGCGCGATAAATCGGCCTGCCGATCGGCGGCGAGGATCGCCAGAACGTGCTGGTTGACGCCGTTGCCTTTGACCTTACAGACCAGCGCTTTGGCTCCCTGGCCCAGGGCGGTTCCGCGAATCTCAGAAACGGCCTCGCATTGGCCCACCGCTTCATGCTCCACAACCCGATAGCGCGCCTGCTGTTCTGCCAGTAATTCAAGGAGCTGCTGATGCGTGTTCGACCGTGCCGGCATGTTCATGTTGTCCTTCCCGTGATGGCAAAACGGTAAGCTTAATCCTCTTCCTGGCGGATGAAAACCTCAGCGTGCCGCCGCCGATCGGTTCGATGGTCTGTTGCTGAATGAGGAGGTCAGGGAATATCGCCGCCCGCGCAGGAATTATCGTCGCGACACCCGATGTCCATTTCTCTTTTTAGCCGGCGTTATCCATATTTAATTCATGATCAACTCATTTTATCTTCAATAAAAAATGCTGGCGTGGTGAAAGCAAGAAAATGTTATTAAGCAATCGAACTTTTCTTATTTTATTGAGTCCTTAACAAAACGAATAGTAGGGCCGTTGAGGGTTGTAACGAGATGATGATGATGGAGAAACACGCGGTGCAAGGTTCCCCAGGGAAGTTTAAAAAAATAAGAGAGCTGAACAGGCGCCGTAACTATTTTACCAAAAAAGTTCGCAATGCTATGCGCGTGTATATCGCGAAAACGCTTTGGGATAGACATACGCGTAGCGCAGCGGATTTGTCCTCGGCGAAAACGGTGCTGTTGATGCGTAACGAAGGCGCGATAGGCGACGTGGTCGTGGATTCTGCTCTGGTTAAATGTCTCTATGAGTCGGGGTATGTCGTTGATTTTCTTCTGGCACAGTCGAACAGCCAGGTGATGCGATATCATCCGGGGATTCGCTATATTTATGAAGCTGAGAATGTGGATTCCGCCAGTTTTCTGCGTAAATTTAGGCACAATGTCCCTAAGTCGGTTATTAATGAGCTGGCGAATAATAAGTACGATATTGTTATCGATCCCTCCCTGTTCGATATTCCCGTACATAGAATGTTGCTGTTACGACAGATAAAAGCAAAGGCGGTGTTAGGCTTTAATAAATGGGCCTCGATTAATCACTATACAAAGTCTTTTGAATTTGATTGCGCAAACTGGCACGTCAGTAAAACATTTGCCCTTATTGCCGACTATTTGCAACTGGAGCAAAGGCATCTGCAGACATATGACCTGCATATTCCGCAGGAAGTTTCCCGGCAGGTCGCTCAGTATCTCGCCAGCGTCGAGGGGCGCAAGGTGGTCATTAATATTTTTGCCGGGCATCCGGATCGCAGTCTGTCGCAGGAGCAACTGGCGATAATCATCAGCCGGCTACGCGAATCTTACCCCGATGTGCATATTATTCTGCTGGATCACCGGGATGAAATCCGCATCCCGTTACCTGAGAGAGTCAGCGTTAACCCCTTTAAGACCCTGCATCACGCGATGGGGTTAATTGCCGGGGCTGATATGATTATCTCGCCGGATACGTCAGTGGTGCATATGGCGGCGGCGTGGAACAAGCCCCTCATCGCTATCTACAAAGATGTCCAGTTGAATAACCGGCTGTGGGCGCCGGGATATGACAACGCGCGGCAGATCGTGGTCAAATGCGGCAAGGTTCACCAGAGCCAGGAGGTTGTCGATCTGGTAATGGCGGAGATTGCGAACGGCGCGCTGAAAAAAGAGCCTGGGCGCGATGAGCTGGTCTGCCAGGATAGGTGATAACCCTTAAGCCGGTGAAGAAACGGCCGACAGCAATCTGCCGGCCGTTAAGTTAATTACTGGCGGTCGTGCCCTGCTTATGAAACAGCTCGCGGAAGACCGGGTAGATATCTTCCTGGTCGCGGATATGCTGCATGGCGAAGTTTTCGAAGGTCTCCTGGAGGTGTTCATATTCGCGCCACAGGGTCTGGTGCGCGCGGCGGGTTATCTCTATGTAGCTGTAGTAGCGCACCACCGGCAGGATATTTTTCGCCAGCAGTTCGTGACACAGCGGTGAATCGTCCGCCCAGTTGTCGCCGTCCGATGCCTGCGCGGCGTAGATATTCCACTGCGCCGGATCGTAACGCGCTTTCACGACTTCATCCATAAGCTTCAGCGCGCTGGAAACAATGGTGCCGCCGGTTTCCTGCGAATAGAAAAACTCGTGTTCGTCGACCTCTTTGGCCTGCGTATGGTGGCGAATGTAGACCACCTCGACGTTTTTATAGGTCCGGCTGAGGAACAGATACAGCAGGATGTAAAAACGTTTGGCCATATCCTTGGTGACCTGGTCCATCGAACCCGACACATCCATCAGGCAGAACATTACCGCCTGGCTGGAGGGTTCAGGTCGTTTTTCGTAATTCTTGTAGCGCAGGTCGAAGGTATCGATAAACGGCACCCGGTCTATTTTTGCCCGCAGTTCGGCAATTTCCTGGCGCAGCCGTTCTTCTTCCAGCAGCTGTGCCGGTTCACTTTTGGCAATGGTGTCCAGGTCCTCCTCCAGCGCCCGCAGCTCGCGTCGCTTGCCGGCGGTCATCGCCGTGCGTCGCGCCAGCGAATTCTGCAGGGAGCGAACCACGCTGATATTGGCCGGCACCCCGTTGGCGGTGAAGCCTGCCCGGTGGGTTTTAAACTCGGTAAGCTGCCGCTGCTGGTTTTTCTTCAGATTCGGCAGGGCGAGGTCTTCGAACAGCAGATCCAGATACTCGTCTTTGGAGATCTGAAAGACAAATTCATCCTGGCCTTCGCCATCGGCGCTGGCTTGCCCTTGACCGCTACCGCCTCCGCCGCCTCCACCCTGCGGTCGTTCGATGCGGTCATTTTGCACAAAGTGGTCGTTTCCGGGGTGTACGCGGTTGCGCAGCCCGCCGCGACCCTGGTGAAACATCGGCTCGTTGATATCGTCCGTCGGAATGGAGACGGACTCACCGCTGTCGATATCGGTCACCGAACGTTTATTAATCGCCTCGGAGATCGATTGTTTAATCTGCGCCTTATAACGGCGCAAAAAGCGCTGGCGATTCACCGCGCTTTTATTCTTTCCGTTCAGGCGCCGGTCTATGAACCAGGTCATATGCCCTCCTGTACTGCCATTGCCAACTCTGCCTTTCGTCATTCGCGGCAGGGCATTAGCGGCGCTTTCCCACCAGGTCGCTGACCTGAGTCTGCTCATCGCCTGCCTGCCATCGACTGATTACGGGCATACGCAGTTGTTATATGCCCGGTAGTTGTCTCACTACCGGGCTTGTACATCAGGACGATTTACGTACGCGCAGATACCATTCGCACAGCAGACGGACCTGCTTACGGGTATAGCCTTTTTCCATCATACGGTCGACAAAATCGTCGTGCTTCTTCTGCTCATCGGTTGAGGTTTTGGCGTTGAACGAAATCACCGGCAACAGCTCTTCGGTATTGGAGAACATTTTCTTCTCAATAACCGTGCGCAGTTTTTCATAGCTGGTCCAGTTCGGGTTCCGTCCGTTGTTGTTGGCTCTGGCGCGCAGCACGAAGTTGACTATCTCATTACGGAAGTCTTTCGGGTTGCTGATCCCGGCGGGCTTCTCAATTTTTTCCAGTTCTGCGTTCAACGACTCGCGGTCGAACAGCTGGCCGGTATCCGGATCGCGGTATTCCTGATCCTGAATCCAGAAGTCCGCATAGGTGACATAGCGGTCAAAGATGTTCTGCCCATATTCGGAATAGGATTCCAGATAGGCGGTCTGGATCTCTTTGCCGATAAACTCGGCGTATTTCGGGATCAGATAGCCTTTGAGGAATTCCAGATAGCGCTCCGACTGCTCCTGCGGGAACTGTTCGCGCTCGATTTGTTGCTCCAGGACATAGAACAGATGGACCGGGTTCGCGGCAACCTCGGCATGGTCGAAGTTAAATACGCGTGACAATATCTTAAAGGCGAAGCGGGTGGACAGACCGTTCATCCCTTCATCGACGCCGGCATAATCGCGATATTCCTGATAGGATTTCGCTTTCGGGTCGGTATCTTTCAGACTTTCGCCGTCATAGACGCGCATTTTCGAGTAAATGCTCGAGTTTTCCGGCTCTTTCAGGCGCGACAGAATCGAGAAGCGCGACAGGGTCTCGAGGGTGCCGGGGGCGCAGGGCGCATGGGCCAGCTCGCTGTTGTTCAACAGTTTCTCATAGATACGCATCTCTTCGGAAATGCGCAGGCAATAAGGCACTTTGACGATATAGACACGGTCAAGGAAGGCCTCATTGTTTTTGTTATTACGGAAGGTCACCCACTCGGATTCGTTTGAGTGCGCGAGAATAATCCCGTTGAACGGCAGGGCGGAAATCCCTTCGGTACCGTTATAGTTACCTTCCTGGGTCGCGGTCAGCAGCGGATGCAGCACCTTAATCGGCGCTTTAAACATCTCGACGAACTCCATAATCCCCTGGTTGGCTCGGCACAGGGCGCCGGAGTAGCCGTAGGCGTCCGGATCGTTCTGGGCATAGTGCTCCAGCTTACGAATATCCACCTTACCGACCAGCGCGGAGATATCCTGGTTATTCTCATCACCGGGTTCGGTCTTCGCGATGGCAATCTGTTCAAGGATCGACGGCCAGACTTTGATGACGCGGAATTTGGTGATATCGCCGCCGAATTCATGCAGACGTTTGGCGGCCCACGGCGACATAATCGTTCCGAGATAGCGGTTAGGTACGCCGTATTCTTTCTCCAGAATCTGCGCATCTTCCTGCGGGTTAAACAGGCACAGCGGATGGTCGTTTACCGGACTGCGTTCGCCGTTAGCGCTCAGGACGTAGATAGGCACGCGCTGCATCAACGATTTCAGGCGTTCGGCAAGCGAAGATTTGCCGCCGCCCACCGGGCCCAGCAGATACAGAATCTGTTTCTTCTCTTCCAGGCCCTGTGCGGCATGTTTCAGGTAAGAGACTATCTGCTCGATAGCATCTTCCATACCGTAAAACTCTTCAAATGCCGGATAGCGAGCGACAACCCGGTTTGAAAAGAGACGGGACAGCCTTGGCTCCAGGGCTGTATCGACCATGACTGGTTCACCGATGGCCATCAGCAGCCGTTCTGCCGCGTTGGCATAAGCACTGCGATCTTGCCGGCAGATGGTAAGAAACTCCTGCAGTGTGAACTCTTCGTCCTTGGCAGCTTCATAACGCTGGCGATAGTGATCGAATATATTCATGGCATGCCGTCCTTTCGTTTTTAGCACAAGTTGAGAGCCGTTCATATGAATAGTGGGAGCTCCCGGAAGAGGTAAGCTGAGCGACGTTCACCGAATCTCCAGCAACCCTTATGCCAGGTTGGCGGAGCGATATAGATAACGTGCGCCACAATTACCTCTTCTAAATTAAAGCGTAGATGCATTTAGAAAACTTGCATGCCGCCAAAAATCAATTTCAATGACATATCAATAACTCATCCGGAAAAAAGGTGCTTTTTCGCACGTCTTGCCAGGTTGCGTCATGCGGTTGTCATCCTGCTGCAAGTTTGTGGTCATCTGTTGATGAGAGATTGGATGGTTTTATGTAATGACGGGTAAAAAATTTGAGGCATGAGGTGTACGACGTTACACTGCCCTCGCGTATATTTGACAAACGGGAATATGGATTGTGAATAAGATCAAACCTCTGGCACTAGGTGTGTGTCTTGTAGCCTCGGTATCGGCTGCGCACGCTGAAGGGAAGCTCACGTTAGGGGCCGGCGTGGGTATCGTCGAGAACCCTTATAAACAATATGATGCTGATATTTACCCTGTCCCTGCGATTAGCTACGAGAGCGAGAATTTTTGGTTCCGTGGGTTAGGCGGCGGCTACTATTTGTGGAATGACGACGCTGACAAGCTCTCCATTACCGCCTACTGGTCTCCGTTGTACTTCAAGCCGGGCGACAGCGACAGCGAGCAGATGCGCAAGCTGGATCGGCGTAAATCGACCATGATGGCCGGGCTGTCTTACGTCCACAACACGCAGTATGGCTTCCTGCGAACCACGCTCGCCGGCGATACGCTGGATAACAGCAACGGTATCACCTGGGACATGGCCTGGCTGTATCGCTATACCAATGGCAACCTGACTTTAACGCCGGGGATCGGCGTAGAGTGGAATAGCGATAATCAGAATGAATACTACTACGGTGTTTCAAAGCATGAGTCGAATCGCAGCGGGATGCGCAGCTACGACCCGGATAGCAGCTGGAACCCGTATCTGGAACTGTCGGCGAACTATCGCTTCCTCGGCGACTGGAGCGTCTATGGCGCGGCGCGTTACACCCGTCTGTCCGATGAAATCACCGACAGCCCGATGGTGGACAAATCCTGGAGCGGCGTGATCTCCACGGGGATCACCTACACCTTCTGATTGTGCACCAATATGAAGATATTTGTGCATCAAAACAGGGCGTAAGGCCCTGTTTTGCATTACGGTGGTGCAGAGGCATAACGGGAGGGTCGATGATGAAAAAAACATTGCGTTTTGGCGATCGTGCGGCGGTTCCTGCCATCGGGCAGGGCACCTGGTATATGGGCGAAAGCGCGGCCCGGCGGGCGCAGGAGGTCGCTGCACTACGAGCGGGCGTCGAGCTGGGACTGACGGTCATCGATACCGCCGAGATGTACGCCAATGGCGGGGCGGAAGAGGTGGTGGGCGAAGCGATTCGCGGCCTGCGTGACCGGGTGGTACTGGTCTCCAAAGTCTATCCGTGGAATGCCGGCGGGCGCAAGATGATCGGCGCCTGTGAAGCCAGTTTACGCCGCCTGGAGACCGATTATCTCGATATGTACCTGCTGCACTGGCGCGGAGACTTCCCCCTTGAGGAAACGGTTGAAGCGATGGAGACGCTGGTGGCGCAGGGTAAAATTCGCCGCTGGGGGGTATCGAATCTCGACCGCGACGATATGCAGGCGTTGTGGCGGGTCGCCGGCGGCAGGCAGTGCGCCACCGATCAGGTGCTTTATCACCTCGCGTCGCGCGGTATCGAACATGATCTGCTGCCGTGGTGCCAGCAACAGCAGGTTCCGGTGATGGCCTACTGCCCGCTGGCCCAGGCCGGGCGCCTGCGCGATGGTTTAATGCATCATCCGGCCCTCAGCAACCTGGCGCGGGAAAAGGGCGTCACCGTGGCGCAGCTATTGTTAGCGTGGGTAATTAGCCACCAGGGGGTGATGGCGATTCCCAAAGCCGGGAGCATTGCGCACGTTAAAGAGAACGCGGGCGCGCTCGACGTGGCGCTGGCTGAGAAAGATATAGCGGTGATGGAACAGGCCTTTCCGGCACCGGGGCGTAAAACGCCCTTAGACATGGTTTAACGGTGCTGATTTTGTGCGGGCTATCTGCGTGATTCGTTGATGAATATCAATGTTCAGTGGTGATTATCCTCCTAAAGATAAAAGAAAAAGGAGAATAACATGACTGAACCTAACAAGCCTCTGGAAGTGAAACTGGCTTTCCCCCTCTGGAAAGCCGCTCTGACGATACTGTTCGGCGCGATTATCTGGTTTACTCCGCCCCCTGATGGGTTGTCCCTCCACGCCTGGCAAATGTTTGCTATTTTTGCCGCGACCATCTTTGCCATCATCCTTAAGGTGCTGCCTATGGGGGCGGTGACGATGATCGCGCTGATCGTCTCCGCGTTTTTGGGGGTGACGCCTCTCTCGCCGGGTAAAAGCGACAAAGTCGCCGCGTTATCCGGGTTTGCTAACGCTACGATCTGGTTGATTGGTATCGCGATGTTTATCTCCCGGGCGGTGATCAAGACCGGGCTGGGGAAGCGGGTGGCGCTGTGGTTTATTGCCAAATGTGGTTCCAGCATGCTGGGCGTGGCCTATGGTCTGGCCCTGTCGGACGTGGTTCTCGGGCCGGGGATCCCCTCTGCGTCAGCGAGGGGCGGCGGCATTATGTACCCCATTACGCAGTCCATCGCGACCGCATACCAGTCAGAACCTGGCGCGACGGCCAGAAAAGCCGGCGCCTTTTTAATGATCTGCGTTTCGCAGATTGACGCCATTGTCTGTACGATGTTTTTAACCGCGATGGCGGGTAACCCGCTGGTCGCCGAACTGGCGCGCAGCCAGGGCATTGAAATCACCTGGACGACCTGGTTTATCGGGGCTATCGTACCCGGGATAGCCTCCTTGATCCTGTTGCCGCTGGTGATTTATGCGATTTATCCGCCGCAGCTGAAAAAAACGCCGGAAATTCCGGCGATCGCCAGAGAGGAGCTGCGCAAAATGGGGCCGATGTCGCTGGCGGAAAAAATCCTTGCGCTGGATTTTATCCTGCTGATAGTGCTCTGGACCGTGGGCGATATTTTCTTTGCCATTCCCGCTACGCTTTCCGCGTTTATTGGACTGATGGTGCTCCTGGTCAGCAATATCATGTCGTGGAAAAATATCATTGAAGAAAAAACGGCCTGGGACACCATGTTCTGGTTTGCCGTGCTGGTGATGATGGCCAACGCGCTGAATAAATATGGCATGATTAGCTGGATATCGGCGCGAATTGTCGATTATGTCGGTCACTTTGAATGGATAACGGTCTTTTTACTGCTGGTCGTCGTGTATTTCTATACCCGCTATTTCTTCGCGTCGGCGATGGCGCATATTTCCGCGATGTATCTGGCGTTTCTTGCCGTTGCCGTGTCAGTCGGCGTACCGCCGCTTTTCGCCGCCCTGGTGCTGGGCTATACGTCTAACTTGTCGATGGGGCTGACGCAATACTCGGGGGGCCCGGGGCCGGCTCTGTTTGGCTCCGGATATAACACCACGGGTCAGTGGTGGGGCGTCAGTTTCGTGGTGTCGATAGCGTCTATTTTCATCTGGCTGGCGCTGGGCGGCGCGTGGATGAAGCTGGTGGGTTTCTGGTAACGCACCAATGCCGGATGTGTCATCAGTAAAAAAACAGGGCGATTTCGCCCTGTTTTTGATCCATTCCGCATTGCGCGAGAAGGGCGGTGTTATCCGCGTTTTACCACCCGAATAGTCTGCGCCAGGCGCGACGGTTTTTCTTCGCTGGCCGTCTGCGGTTCGGTGACGCAACAGGTTTCGACGCAAACGAAGGTTTTGTAACCGTCATCCGGCATATCGCCCATGCTGACGGACAGGGCCGGGCCCGGGTTCCAGCCGACCACGTTGCTGTGGTGATGATGGACGACGTCGATATTGCGGTTCAGCGCATCGTCGTGAATGACGCTGCAGGCTTCGGCATTCAAATACACCCGATCGGTACGGTCAGGGAAAGTTTGTACGCCATCGCTCAACACGCCTTCTTCGGCATGGTTCACTTTATCGATATAGCGATCGCCAAGGCCGCTGACTTTCACCGCCGCGATATCGCCGACGTTGAAGTAGGTGTGCAGCGCCGAGGTGGTGGTAAATTTGCCGTGCGCTTCCAGCTCGATCTCACAAGTTTTACCCAGTTTGAAACGCGCATAGAGGGTGAATTCGTGCGGCCAGTATTTGCGGGTCTCTTCGCTACTTTGCAGCTCAAAGGTCAGCAGCACGCCGCTGTCGTCTTCGTCGTGGCCTTTCAGCGCCCACGGTAGGTTACGGGCGAAACCGTGAGAAGGGAAGCCCTGCTGTGCTGACGGGCCGAACCACGGCCAGCAGATCGGTACGCCGCCGCGCAGCGCGACGCCGGTTTTGAACGGAGTATTCCCGCTGAGCCACAGGACCTCCTCTTCCCCGGCGGGTTTCCAGGAGAGCAGGTGTGCGCCCTGGAAGGCCACGGAGGCTTTGACCTGTGGGTGGTCAACAACGATCAGTTCGAGATCGTCGAGCCGGCGACGGGAAAGGACTGGCGAAATATCTTCAATAACCGGGAGAGCAAAAATTTTGTTAATCATGGTGCAATCCTTGGTGTGCAGGTACTGAGTTAAGCCATAAAAAAAAGGCGACCGAAGTCGCCTTTATGGATCAGGTTCTCATCTCAACTTATTTGGAGATGTGAGCGATCAGGTCCAGAACTTTGTTGGAGTAACCCGTTTCGTTGTCGTACCAGGAAACCAGTTTCACGAAGTTGTCGTTCAGAGCGATACCGGCTTTAGCATCGAACACGGAAGTGCAAACTTCGCCGTTGAAATCGGTAGAGACAACGTCGTCTTCGGTGTAGCCCAGAACGCCTTTCATTGCGCCTTCGGAAGCCGCTTTGATGGCTTTCTTAATTTCTTCATAAGAAGCCGCTTTTTCCAGACGAACGGTCAGGTCAACAACGGATACGTTCGGGGTCGGAACGCGGAACGCCATACCGGTCAGTTTGCCATTCAGTTCTGGCAGGACTTTACCTACAGCTTTAGCCGCACCGGTAGAGGACGGGATGATGTTCTGCGCTGCGCCGCGGCCGCCGCGCCAGTCTTTGTGAGACGGGCCATCAACGGTTTTCTGAGTCGCGGTGGTCGCGTGTACAGTGGTCATCAGACCTTCGATGATGCCGAAGTTGTCGTTGATAACTTTAGCCAGCGGTGCCAGGCAGTTGGTGGTGCAGGAAGCGTTGGAAACGATGTCCTGGCCTTCGTATTTGTCAAAGTTAGCGCCTCTAACAAACATCGGAGTATTGTCTTTAGACGGGCCAGTCAGAACGACTTTTTTCGCGCCAGCAGTGATGTGTTTACGAGCGGTTTCGTCAGTCAGGAACAGACCGGTTGCTTCTGCAACCACGTCAACGCCTGCTTCGTTCCACTTCAGGTTAGCCGGATCACGTTCAGCGGTAACACGGATTTTTTTACCGTTAACGATCAGATGACCGTCTTTCACTTCAACGGTACCGTTGAAACGGCCGTGAGTGGAGTCATACTTCAGCATGTATGCCATGTAGTCAGCGTCTAACAGGTCGTTGATTGCAACGATCTCGATGTCAGAACGTTCTTGAGCAGCACGGAAAACAATGCGACCGATACGGCCAAAACCGTTGATACCTACTTTGATAGTCATATATTCCACCAGCTATTTGTTAGTGAATAAAAGGTTGCCTGTAAAATTACAAAAACCTTACGCAGCGTCAAGCGGAATCGTGTCAATCATTGCGACAAATCAATCCTGAGCATACCTTTGCATGATTGATTTGCCTCACTCTCCCTTTGAGCCCAATTCCATATTGGGGCCGCGCCCGGAATTTTAAAGGTCGTTAAAGATAAAAATGTGATGCAAATCACAATTATCTGGGCTGCCTTTTGGCATCGAATAAGTTTAGAACAAAAGTCCACGCTTCATTGTTAATGTTTTGTTAGAATCGACGGGTAAAGTTGTCCTTTCCACAGTGAGAAGCAAGCACATGGCGAATAAACCCACCCCGGACGAGCTCAAAAAAAATTTGAGCGAGATGCAGTTTTACGTGACGCAGAATCACGGTACTGAGCCGCCGTTCACCGGGCGACTGCTCCACAACAAACGAGACGGCGTCTATCACTGCCTGGTGTGCGACGCGGCGCTGTTTCACTCGCAAACCAAATACGATTCCGGCTGCGGTTGGCCGAGCTTTTATGAGCCGGTCAGCGAGGAGGCCATTCGTTATCTGAATGATTACTCCCACGGTATGCAGCGTACTGAAATTCGCTGCGGAAACTGCGATGCGCATCTGGGTCATGTGTTTCCTGACGGCCCGCAGCCTACGGGGGAACGCTTTTGTGTGAATTCGGCCTCATTAAGCTTCAATGATGAGGATAACGGCGAGCAAATCAAAGGTTAAAGAAACGATTCAGCAAATTATTCCAAAGCGGAGTTGAGCGGACGATGGAAATCGAGCAAATTATCGACAGTATGACGCCGGAAGTGTATCAGCGTCTGGCGACGGCGGTAGAGCTGGGTAAGTGGCCGGATGGCGTGGCGTTAACCGCAGAACAGAAAGAGAACAGTCTGCAGCTGGTGATGTTATATCAGGCGCGGCATAACAGCGACGCTCAGCACATGACCATCGACACCAACGGCCAGATGGTGATGAAGAGCAAACAGCAGTTGAAAGAAGATTTTGGCATCGCCCCGAAGCCGATTGCGACATTAAAGCTGCAGTAAGCCGCCGCTGTGCGGCAGGGATTTCCCCCGGCGGGCCGGGGGAAGCATCGGTTAGTGCTTAATGCCGAGCGAGGTGGCCAGTTGCGTCGCCAGCTGGTTTTGCTCATCGGCGCCATACTCCCAGAACATCGCCCCCGCCAGACCTTTTTGCCTGATGTATTCGGCTTTAAGCGCCACGGAACGCGGATTCTCATATGACAGCGCAAACAGCGCCTGGCCATCAGCCGACTGCACCGACAGCCATGGCACCTTCGCTTCATCATCCCAGTGTTCGCTAAAGCGCTTTTGCGGGTCGTTAAGCAATTTGGCGACAATATCGTTGTACTTCACGTAGGTATCTTTGCTGAGATCGAATCCCAGAGCGTTAAATAGCGCCATCTGCTGTGGCCCGAAGTAAGGCCGGGTGACGGGATTTTTTTGCGCATCCGCTTGACTCCAGTCAATGCCCGGCTCGACGGCCCGTTTCGGCACCCGACCATAGAAACCGATCCCCAAATTCATCTGGCCCGCTTTTAAGCCGGCGGCCAGATAGTTATTGACCACAAAATCCACGCTGTATTTGTCGGCGGCGGCGACCGTCGGCCAACGTGTTGAATCATAGAGATTGGCATTGAAGTACTGGGTGCCATAGGCCATGTCATAGGTCATCAGGTTGATGTAATCCAGTAGCGGGGCGATCGCTTGTACATCCACCCAGCTTTTAGGGCTTTCGGCGTTAGCGCCGACGGCGATGGTCACCAGCTTATGCTGACCGAATGCTGCGCGTAGCTCTTTGAGCAGGGCGGTGAAGTTATCGCGATCGCTTGCCTGGCTCTCCACCAGCCCCCAGGCGCCGTTGACCGGATATTCCCAGTCCAGATCGATACCATCGAGGCCATACTTATGGACGATCTCTTGCGCAGAGCGGATAAACACCGCGCGGGTTTCTTTGCTTGCCGCGGCGCCGGAGAAGCCGCGCGCTCCCCATCCGCCGACGGATAGCAGGACCTTCAGCTGCGGATTCTGCTGACGTAAGACGGGGATTTTCGCCAGGTCAGACTGTACTTTCCCGGATAACCAAATTTGGTGCAGCCGGGCAGGATCTTTCAGGGCGTCGTTGGTTTCGTCTTTTTCGTTGTTGTAGACCAGACCGAACGAGTAATTGAGATGGGTTATCTGGCGCACGTCCAGCTTATCAATATCCCCACCGGGGCCTGCGGTGACGTCACCGCCGCCGTTGAAATAGCCGACGGAGAGCAATGAACCGGCGGAGACCATGGAAGCGCAGAGCAGGGGTAATGCTGCCAGCAAAGGCAAAAGTTTCATCGGTAATCCTCTTTGACATAAAAAAAGCCAACACGCCACAGCAAGGGCGTGGCGAAAAAACAACCCGTTAACATTATCAGCAATAATGTGTGGAATCTGCGAGTTAGCTCAATTTATGCGCGTAAGCGAGACGAGGAAAAAAGGCCCGCAGCGGGTGCTCCGGGCGCGAAGATTAAGCCTGAGTTTCCAGCCAGTCGTCGAGGGTGTACAGCGTGGCGCCGGCGGCGGCCATCTCCATAAAGGCGTGCGCGCTATCTTGCGGCTGGATGTTGACCCCGCGGCAGCCGTCGGTAATCACGTTGACGGCATAGCCGAGGTCCAGCGCGTCGAGAACGGTAAATTTAACGCAGTAATCGGTCGCCAGACCCACGACGATAAGCTCGCGGATCCCACGCTCCCGCAGCCAGTCATCGAGCCGGGTTTTCTGCCGGTGCCCATTGTCGAAAAAAGCGCTGTAGCTGTCGATCGCCGGATTTTCGCCTTTGTGGAACACCGCTGCGATCGCCTGCTGCTTAAGCAGCGGATGCAGCGCCGCGCCTTCGCTATTCTGCACGCAGTGATTCGGCCAGAAGGTTTGCGCCAGCCCGTCCAGCTCACCCTGCGTGTAGGGTTCCGCCTGATGCTGGCTGGCGAAACTGCCGTGGTTTGCCGGGTGCCAGTCCTGGCTGGCGACGACGGTTTCGTCGCGGGCAAGGCACCAGTCAATCAGCCGGTTGGCGATATCGATGGTGCTGTCGCCCTCCGGGACGGCGAGGGCGCCGCCCGCGCAGAAATCATTTTGTAAATCCACCAGCAGTAGTGCGCGATTGTTCATCGGGATCTCCTTACTCGTCAGGGGTCAGTTCACCACGCAGGTTTTCCTGCATCAGGCCGCGAATCTCCTCGACGCCCAGATTCTGGCTCAGCAGGTAGTGTAGCTTGGTCAGCGTGGCCTCAACGGTCATATCAAACCCGCTAATCACCCCCGCCTGGGCGAGGGCGTTACCGGTGGCGTAGCCGCCCATGTTAACCTTCCCGGACATGCACTGGGTCAGGTTAATCACCAGGATCCCGCGCTGGCTGGCCTCCGCCAGCACCTGAATAAACTCGCCGTTTTGCGGAGCGTTACCGACGCCGTAGGAGCGGAGGAGCAGCGCTTTTACCGGCTGGCGCAGGAAGTTTCGCACCACATCGGCGGAGATCCCGGGATAAATCGTCACCACGCCAATCGGCTGAGGGGTGATGGGGTGCACAATCAGCTCGCCGCTGCCGTGCGGCGCCGGCGGGGTACCGAGGCGGCGAATGTGGATCCCGGCTTCCAGTAAAGGGGCCAGATTGGGCGAGGCAAAGGCATCGAAACCGTCGGCATGGGCTTTGGTGGTGCGGTTCCCGCGATACAGACGATTGTTGAAGAACAGCGTCACTTCATTAATCGGATAATTGGCGGCGACGTACAGCGCATTGAGCAAATTAATTTGTCCGTCGGAACGCAGTTCGGCTAACGGTATTTGTGACCCTGTCACAATGACCGGTTTACCCAGATGTTCCAGCATGAACGACAGCGCCGAGGCGGTAAAAGCCATCGTGTCGGTACCGTGCAGGATAACGAAGCCGTCGTACTCGTCGTAATGGGTGCGGATATCGTCGGCGATATGCTGCCAGTCTTCCGGCGTCATGTCGGAAGAGTCCATCAGCGGCGCATATTCGTGAATGGTAAAGTCCGGCATCTCCGGGCGATGGAACTCAGGCATCAGCGCCAGCTGGCGCTGCAGGTGACCGGAAACGGGGATATAGCCGTGTTCAGAGCGCTGCATACCGATGGTCCCACCGGTGTAGGCAACGTAAATCGATTTCTTTTGCATATCATCGCTTAGGTTGGACGTAGACAGGCGCAGTATAAAGTGACAGGTAAAAAAATACAGCGTCTGTACCCGTCATACTTCGGGTTATGCGTGCGTTGGCGCATAGGGGATGGGTTCACCCCGGTGACATGGTAAACGGTGTCACCGGGGCTTTGCGCTGCGCAATTAACGGATATTGGCGCAGGTCAGGCAGAAGGCGTAACGGTTTTGCGGGTCGTTAAACGCCGCCAGCTTGTCGCTTTCGGCTTTCAATGTATCGGCGGCAGCGGCAACCGGCGCCGGCAGGTAGGCCTGCAGCGCGGCCGGCAGCGACGCGCGCACCGAACCGGTCAGGCTATCAAGCACCATGGAGAAGAACGTTGGCTCTTCCTGGTAGTAGTTGATATGCCACTGTTTCAGCTTCGCCAGTTCCGCCGCTTTCGCCACGGCGTCGTCAAAGTCGCCAAGGCTATCGACCAGCCCGTTGGCTTTCGCATCTTCACCCGTCCAGACGTGACCCTGGGCGATCTGGTCGATTTTCTCCGGCGTACTCTGGCGCGCATTGGCGACCAGGGTGATAAAGCGTTTATAGCCATTTTCGATGCTCAGCTGCATCAGCTGTTGCACTTCGGGCGGCAGCGATTTGGTGGTTGAGACATCGGCCAGCGCGGAGGTCGCCACGCCGTCGGTATGCACGCCGATCGAGCCGAGGGTATTTTCGACGGTGTTAATGACGCCGAAGATCCCGATTGAGCCGGTGAGAGTGCTCGGGTTAGCCACGATGTAACTGGCCGGGGTGGAGATCCAGTAACCACCGGAAGCCGCCATGCCGCCCATGGAGACCACTACCGGTTTACCGGCGTCTTTCGCCGCGGCCAGCTCTTCACGAATGACTTCCGAGGCGCTGACGCTGCCGCCTGGGCTGTTGACGCGCAGGACGATTGCTTTGACTTTCGGATCGAGGCGGGCGTCGCGGATCTGCGCGGCGGTGGTGTCGCCACCAACGTTGCCAGGGGTTTCTTCCCCATCCATAATCGCGCCGTTGGCGAAGATCACCGCGATGGCGGCACCCTGTTCGGACGGCGTTTTGACGTTGTAATCGTAATAGCTGATGGCGCGATAGTTGTTATCCGCTTTGCTCCAGCCGAACTGTTTGGTAAGCGCTTTTTCCACCTCGGTGGCGGTCCCCAGTTCATCAACCAGTTTGTTGTCCAGCGCGTATTTCGCCGTATCGCCGTCGACTTTACGCAGGCCGTCGAGGATGCCCTGCGCGCCAGGGAACAGCTGCTGCGCGGTGATCTGACGGTTAGCGGCGATCGTATTCAGGTAGTTCTGCCACAGCTCTCCGATCCAGCGGCTATCGGCTTCGCGCGCGGCAGGTGACATATCGTCGCGGATGAACGGCTCTACTGCCGATTTATAGGTCCCGACGCGGAAAACGTGGGTAGAGACCTTCAGCTTATCGAGCAGCGATTTGTAATACAGGCCGTTGGTGGCGAAACCGTGCAGGTCGACTTCACCCTGCGGCGAGAGCCAGATTTTATTGGCGAAGCTCGCCAGATAATACTGCCCCTGGCTGTAGCTGCTGCCGATGGCATACACCGGTTTACCGCTATCGCGGAACTCGCGCAGCGCCTTGCCGATATACTGCATCGAAGGCTGATCGCCGCCGGCAAAATTCTTCAGATCCAGCACGATACCGGTGATATTCCGGTCATCTTTCGCCTGACGAATGGTTTGCACAATATCAAACAGCGAGTTTTCCTGAAGACGATCGGAGCTGGCGCCAAAGAGCTGACGACCAATGACGCCGAGTTTGCTGCTGGCGGACGGTTTATCGACCACCACGCCGGTAATATCCATCAGCAGCGCGCCGCGCGCGGCATGTTCGGTGGTGCTGCTGCTGAACTGCGCCCAGATGCCGACGCAAACCAGCACCAGCAGCAGGAAAACCAGGTTCAGTGCGAGCTGGCGAATGAAATTGAGTACCCGCCATGTCCATTTAAAAAATCCGGCGAGCAGCCGCCAAAGAGTTCGCATGTATTCTCCCTAACATAATTAAAAATGGGCTAACCGCGTGGGTTGCCGCGTCTGGCTATCCTAAAGAGACGACCGGCGGTTGTCAGCAGGAATCAGCCATCGTGCTGTAACAAAATTCTTGCTCATGTTAATTTTATGAAAAATGACCTCACAGGAGTAACACAGATGGATGCTCTCGAGCTACTGGTTAACCGCCGCAGCGCTTCTCGCCTGGCTGACCCGGCGCCGGTCGGTGAACAACTGGAAAACATTCTGCGCGCTGGCCTGCGCGCGCCGGACCACGGGACGCTGCAGCCCTGGCGTTTCTTTATTATTGCTGACGAAGGCCGCGAGCGTTTCAGCCGACTGCTGGAGAAAGGGGCGATAGCGGCCGGGCAGGATGACAAAGGAATTGAAAAAGCCCGCAGCGCGCCGTTCCGCGCGCCGCTGATTATCACCGTCGTCGCGCGCTGCGAAGAGCACCCCAAGGTGCCGATGTGGGAGCAGGAGATGTCGGCCGGATGTGCGGTGATGGCGATGCAGATGGCGGCGGTGGCTCAGGGCTTTAACGGCATCTGGCGCAGCGGCGCTTTGACCGACAGCCCTGTGGTGCGTGAAGGCTTTGCCTGCCGCGAACAGGATAAAATCGTCGGTTTTCTCTATCTGGGGACGCCGCAGCTGAAAGCGTCGACCACCGTTTCCCAGCCGGACACCGCGCCGTTTGTCGTTCGTTTCTGATGAAAGCAGGGCCCGGCAGGCGTTTCCCGCCGGGCCGTCTCTCAGTCTATTTCTGCCGTTTGGCAAACTCGTCTTTGGCTTTCTGTAACTGCTGCTGGAACGCCGGATTGGTGTGCAGCGTCGCGACGACCGCTGAACCCACGATCCGCGCGGCGTCGACATCGCTCTGCCAGTGGTAGCCGCAGATCACCCGACTTTCACCGAGCTCATACCCGCGCTTGAGAATTTCATTCTGCCGCTGCGGATTGATTTCAGCCAGCACCAGCGCGGTGGCCCAGCCGATAGAGGTGTGACCGGAAGGATAGGAGCCGTTCTTCGCCAGCTTATCCTGTTCTGTGGTATTACAGGTGGCGACGCCGTAGAAGGCAAATGGACGAATGCGCATATACTTCTCTTTCGCGCTACGGGTGGCCAGGTCGCCCGCGTCTTCAATCATGTTGGTGAGCAGTTTGTGTAACGCCGGGGCGTCCTTTTCGGTGATCGGGGAGCCGAACGCGCCAGAGAAGGCGTTTGCCACACCGCCGGCGCTCAGGTTCGCATCCTCGGCGGCCAGCTTGCCGCGCTCGGTGGCGCGCAGCAGACGGCCTTTCTCATACATCGCCTGATCGTTTAGAAAGGCGAGGCTGCCCACTTCCGGCGGCGGCGGGAGCAGCGCCAGGCTGTCGATGGCCTGGGCATTTTTCAGATAGTAGAGATCGGGTTTGGTGGTGGCATCGTTACCGGCTGGAACCAGAGCAAAAGCGCTAACGGAAAAGAGGCTGGCAAGACAAAGGGCGAGAACACGCTTTTTCATCAATATATCCTTACTGTGTGATATGTCCGGAGTAACCGTTTTTCGTTGTCACATTGCTGTCATCTTTCAGTAGAAGTGAAAACGGCGATGAAAAAATTGTTGTCTATCGCAAAATCGCCTATTTGTCTGCTTAATGAGCAACCATTCGCGATTTCAGACTGTCGCACTTACCACTCCGCCGTTTGAGCGCTACCATAGCGGGATTGCAATGACAGGAGATGTCCATGAGCGAGCAAGCTATTCGTTTAACGCAATACAGCCACGGAGCCGGTTGCGGTTGTAAAATTTCCCCTAAAGTACTGGAGACGATCCTCAAGAGCGATCAGGCGAAGTTTATCGATCCGCAGCTGCTGGTGGGTAATGAGACAAGTGATGATGCCGCGGTCTATGACCTCGGCAACGGGACGTCCATTATCAGCACCACCGACTTTTTTATGCCGATTGTCGACAGCCCGTTCGACTTTGGCCGCATCGCCGCGACCAACGCCATCAGCGACGTTTTCGCGATGGGCGGTAAACCGATTATGGCAATAGCGATTCTCGGCTGGCCGATTAATACCCTGGCGCCGGAAATTGCCCGTGAAGTGGTTGATGGCGGCCGTTTTGCCTGCCAGCAGGCGGGGATCGCGCTGGCGGGCGGCCACTCGATCGACGCGCCGGAGCCGATTTTCGGCCTCGCGGTCACCGGCGTGGTGCCCACGGAGCGCATCAAGAAAAACAGCACCGCTCAGGCGGGCTGCAAACTGTATCTCACCAAGCCGTTAGGTATTGGCGTGCTGACCACCGCAGAGAAAAAAGCGCTGCTTAAACCGGAACACCAGGGGCTGGCGACGGAAACCATGTGCCAGATGAACCTCGCCGGCGCGGCCTTCGCCACTCTCGACGGCGTCAAAGCGATGACCGACGTGACCGGGTTCGGCCTGCTGGGCCACCTGAGCGAAGTGTGCCGCGGCGCCGGGCTACAGGCTCAGCTGAACTACGCGGCGATTCCGAAACTGCCGGGCGTTGAAGAGTATATTGCCGCGGGTGCGGTGCCGGGCGGAACCGGGCGCAACTTTGCCAGCTATGGCCATCTGATGGGCGAAATGCCGCCGGAGTGGCGCGATCTGCTGTGCGATCCGCAAACCTCCGGCGGTCTGCTGCTGGCGGTGACGCCGGAGGCTGAAGCCGAGGTGCAAGCGGCGGCCGACAAGTTCGGGATTACGCTTGCCGCCATTGGCGAGCTGGTCACCGCTCGCGGCGGGCGCCCGATGATCGAGATTCGTTGATTACATGCGGCTGTTTATTGCGGAAAAACCGAGCCTCGGGCGCGCCATTGCCGATGTACTGCCTAAGCCCCATCGTAAAGGCGATGGCTACATTGAGTGTGGCAATGGGCAGGTGGTCACCTGGTGTATCGGCCATCTGCTGGAGCAGGCCCAGCCGGACGTGTATGACGGGCGCTATGCGCGCTGGAACCTGCTCGACCTGCCGATTGTGCCGGAAAAGTGGCAGCTTCAGCCTAAATCGTCGGTCAGCAAACAGCTCAACGTCATCAAGCGCCTGCTTGGCGATGCCCAGGAGGTGATCCACGCGGGCGACCCGGACAGAGAAGGGCAGCTGCTGGTGGATGAGGTGCTCGACTATCTGCAGCTGGCGCCGGAAAAGCGCCAGCAGGTACAGCGTTGCCTGATTAACGATCTCAATCCGCAGGCGGTCGAGCGGGCGATTTCCCGTCTGCGCGCCAACAGCGAGTTTATTCCGCTGTGCGTGTCGGCGCTGGCGCGCGCCCGCGCCGACTGGCTATACGGGATCAACATGACCCGCGCCTATACCCTGCTGGGCCGCAATGCCGGCTATCAGGGAGTGCTGTCGGTCGGGCGGGTGCAGACGCCGGTGCTGGGGCTGGTGGTGCGTCGCGATGAAGAGATCGAGAACTTCGTGGCCAAAGACTTCTTTGACGTGAAGGCGCATATCGTCACCCCGAAGGATGAGCGTTTCGTAGCGACCTGGCAGCCGAGCGAAGCCTGCGAGCCGTATCAGGATGAAGAGGGCCGGTTGCTGCATCGCCCGCTGGCTGAGCACGTGGTGGCGCGGATCGAGGGCCAGCCGGCGCGGGTAACCGCCTATAACGATAAGCGGGATTCGGAACCGGCCCCGCTGCCGTTTTCCCTCTCGGCGCTGCAGATTGAAGCGGCGAAACGTTTTGGCTTCAGCGCGCAAAATGTGCTGGATATCTGCCAGAAACTGTATGAAACCCATAAGCTGATTACCTATCCACGTTCGGATAGCCGCTATTTGCCGGAGGAACATTTCGCCGGTCGTCATGCGGTACTGAACGCGATCGGCGTGCATGCTGCGGATCTGCTCCCGCAGCCGGTCGTCAACCCGGAGATCCGCAACCGCTGCTGGGATGATAAAAAAGTCGATGCTCACCACGCGATTATCCCTACCGCCCGCAGCAGTCAGGTGAAGCTGTCGGATAACGAAGAAAAGGTCTACGGCCTGATCGCGCGGCAGTATCTGATGCAATTCTGCCCGGATGCGGTATTCCGCAAATGCCAGATCGACCTCGATATCGCCAACGGTAAGTTTGTGGCGAAAGCCCGTTTCCTGGCGGAAGCCGGCTGGCGCGCGCTGCTGGGCAATAAAGAGCGCGATGAAGAGAACGACGGTACGCCGCTGCCTGTCGTGGCGAAGGATGATGAGCTGCTGTGTGAAAAAGGCGAGGTGGTGGAGCGGCAAACGCAGCCGCCGCGCTATTTTACCGATGCTACGCTGCTGTCGGCGATGACCGGGATCGCCCGTTTTGTGCAGGATAAAGATCTGAAAAAAATTCTGCGCGCCACCGACGGTCTGGGAACGGAAGCCACCCGCGCCGGGATTATCGAGCTGCTGTTTAAGCGCGGTTTCCTGGTCAAAAAAGGGCGCTATATTCACTCCTCCGACGCGGGGCGGGCGTTAATCCACTCCCTGCCTGAGATGGCCGCCCGGCCGGATATGACGGCCCACTGGGAGTCGGTGCTGACGCAGATTAGCGAGAAGCAGTGCCGTTATCAGGACTTTATGCAGCCGCTGGTCGGCACGCTCTACCAGCTGATTGAGCAAGCGCGGAGTACGCCGGTGCGTCAGTTCCGCGGTATCGTCGCCCCGGGCGGCGCGAAGAAGAGTTTCAGTAAAGGGAAAGGCAAAAGCAAAGGGAAAGATAAAAAGCCCGCCGCGGATCCCGCCCCTGAAAATCCGTAATAAAAAACCGCTTAGCCTGATGCTGGTTACTTAAGGTGACCAGCATATATTGATGGCTTATCGTGGGCTTGCGTGATGCCGGTAAACGGTGGTTTGGGCGAACGCCAGTTTTCTTCGCTTATGCTGTGAAATATTCCACATAACGAACAACCACAAATATATGCTTCGCCCAAACCACCGTTAAAGCGAAATTCCGCCTTAACGGCGACGTCAGGCTCAGACTCGCCTGCCAGATGTGCCGGGAACCAGGCTGAACAGCATAAAAAAATCCGTAATCGCACAGAGATTACGGATTCTTAAACAGCCCCCGGCTGGTCCACCGATCCTTAACCGATAGGCATTACCGCTCAGCCGGTTTCTTATACGTTGTTTGCGCCTGCGTGCTGAGCGACAGGGCGGTCTTAAATCACGCCCTGCGCCAGCATGGCGTCAGCCACTTTAACGAAACCGGCGATGTTGGCGCCGCGCACGTAGTTGGTCTGCTGCGCTTCGCCGCCGTACTCCACGCAGGCGTGGTGAATGTCGAGCATAATGTGATGCAGACGGGCGTCCACCTTCTCCGCTTTCCAGCTCATACGGGCCGCGTTTTGCGCCATCTCGAGGCCGGATGTCGCCACGCCGCCGGCGTTAGCGGCTTTGCCCGGGGCGAACAGCACCCCCGCTTCGAGGAACAGATCGGTTGCTGCGATGGTGGTCGGCATATTGGCGCCTTCGGCAACGGCCTTCACACCGTTAGCAATCAGCAGCCGCGCGGCGTCGACGTCCAGTTCGTTTTGCGTGGCGCAAGGCAGGGCGATATCGACAGGAACAGACCACGGCTGTTTGCCTTCCAGATAGGTCAAACCATACTCGCGGGCATAGTCGGCGACGCGGCCATCGCGGCTGGCCTTAATGGCGCACAGGCGGGCCAGTTTTTCCGGGGTAAAACCGGCTTCATCCACGACGGTGCCGCTGGAGTCGGACGCGGTAATCACCCGCGCGCCGAGCGCCATCGCTTTTTCGATGGCGTACTGCGCGACGTTACCGGAGCCGGAAACCGCGACCCGCATGCCTTCAAAGCCCAGACCATGGCGCTTGAGCATCGCATCGGTGAAGTAAACCAGACCGTAGCCGGTTGCTTCCGGGCGAATCAGGCTGCCGCCGAAGGAGAGCCCTTTACCGGTGAACACGCAGGCGCTGTTGTTGGAGAGCTTACGCATCATCCCGGCCATAAAGCCGACTTCACGGCCGCCAACGCCAATATCGCCTGCCGGGACGTCGGTATCCGGGCCTAAATGACGATACAGCTCGGTCATCAGCGCCTGGCAGAAGCGCATGACTTCACCATCGCTTTTTCCTTTCGGATCGAAATCACTGCCGCCTTTACCGCCGCCCATTGGCAGGGTGGTCAGGGCATTTTTAAAGGTCTGTTCGAAACCAAGGAACTTCAGAATTGACAGGTTAACCGATGGATGGAAGCGCATGCCGCCTTTGTAAGGGCCAATCGCCGAGTTGAACTGCACGCGCCAGGCGCGGTTGACCTGGACCTGATTGCGGTCATCGACCCAGACGACACGGAACTGAATCGCACGCTCTGGTTCAACCAGACGTTCCAGCAGCGAGAGCTGACGATAGCGCGGGTTTTCCTCAAGGAAGGGCCACAGGGTGGTCATCACCTCGCGGACGGCCTGAGCAAATTCGGTTTGATTAGGATCGCGCTGTTGAACGCGGGTGAGAAAATCTTCCAGAGTGCACATCTGATCCATAGATATAAGTTCCCCTTATGGTTGTGGTTGCATGTATACGCGTCATTTTCCAGCGCGCCTCATTTACCGCCCGGAAGCGCGTCCGCGGCCGGCCTGTTGCAAGCTGAATGATTTTGCGTATATTTTTTATTATTCGCCCCTTGAAAAGGGCGTATTTCCGACTATAACACCGGCAATCATCAGGCCAGCAAGGAAAAATTATCCTGACAGGAAAATTTATAATCGGCCGGCGGTCATAACTAAAAACGATGACGCCGCAGGGGAGGCCTTAGCGGAGAAGGTCGTCGGCGCGTTGGGCGATAAAGGCGTGTAGCAGCGGAATATCGGCCGGTGCGAGGTCAAAGGTCAGAGCCTGTTGCGGGGAACACCAGCGCAGCTGGCGATGATAATGCGCGACGGGAACGCCGCTAAAGCGCGGTACCCACCAGGCGTGAAGATGGATCGGCCGGCCGGAGACTTCCCGCTGGTGGCTGGCGATATAGCGTTCGACGTGGGCGGCGATACCCAGCTCCTCCTGCAGTTCGCGGATTAGCGCCTGCGGCTGACTTTCGCCTGGCTCCACTTTGCCGCCGGCAAATTCCCACATTCCGGGCTGATCGGCGTGGTCAGGGCGCTGAGCGAGCAGAATTTTGCCGTCCTGTTCAATAATGGCGGCCACAACATCAAGCTTTTTTGGCATCTGGATCATCGTTCCATGCAGGGCAGAGCAGCAGACAAAAACGGACTCTGCGCCCGGCAGAGCCCGCTGCACGACTTTTAAGGTTTAAATGACGCCCATACCGGCGCGTGATCGGACGGTTTTTCCATGCCGCGAATATCATAATCGATGCCGGTTTCGACACAGCGCTGCGCCAGCGGCGAGCTTGCCAGCAGCAGGTCAATACGCAGCCCGCGGTTATCGTCGAAGCCTTTGGAGCGGTAGTCGAACCATGAGAAACGGTCCTGGCTTTCCGGGTTGGCATGGCGCCAGGTGTCGACCAGACCCCAGCCAAGCAGGCGCTCCATCCATTCACGCTCTTCCGGCAGGAATGAGCACTTACCGGTACGCAGCCAGCGCTTACGGTTCTCTTCGCCAATACCGATGTCCAGATCGGTCGGGCTGATATTCATATCGCCCATGATCAATACCGGATTGTCTTTGTTGAGTTCAGTATCGAGATAGTGCTGCAGATTCTGATAAAACGCCGCTTTTGCCGGGAACTTGGTCGCGTGGTCGCGGCTTTCGCCCTGCGGGAAATAGCCGTTGATCACCGTAACGTTGCCGAAGGCGGACGGAATTTCCGCCATGATGATGCGCCGCTGGGCCTCTTCACCGTCGTCGGGAAAACCGCGACGCACGGAAACCGGCGTCTCTTTGGTCAGCAGGGCCACGCCGTAGTGACCTTTTTGTCCGTGGTAGAACACGTTGTAACCGAGTTTCGCCACCTCTTCGAGGGGGAACATGTCGTCGTGAACTTTGGTTTCCTGTAGGCCAATGACGTCGGGCTGGTGCTTGTCGACGATGGCGGCCAGCTGGTGGGGGCGGGCACGCAGGCCGTTGATATTAAAAGAGACAAATTTCATAGTCGCTGCCACTGTGCAAGGTGAATAGTGCAGGGATGGTAGCAGAAATTCGCCGGGCTGGCTGCCGGAAGCTGTTTTATTGTGCCTGTCGCTCTGATTGGCGGGGCAAGTGGACATATTGTGCACCACGCTGGCGCAGGCTGCGCCAAAAAAGGGCGAATATCTACGATAAATTTCGTAGGGGATCACAAATGCAGAATTATATCTTACCGATGCATAACCTTTCTGATTTATTCACTGTTATCGCCCCTTTATCAGATATTTATTCACTATTTATGCATTTGAATTGCATAGATCATGTCTGTAACTCGTTGATATTTCGTGATCAATCTCGGTTTATGCATTTTTACCTCTGGCTGGCACGAAGCGTGCAATCTACATTTACAGCGTAATAACCCATAATTTTTAACATTATTCATACTTTTTATTTACCGGAAGAGGTCGATATGTCTCAGACAATTACGCGTAGCAACTTTGATGAATGGATGATGCCGGTATACGCGCCGGCGGCTTTTATTCCGGTACGCGGTGAGGGTTCACGCCTGTGGGATCAGCAGGGAAAAGAGTATATCGATTTTGCCGGCGGCATTGCGGTCAATGCCCTGGGGCACGCCAATCCGCAGTTGATTAACGCGCTGACGGAACAAGCCGGGAAATTCTGGCACACCGGCAACGGTTATACCAATGAGCCGGTTCTGCGTCTGGCGAAACAGCTGATCGACGCGACCTTCGCCGATCGCGTCTTCTTCTGTAACTCCGGCGCCGAGGCTAACGAAGCGGCGCTTAAGCTGGCGCGTAAATACGCCCACGATCGTTTCGGTAGCCATAAAAGCGGGATCGTCGCGTTCAAAAACGCCTTCCATGGTCGGACGTTGTTTACCGTCTCCGCGGGCGGCCAGCCGGCCTATTCTCAGGATTTTGCTCCACTGCCGCCGCAGATCCAACATGCCGTTTACAACGATCTCGAATCAGCCCGCGCGCTTATCGATGACAACACCTGCGCGGTGATCGTTGAGCCCATGCAGGGTGAAGGGGGCGTGGTGCCAGCGGACCCGGCTTTCCTGCGCGGTCTGCGTGAACTGTGCGATGCCCACCATGCGCTGCTGATTTTTGATGAAGTCCAGACCGGGGTTGGCCGTACCGGCGAGCTGTATGCGTATATGCACTATGGCGTCACGCCGGATGTGCTGTCGACGGCGAAAGCGCTGGGCGGCGGTTTCCCGATCGGCGCGCTGCTGGCGACGGAAAGCTGCGCCAGCGTGATGACGGTCGGGACACATGGCACCACCTACGGCGGTAACCCGCTGGCCAGCGCGGTGGCCGGAGAAGTGCTCTCTATCGTCAATACGCCGGCGGTATTGAATGGCGTGAAGCAGCGTCATCAGTGGTTTAGCGAACGGCTGAGCGCCATTAACGCCCGCTATGGCCTGTTCAAAGAGATCCGCGGCCTGGGGCTGCTGATCGGCTGCGTGCTGAACGACGAGTATGCCGGTAAAGCGAAGGCCATCAGTACTCAGGCGGCGGAAGACGGAGTGATGATTTTGATTGCCGGCGCCAACGTGGTGCGTTTCGCGCCGGCGTTGATTGTCAGCGAGGAAGAGGTGAAGAGCGGGCTGGATCGTTTTGAACTGGCCTGCCGCCACTTTCTTGCGGGAGTGTCATCATGATGGTGATCCGTCCGGTTGCAGCAGAGGATCTGGCTGGCCTGCTGGCCCTGGCCGGCGAAACCGGCGGCGGGCTGACGTCGCTGCCCGCTGATGAAGAGACGCTGGCGGCGCGGATTGAACGTTCGCAGAAAACCTGGCGAGGGGAACTGCCAAAAAGCGAACAGGGCTACGTCTTTGTTCTTGAAGATAGCGTCAGCGGCGCGGTGGTCGGCATTTGCGCCATCGAGGTCGCGGTAGGGCTGAACGATCCCTGGTATAACTATCGCGTCGGGACTCAGGTCCACGCCTCGAAAGAGCTGAACGTTTACAACGCGCTGCCGACGCTGTTTCTCAGTAACGATCACACCGGCAGCAGCGAGCTGTGTACGCTGTTTCTTGACCCGGCGTGGCGGAAAGAGGGCAACGGCTATCTGCTGTCGAAATCGCGCTTTATGTTTATGGCCGCCTTCCGCGAGCGCTTTAACGAAAAAGTGGTGGCGGAGATGCGCGGCGTGATTGACGAACACGGCTACTCTCCGTTCTGGGAAAGCCTGGGCAAACGTTTCTTTGCGATGGAATTTTCGCGCGCCGACTATCTGTGCGGGACCGGGCAAAAAGCGTTTATTGCCGCACTGATGCCAAAACATCCGCTGTATATCGACTTCTTATCTGATGAGGCGCGGGCGGTGATTGGTGAGGTGCATCCGCAAACGGCGCCGGCCCGCGCGGTGCTGGAGAAAGAAGGTTTCCGCTATCGTAACTATATCGATATTTTCGACGGCGGCCCGACGCTGGAGTGCGATATTGACCGGGTGCGGGCGATTCGGAAAAGCCGTCTGGTGACGGTGGCCGAAGGGCAGCCGGCGCCGGGGGAATGGCCGCTTTGTCTGGTTGCTAATGAGCAGTATCAGCAATTTCGCGCCACGCTGGTCCATGCCGACCCGGATACCGATCGTTTGTTATTAAGCGCCCGCGAACTGGACGCCCTGAAATGTCACGTCGGCGACCGTCTGCGGCTGGTTCGTCTGGTCCCGGAGGAGAAAAAATCATGAGTTTATGGATTAACGGCGACTGGCAGAGCGGACATGGCCCGGCGCGCACGAAAACTAACCCGGTTAGCCAGGCGCTGCTGTGGCAGGGCAACGATGCCGATGCCGCACAGGTTGCCCAGGCGGTCAGCGCCGCGCGTCGGGCTTTTCCGGGGTGGGCCAGACAGCCGTTTAGCGTGCGCCAGGCGATTGCCGAAAAATTTGCCGCGCTGCTTGAGGCGCACAAAACGGAGCTGACGGCCATCATCGCCGGAGAAACCGGGAAGCCGCAGTGGGAAGCGGCGACGGAAATCGGCGCGATGATTAACAAAATCGCTATTTCGGTGAAAGCCTACCATAGCCGCACCGGCGAAGCGCATACCGCCATGGGCGACGGCGCGGCGACGCTACGCCATCGTCCGCACGGCGTGCTGGCGGTATTTGGCCCCTACAATTTTCCCGGTCATCTGCCCAATGGCCATATCGTGCCGGCGCTGCTGGCAGGCAACACGCTGGTGTTTAAGCCCAGCGAGCTGACGCCGCAAAGCGGTGAGGCGGTGGTGAAGCTGTGGGCGGAAGTGGGACTCCCGGCGGGGGTACTCAACTTATTGCAGGGAGGGCGGGAAACCGGCGAGGCGCTGAGCGCCCAGCCGGACATCGACGGGCTGCTGTTTACCGGCAGCTCGGCGACCGGTTTTCAGCTGCATCGCCAGCTTGCCGGACAGCCGGAGAAGATCCTCGCGCTCGAAATGGGGGGCAATAATCCGCTGATTGTCGATGAACCGCAGAATATTGATGCCGCCGTACACCTGACGATTCAGTCGGCGTTTATCACCGCCGGCCAGCGCTGTACCTGCGCGCGTCGCCTGTTGGTGAAACGGGGGGCCGCGGGCGATGCGTTTCTTGCACGACTAGTGACAGTGTCACAGCGATTGATTCCCGGCCGATGGGATGCCTCGCCGCAGCCGTTCCTTGGCGGCCTGATCTCCCCGCAGGCGGCGCAAAAAGTCCACCAGGCCTGGCTGCGGCATGTGGCCAACGGTGGGAAAACGCTGCTTGAGCCGCGGCTGCTGCAGGCCGGGACCTCATTACTGACCCCGGGGATCATTGAGATGAGCGACGTGGCAGAAGTGGCCGATGAGGAAGTCTTTGGGCCGCTGCTCTGCGTCTGGCGCTATGACAATTTTGATGAAGCGATCGCCCGGGCGAATGCCACCCGCTTCGGGCTTTCATGTGGGCTGATCTCCGCCGAGCGTGAGAAATTCGAGCGCCTGCTGCTGGAAGCCCGGGCCGGGATCGTCAACTGGAATAAGCCGCTGACCGGCGCGGCCAGCACCGCCCCGTTTGGCGGAACCGGGGCATCCGGCAACCACCGTCCAGGGGCGTGGTATGCGGCCGATTATTGCGCGTGGCCGATGGCCAGCCTGGAGACGGCGGAACTGACGCTGCCGGAAACGCTGAGCCCGGGTCTCGACTTTCAGCAGGAGTCCGCGCGATGAAAGCCTGGGAGGTCAACTTTGACGGTCTGCCCGGCCTGACCCACCACTACGCCGGGCTCTCTTTTGGCAACGAAGCATCGATCCGCCATCGCTACCGGGTTTCCAATCCGCAGCTGGCGGCGAAACAGGGGCTGAAGAAAATGAAGGCGCTGGCGGATGCCGGGTATCCGCAGGCGCTGATCCCCCCGCAGGAACGGCCGAATGTGCCGCTGTTGCGCCAGCTTGGTTTTAGCGGCAGCGACCCGCAGATCCTCGAAAAGGCGGCGCAGCAGGCCCCGGATCTGCTATCGGCGGTCAGCTCTGCTTCCTCAATGTGGGTGGCCAACGCGGCGACGGTGTCGCCGTCCGCCGACTCGCTGGACGGCCGGGTACACCTCACCGTGGCCAATCTGAATGACAAATTCCACCGCGCCAGCGAAGCGTCAACCACCGAAGCGTTGCTGCGCGCGCTCTTTCCCGATGAGCAGCGCTTTGCCGTCCATCCGGCGCTTCCGCAGGTCGCGCTGTTTGGCGACGAAGGGGCGGCAAACCATAACCGGCTGGGCGGCGAGTATGGCGCACCGGGCGTCCAGCTGTTTGTTTATGGTCGCCAGCAGGGCGGCGAGGGCATACCGCAGCGCTACCCGGCCAGACAGACGCTGGAAGCCAGCCAGGCGGTAGCGCGGCTGAATCAGGTGAATCCGCGGCAGCTGATTTTTGCCCGACAGAATCCGGCGGTCATTGACAAAGGCGTATTTCACAATGATGTCATTGCGGTGAGCAATCAGCAGGTCCTGTTTTGTCATCAGCAGGCGTTTGTCGATCAGCCGCAGCTGCTGCGCCAGCTTGCCGAACGGGTGCCGGGGTTTACCCCCGTTGTCGTGCCGGCCAGCGCGGTGACGGTAGAAGAGGCGGTGGCGACCTATCTGTTTAACAGCCAGCTGTTGAGTAAGCCCGATGGCGCGATGCGGTTGATTCTGCCCCGGGAGGCGCAAGAGCATGCCGCGGTCTGGCGCTATCTGACCGGGCTGCTGGCGGAAGATAACCCGATTGATGAACTGCAGGTTTACGATCTGCGCGAAAGCATGGCCAACGGCGGCGGTCCGGCCTGTCTGCGCCTGAGAGTGGTGCTGACCGAAGAGGAGCGGCGGGCTGTTAATCCAGCGGTATTCATGACCGACGCGCTGTTTGCGACGCTGAACGACTGGGTCGAACGCTACTATCGCGATCGTCTGACCCAGGCGGATCTGGCGGATCCACAGTTGCTCAACGAAGGGCGTGAGGCCCTCGACCGGCTGACGCAAATTCTGCAGCTCGGCTCGGTTTATCCGTTTCAGCACTAGTTACGGTTTTCGGTATCAAGGAGGCGTCGTGGACGACTTTCTGGCATTAACTCTGGCGGGGCGTCTGCCCCACCATTTTCACGGTGAAACGGCGCATTTTCGCTGGCACTGGCTCGATTGCGGCATCCTGCAGCTGACGCCGCACGCGCGCTGCGAGCGGTCGTTAGTGCTGTCATCAGGCATTCACGGCAATGAAACCGCGCCGGTAGAAATGACCCATCTCTTGCTCCAGCAGCTGTTTAGCGGGGCGCTCCCTCTGCGCTGGCGTCTGCTGGTGATTTTTGGCAACCCGCAGGCGTTACGGGAGAATAAGCGCTATCTGGATAGCGATATGAACCGGATGTTTGGCGGGCGCTGGCAAACATTTCCCGCCAGCGATGAAACGATAAGAGCGCGTCAGCTGGAGCGGGCGCTGACGCGCTTTTATCGCGCCGCGGACGACACTCGCTGGCATCTCGATCTGCATACCGCCATCCGCGGCTCGCATCACACCCGTTTTGGCGTGCTTCCGGTAAGGGAGGAGCCATGGAACGAGGGATTTCTCAGCTGGCTGGGCGCCGCCGGGCTGGAGGCACTGGTTTTCCACCGCCAGCCCGCGGGAACGTTTACCCATTTTAGCTGCGCGCGTTTCGCCGCGCTCTCCTGCACGCTGGAACTGGGGAAAGCGCTGCCGTTTGGTGATAACGATCTGCACCAGTTTGCCGCCACCCAGCGCGCGCTGATGCGTTTGCTGGTGGGCGATCTGGCGGTGGTTGAGGAGGGGCCGGGTCCGCTGCGTTATCAAGTGGTGCAGCAAATCACCCGCAGCAGTGAACATTTCCGCCTGCATATGTCGGCGCAGACGCTCAATTTTACCGCCTTTAAGGCCGGGACCTTACTGGCTGAAGATGGCGATACCCGCTATGTGGTGGAGAAAGCAGAGGAATTTGTCCTGTTTCCTAATCCGTCGGTGGCGCTGGGGCTGCGGGCGGGATTGATGCTGGAGCGCTTACCGTCGCTCCGTACGTAAAATATCGCTGCCGCTCGCCCGCGCGGCGGCGTTAATTCTCCGGCCGGTGTCTACCTCGCGCACCTTATTTTTTTGTGCCTTTAGTATTGATTGCAGATTATTCCTGGTTAAATGCTTTATTTTTAATCCCTCGCGTTTTATAATCCTCATAATTTCTTTATAAAACACCATCTTATATATTTTTAGTTGCAATTATCTCCTTAATTTCCTTATTTTCTCCACAATTGGCGAGAAAATGTTTTTTACACTTTCATTGTTTTACGCTTGCTCTGACTAATTGACGATAAACGTCGTAAAGTTTATCTCGTCAACACGGCAATGCGCCGTAAGAATAACTTAAAGTAAGGACTCGATATGAAGAAGATTACTGCTCTGTTTGTTGCCTCTACTCTGGCTCTGGGTGCGGCTAACCTGGCTCACGCTGCGGATACCACCACTACTCAAACCGATAGCAAACCGATGATGCACCATAAAGGTATGCCTCACGGTCAGCACGATATGATGTTTAAAGGGCTGAATCTGACCGATGCGCAGAAACAGCAGATCCGTGACATCATGAAAAGCCAGCGCGCCAACATGAAACGTCCGTCCCTTGACGAACGCCGTGCGATGCATGAGCTGATCGCCAGCGATACCTTCGATAAAGCGAAGGCGGAAGCGCAAATCGATAAGATGGAAGCGCAGCATAAAGAGATGGCGCTTGCGCGGATCGAGACCCAGAACAAGATTTACAACATTCTGACGCCGGAACAGAAAAAACAGTTCAATGCCAATTTTGAGAAGCATCTGACAGACCGCAAAGCGCCGGAAGGTAAAATGCCTGCATCTGCTGAGTAATTCAGCGCACGGAATGAAGACCGCCGGTCTTGCCCAACATACGCCGACAGGCATTGGGCAGGATCGGCGGTTTTTTTTGTGCTAACAACCGGATGGCGCCAGCGGATGCAGCGTAAAACGGCCGCTCAATAGCGGTTTGCAGAGAATTTTATAGCCATCATGGTCAAAGCCGGCCGGCAGGCGCGTTAAGGCCTGGGCCTGCGCCAGCGTATCCACCGCGCCCAGCCACAGCCAGTTATGAATGACGTGATACTGGGTGAGATCGGGGCCCGTTTCTTCCAGCGCGACGGGGCCGGGCCACGGCCAGCACACCACCTGCATTTTGGCCATCTGCGCCTGCAGCCTCTCGTGATGTGCGGCAAGACTTTCCTTGCCGCAGCAGGCGCCGGCGCAGCGCCCTAATGCCGAACGAAAGCAGGCCCGGCCGCGGCTAAGCGCCTCCAGTCCCAGCAGTCCGTAGCACAGACGATGTTCGTCAGCGAGCGTTTTTAACGCCTGCAGCGCCGCCCGGCGGTTGGCAAACAGGCCATACAGATGATTCTGACGGGAGAAGTCCACCTCGCGGGCATACACCACCTGCGGGCGGAGCGCGTCGAGCTGTAACGAGCACAGCTGTTTATTGCGCCGCAGCCGCTTATTGAATAACGGTTGCCGCTCTTTGATAAGCTGCGCCTCCAGCAGCAGCGCCCCCAGCTCCCCGGCGGTTCGTTGCCAGCTGATGCTTCGCGCCTGGCGCAGCATCGCCGCTTCATCCGGCGTACGCAGGTGTGAGAGCACCCGGCTGCGGATGTTCACGCTTTTGCCGATATACAGTGGGAGGGTTTCGCTCTCGCCGTGAAACAGGTAGACGCCCGGCAGCCTGGGTAACGCCTCCAGCCAGGGGCGCAGATGTTCGGGATATTCATAGATAGCCGCCGCTTCAAACTCCAGACGCGGGGCGGATTGCTTTCTGACCACAAAGGCTCCTGGTGCTGTTTATTTATCCAGTATAGCAAGCCGGGCCGGGAGCGAAAAGGGCAAAAAATAACCCCGGCAGCGGCCGGGGTTGGGGAAAGCAGGGAGAAGTTATTTTTTCCAGAAGTCGTCGAAGACGGTAATCGGCGGGCGGCGCTTATGCTCGGTTTTCAGATACCAGCCTTCGATAGTGCTGGCGATTTTCTCGTCCAGCGTTTTGCCTTCCAGATAGTCATCAATATTCTCGTAGGTTACTCCGAGGGCGACTTCATCCGGCAGGGATGGACGATCGTCTTCCAGGTCGGCGGTCGGCAGCTTCTTATACAGATGCTCCGGGCAGCCAAGCAGCGCCAGCAGCTGCTTGCCCTGGCGTTTATTGAGGCGGAAGATCGGGTTGATATCGGTGCCACCATCGCCGTACTTGGTAAAGAAACCGGTGACCGCTTCCGCGGCATGGTCGGTACCGACCACTACGCCTTTGGTCATCCCGGCAATGCTGTACTGTGCCTTCATGCGCTCACGGGCTTTCTCATTGCCGCGAACGAAGTCGCTCAGTTCAATGCCTGCTTCACGTAATGCCTGCTCGCTGGCCAGCACGGCGCCTTTAATATTCACCGTCAGCACCCGGTCCGGCTGGATGAAGGCGATGGCGTCCTGGCAGTCCTGTTCATCCGCCTGGACACCATACGGCAGGCGTACGGCAATAAACTGCAAACTTTGATCGCCGGTTTCTGCGCGCAGTTCATTAATGGCCTGCTGACAGAGCTTTCCGGTCAGAGTGGAATCCTGGCCGCCGCTGATCCCGAGTACCAGTGACTTAATAAAAGGGTAGGTCTGCAAATACGACTTTAAAAAATCCACGCTGCGGCGAATTTCACCCTCAGCATCAATCTGGGGCTGTACGCCCAGCGCCTGAATAATCTCTTGTTGTAGCGTCATCGCGCCCTCCGGGAAGTGAATCTGTTTGGCTGCTATTAAGGGTTAAAACTACCTCTTTGACGGTAAAACGACAAGGATCACAGATTTGACTGGTGCAAAAGAAGGCAATCAATGACATAGGATTTTTTTATTAGAAAGATCTTAAATTTAGGCCATTTGTACCTTCAGCTTGATAAATAACGGTATTTATTCCAGGCTTACTAACACGCCGAATAAAAGAGGACGGAATATGAACAAGAACTTAGCAGGATTTTTGGGCGCAGCGGCAGTTTTAACCATGCTGGCTGGCTGTACGGCTTACGATCGTACCGCTGATCAGTTTACACAGCCGGTGGTGAAAGATGTCAAAAAAGGCATGTCGCGGGATCAGGTCCTGCAGATCGCGGGTAAGCCGGCTTCTGAAGTAACCATGATCCACGCGCGCGGAACCTGTCAGACCTACATCCTGGGTCAACGAGATGGTAAAATGGAGACCTACTTTGTGGCGCTTGACGATACTGGCCACGTGATGAACTCCGGCTATCAGACCTGTGCGGAATACGACACCGACCCGCGTAACAGCAAGTAGCACATCATACTGAGCTCTACGAAAGCCCGACGTCAGGTCGGGCTTTTTTATGTCCACAGACGCTTATTTAATTGCGCGAATTATTTGAGTGAAATGTGAAGGTAGTCAAAACGCGAGGTCAATGAGAGACAATTTTGCCTCGCCAGGAATTATCCAGCGCCTGAACGATGCCGTATACTCAACGCATAAACAATACTCATCGAATGATGACACGTCTTACCCGGTTGTCAGGCATAAGACGATGCTGAGGCCGCCAGGTCTTACACATTGAGGAAGCGCTCATGGAAAAGAAACACATTTACTTGTTTTGCTCGGCTGGAATGTCTACTTCACTGCTGGTGTCGAAAATGCGTGCGCAGGCAGAAAAATATGCAGTACCGGTCATCATCGAAGCCTTTCCGGAAACGCTTGCCGGAGAGAAAGGGCCGCAGGCGGATGTCGTATTATTAGGCCCGCAAATCGCATATATGCTCCCGGAAATTCAACGGCTGCTGTCAAATAAGCCGGTGGAAGTGATCGACTCTGTGCTGTATGGCAAAGTCGATGGTTTAGGTGTCCTGAAAGCGGCCGTTGCGGCCATTAAGAAAGCTGCTGCACAATAATTTAATTTTAAAACTCGCTAGCCTTTTGGGTTTCCGGTGAAATGGTAACATGCTGCGGCATTATCATATTGCCGGTTAGCACAGGGTGAGAGTTTATTTTCCCGTCAAAGAGTAATTTCATACATCATGCCGTAATTATTCAATTACGGCTTTAAAGGGTATTTGCTATGAGTAAAGTGATTGACTCGCTTGAAAAGGTACTCCTTCCTTTTGCTGTTAAAATAGGAAAGCAACCGCACATCAATGCGATTAAAAACGGCTTTATTAAATTAATGCCGCTGACCCTCGCGGGGGCCATGTTCGTATTAATCAACAACGTATTTCTGAGTTTTGGTGAAGGTTCTTTCTTCTATTCAATGGGCGTTCGCCTGGATGGCTCAACCATTGAAACCTTAAATAGCTTTAAAGCCATCGGCGGTAATGTTTATAACGGCACGTTAGGCATTATGTCGTTGATGGCGCCATTCTTTATCGGGATGGCGCTGGCTGAAGAACGTAAGGTCGATCCGCTGGCGGCAGGGTTATTATCGGTGGCGGCATTTATGACCGTGACGCCGTACAGCGTCGGTGAGGCCTATGCGGTAGGCGCCAACTGGCTGGGCGGGCAAAATATTATCTCCGGGATGATCATTGGTCTGGTCGTCGCAGAGCTGTTTACTTTCGTTATTCGCCGCAACTGGGTGATTACTTTACCAGATAGCGTGCCTTCATCGGTATCCCGCTCCTTCTCGGCGCTGATTCCTGGGTTCCTGATCCTCTCGGTGTTCGGGATTATCTCGTGGATCCTCTCCTCCTATGGCAGCAACTTCCATCAGATCATCATGGACTCGATTTCGACGCCGCTGGCGGCGATGGGGAGCGTGGTGGGTTGGGCCTACGTCATTTTCAACTCCCTGCTGTGGTTCTTCGGGGTCCACGGTTCGCTGGCTTTGACCGCGCTGGACAACGGGATTATGACCCCGTGGGCGCTGGAAAACATCGCGCTGTACAACCAGTACGGTTCTGTCGATGCGGCGATTGAGGCAGGCAAACAGTTCCACTTCTGGGCCAAGCCGATGCTCGACTCCTACATTCTGCTGGGCGGTTCCGGTGCGACTTTAGGCCTGATTATCGCCATCTTTATTGCCTCACGCCGCGCTGACCATCGTCAGGTGGCAAAACTGGCGCTGCCGTCAGGTATCTTCCAGATTAACGAACCGATTCTGTTCGGCCTGCCGATCATCATGAATCCGGTGATGTTCATACCGTTTGTGCTGGTTCAACCGATTCTGGCGGCCATTACCCTGGCGGCCTATAGCATGGGGATTATTCCACCGGTCACTAACCTGGCTCCGTGGACCATGCCTACCGGTCTCGGCGCCTTCTTTAACAGTAACGGCAGCGTCGCTGCGCTGTTTGTCGCGCTGTTCAACCTCGGGGTCGCCACGCTGGTCTACATGCCGTTCGTGGTGATTTCGAACAAAGCGCAGAGCACCATCGAGCAGGAAGAGAGCGAAGAAGATATTGCTAACGCACTGAAATTCTGATGTCGAGCGGTACGGGAGGCTTCCCGTACCGTCTGAGAAACGAGGGAATACTATGTTTGATCTGGATAATATCGAAGCGGTAGAGACCCCTGAAAACGACCTCGAAGAGGTGGTGATGGGGCTGATTATCAACTCCGGGCAGGCCCGTAGCCTGGCCTATGCCGCGCTGAAGCAGGCCAAGCAGGGGGATTTCGCCGCCGCAAAAAACATGATGGAACAGTCGCGCATGGCGCTGAGCGAAGCGCATCGCGTGCAGACTCAGCTGATTGAAAGCGATGAAGGCGAAGGCAAAATGAAGGTCAGTCTGGTACTGGTTCATGCGCAGGATCATCTGATGACCTCAATGCTGGCCCGTGAGCTGGTTGCCGAATTGATTGAGCTGCATGAGAAGGTACAATAGGCCATCAACACGATGAGGCAGCCAAAGATGATGACCACAGAGATCAGTACCGCGCGGGAACAGCAGCTGTTTAACGGGAAAAACTTTCATGTGGTCATCTATAACAAAACGGAAAGCGTAAGCGGGCTTCACCAGCATGATTATTACGAGTACACCATCGTTTTAACCGGCCGCTATTATCAGGAGATCAATGGCAAACGGGTGCTGCTGGAGCGCGGGGATTTTGTCTTTATCCCGATGGGGTCGCACCACCAAAGTTTTTACGCCTTTGGCGCGACGCGCATTCTTAACGTCGGCATCAGTAAGCGTTTCTTCGAGAAACACTATTTGCCGCTGTTGCCGTTTGGCCTGGTGGCCTCGCAGGTCTACGCTGTCAAAAGTACCTTTCTCAGCTATATCGAGTCGGTTATCGCTTCGCTGAATTTTCGCGAAACTGAATTTGACGAATTTATTGAACTGGTGTCGTTTTATACCATTAACCGTTTACGGCATTACCGCGAAGAGCCGGCACAGGATGTTATTCCGCAGTGGCTGAAAAATACCGTCGAGGATATGCACGATAAACTTAAATTTGGCGAAGGGGCGCTGGAGCAGATGGTCGAACTCTCCGGGAAAACCCAGGAGTATTTAACCCGGGCGACCCAACGCTATTATGGTAAAACGCCGATGCAGATAATTAATGATATTCGCATCAATTTCGCCAAGAAGCAGCTGGAAATTACCAATTATTCAGTGACCGATATTGCCTACGAGTCGGGGTACAGTAGCCCAAGTCTGTTTATTAAAACATTCAAGAAACTGACCTCATTTACGCCAAGCAATTATCGTAAAAAACTGACCAGTATTAATTAACCCGGAGCGGATTATTCCGCGTCAGGACCTATTCAAGTTAACTGTCCGTATTAATACGGAGAGTGGGCTACGTGCAATTCGTGGCGCCACGAGGGAGAAGATAATGAGCCAGAAATTAAAAGTTGTCACTATTGGCGGCGGCAGCAGCTATACCCCGGAGTTACTGGAAGGGTTTCTCAAGCGCTATCATGAACTGCCGGTAACGGAATTGTGGCTGGTGGATGTGGCGGAAGGCCAGGAGAAGCTCGATATTATCCACGCGCTGTGCCAGCGGATGGTCGAAAAAGCCGGCGTGCCGATGCAGGTCTACAAAACGCTGGACCGCCGCGCGGCGCTGGAAGGCGCCGACTTCGTGACCACGCAGCTGCGGGTGGGCCAGCTGAAGGCGCGCGAGAAAGACGAGCGTATTCCGCTCAGCCACGGCTATCTCGGCCAGGAGACCAACGGCGCCGGCGGCCTGTTTAAGGGCCTGCGTACCATTCCAGTCATTTTTGATATCGTCAAGGATGTACAGGAGATCTGCCCGGATGCCTGGATCATCAACTTTACCAACCCGGCGGGAATGGTCACCGAAGCGGTGTACCGCCACACGGACTTTAAGCGCTTTATCGGCGTGTGCAATATTCCGATCGGTATGAAAATGTTTATTACCGATGTGCTGCAGCTGACCGCGGAAGATGAACTGCATATCGATCTGTTTGGCCTCAATCACCTGGTGTTCGTCCGCGATGTGCTGGTGAACGGCGAGTCGCGCTTTGATGAGCTGCTGGACGGCGTCGCCTCCGGCAGCCTGAGCGCCAACTCGGTGAAAAATATCTTTGATTTGCCGTTCAGCGAAGGGCTAATCCGTTCGCTGCGCCTGATCCCATGCTCCTATCTGCTGTACTACTTTAAGCCAAAAGAGATGCTGGCGATTGAAATGGGTGAGTACTATAAGGGCGGCGCTCGTGCCCAGGTGGTGCAGAAGGTGGAAAAACAGCTGTTTGAGCTGTACAAAAATCCGGATCTGAATGTGAAGCCGAAAGAGCTGGAGCTGCGCGGCGGCGCATATTATTCCGATGCGGCCTGCGAGGTGATTAACGCCATCTACAATGACAAGCAGGCCGAGCACTACGTTAACATTCCGCATCATGGCCATATTGATAACATCCCCGCGGACTGGGCGGTGGAAATGACCTGTACGTTGGGGCGCGAAGGGGCAACGCCGACGCCGCGCATCGCGCATTTCGATGAGAAAGTGCTGGGGCTGATTTATACCATCAAAGGCTTCGAGGTGGCGGCCAGCCAGGCGGCGATGAGCGGTGAGCTGGACGATGTGCTGCTGGCGCTCAATTTGAGCCCGCTGATTCACTCTGACCGCGATGCTGAGCAGCTGGCGCGGGAAATGATTCTTGCGCATGAAAAATGGCTGCCCAACTTTGCAGCGACGATTGAGAAACTGAAACAGTAACGGGAGCGGCTGATGGAACGCGTGTTAATCGTTAATGCCGACGACTTTGGCCTGAGCAAGGGCCAGAACTACGGCATTATTGAAGCCTGTAAAAATGGCCTGGTCACCTCGACAACGGCGCTGGTTAACGGGGCGGCGATTAGCCACGCGGCCCAGCTGAGCCGCTGCGTGCCGGAGCTGGGGGTCGGGATGCATTTTGTCCTGACTCTGGGGGAACCGTTGTCGGCGATGCCGGGGCTGACCCGCGAAGGGCGTCTCGGGAAGTGGATCTGGCAGATGGCGGAAGAGGGGAGCCTGCCGCTGGAGGAAATTGCGCATGAGCTGGCGTGCCAGTATCGCCGTTTTATCGCGCTGTTTGGCTGCGAACCGACGCATATCGATAGCCATCACCATGTGCATATGATTGCCCCGATTTACCCGATCGTGGCCGCATTCGCCCGGGAAAACGGGGTGGCGCTACGTATCGATCGTCAGTTGGCGCAGCGTGACGGCCTGGCGCAGGATGCGGCGCGCAGCAGCGAGGGGTTTACCAGCGAATTTTACGGTGACGCTATTTCTGAGGCGCTATTTCTGCAATCCCTTGATGCGTCTCTCCAGCGTGAAGAGACGTCGCTGGAGGTGATGTGCCACCCGGCGTTTGTTGATAATACCATCATGGGCAGCGCCTATTGCTACCCGCGGCTGACAGAACTGGAAGTGCTGACCTCGGCGTCACTCAAGTACGCGGTTGCCGAGCGCGGGTACCGTTTAGGGACCTACCGCGACGTTTAGCGCGAGGGTTAAAGGGAAGCGCATTGCTTCCCCTGGTTTCACCCGTGCAGCGAATCGCGTGCGATCTGACATCCGCTGAACGGGATCCCGCCCCGCGCTCCGCTATCAGGCAGGAATAGCCGCCGTTTTGCCGGCGCGGGACCACACCCGATGCGCCGCCATCAGCGCGAACAGCGTATCCATCGCCGGAGCGTCAATGGCGTCCGTCTCGACCAGGCCTTCTTCTCCCTGACTGGCGACCTGCAGCAGGGTCTTAAACTGGCGACCGTCGCCCGCCAGCAGTATCGGTTTTAAATGCTTATAAGCCTCCAGCAGGTAGTAATGCAGTTCCCCGCTGTTGCTAAGAAGGGACAAGTCGCCGCCCGGGACGATCACCGCATCGACCGTCAGCGATGGCGAGCCGCTAAAGGTCCCGGCGATAGGCAGCCGCGTGCCGTCATCGGCGATCGCTTCCCCCATCCGTGAATAAAGCAGTCTGGCATGAACGCCTTTCGCCTTCAGGGATTGCAGCAGGGTCAGCACATCGTGCGCTGCCGGGCGCTCGTTGAGCAACACGGCGACAACGCGGCCCTTAATCTCCCCGCCGGGGATGGCATACAGGCTCAGGCTGGGATCCTTTTTCACACCGTTAACGTCCGGCGGCGGCGTGATCTGGCATTGCTCGTCGCTGAGCGTGATGCCTAAATTTTTGCCGATGGCCTGCGCCAGCGGGATATCGATGTGCGCCAGCTGATCGACCACCCGTTCACGGATCCATCCCCGGACCACTTTGCTTAACTCAAAGCTAAAGGCATCGATAATATGCTGTTGCTCAATCGGCGTCTGGCTGCGCCAGAACAGCAGCGGCTGGGCGTAATACTCGGCGAACGAGGGGCTGCGCTGGCGAATTTTCTCACCGTCGACACGCTCGGCGTACGTCTCAAAACCGCCGCGCTTAGGGGCCGGGGGCGTTTCGCGCGGCCAGTTATCGTTGATCGAGTTCGGCTCGTAGTTGGCGGGGTTGGTATCAATATCCATCCGGTGCATGCCGTCGCGCTGGAAGTTGTGATACGGGCAGGTGGGTTTGTTAATCGGGATTTCATGAAAGTTAGGCCCGCCCAGACGGCTAATCTGCGTATCGGTATACGAGAAAAGGCGGCCCTGCAGTAACGGGTCGTTGCTGAAATCTATCCCCGGTACGATATGGCCTGGGTGGAACGCCACCTGTTCATTTTCGGCGAAGAAGTTATCCGGATTGCGGTTAAGCACCATTTTTCCGACCCTCTGTACCGGAACCAGCGCCTCGGGGATCAGCTTGGTGGGATCCAGCAGATCGAAGTCAAACGCCTGTTCATCCTCCTCCGGGATCAGCTGCAGGCCCAGCTCATATTCCGGATAATCGCCGGCTTCTATCGCTTCCCACAGATCGCGGCGATGGAAATCCGGGTCCCGACCGGTCAGCTTTTGCGACTCATCCCAGAGTAAAGAGGCTTTCCCGGCCAGCGGTTTCCAGTGAAAACGGACAAAGGTGGCCTTACCGTCGGCATTGATCAGGCGGAAAGTGTGAATGCCAAAGCCTTCCATGGTGCGATAGCTGCGCGGTAGCCCGCGGTCGGACATCGCCCACATCACGTTATGTAACGTTTCCGGCTGCAGCGAGACGTAATCCCAGAAGGTGTCATGGGCGCTTTGTCCTTGCGGGATAGCCCAGTGCGGTTCAGGCTTCACGGCATGCACAAAATCGGGGAATTTCAGCGCATCCTGGATGAAGAAGATTGGGGTGTTGTTCCCGACCAGGTCAAAAATACCTTCATCGGTATAAAATTTGGTGGCGAAGCCGCGAATGTCGCGCACCGTATCGGCCGAACCGGCCCCGCCCTGGACGGTAGAGAAACGTACGAATACCGGGGTTTTCTTTGCGGGATCGGAGAGGAAATCCGCTTTTGTGACGTCGCTCAGGTTGCGATAGGGCTGAAAATAACCGTGCGCCGCCGATCCGCGCGCATGGACGATTCGTTCCGGGATCCGCTCATGGTCAAAGTGGGTAATTTTTTCACGCAGAATAAAGTCTTCCAGCAGCGTGGGCCCCCGGTTCCCCGCGCGTAGCGAATTCTGATCGTCGGCAATACGTACCCCTTGATTGGTGGTCAGGGGGACGTTTTCGCTGTCTTTGCGCTGATGAGCCAGCGCGTCAAGTTTACGGCTGTGGATATCGGGCGCTTTGAGGCTTCCCGGCGCGCTGGGTTCTTCCCCGGGCGCCGTGGGGTGCGGCGTCGGGCGCCATGATTGATCATCCGGAGCCAGAGCATCCAGACCGGGTTGCGATTCGCTGGCGTCGTGGGGCGCTTTGTGGTTTTGTGATTTATGGTTCTTATCAGACATTGCTCGTCTCCTGTTTTCATTACTGAAAAATGGTCGTTGCGGTACCAAAACCCTTCTAACTATAGAACATCTCACCAGATGAACCGGCTGGAGGCGTGAAAACTATCGCCCGGCGGGGAGAACAGAACACACGTAAGGGGCGACGAAAGGTCAGGCAATCGGCTATGATAGCTGTTTCTGTTTCCCGCTTTGTTTAGTGAATCTATTGGTTATGAAAACACTTCGCCAACAAAACCGCCCTGTCATTAGCTACGTGCCTCGGGTGGAACCAGCCCCTCCGGAACACGCCGTCAAAATGGACGGTTTTCGCGATGTGTGGCTGCTGCGCGGTAAGTATGTCGCCTTTGTTCTGATGGGCGAGCATTTCCGTCGCTCCCCGCCGTTTAGCGTACCGGAAGCGGCGCAGCGTTGGGCCGTGCAGACGCGGCAGGATGGCGAAATGGCCTCCTGACCGGGGCGCGAGAAATAAAAAAAAACCGCAGAGGGTTATCTGCGGTTTTTTTGTGCCTGGCGGCTTAGCGATGCGCCAGTTCGGCGTCTTCTTCGCTGTCGAGAATCGTTTTGTCGGTCTGGCGCAGCCATTGGCTGGTCAGGGTACCGGCCGTCATTGAACCGTTCACGTTCAATGCCGTACGGCCCATGTCGATCAGCGGTTCGACGGAAATAAGCAGCGCCACCAGCGTCACCGGCAGACCCATGGCCGGCAGGACGATCAGCGCCGCAAAGGTTGCGCCGCCGCCGACGCCCGCGACCCCTGCGGAACTCACGGTGACGATGCCGACCAGCGTCGCAATCCACAGCGGGTCAAACGGGTTGATTCCCACCGTCGGCGCGACCATCACCGCCAGCATTGCCGGGTAGAGGCCGGCACAGCCGTTCTGACCGATAGTGGCGCCAAAAGAGGCGGAGAAGCTGGCGATAGATTCCGGGACGCCCAGGCGACGGGTTTGCGCTTCGACGTTCAGCGGAATAGACGCGGCGCTGGAACGGCTGGTGAAGGCGAAAGTCAGCACCGGCCACACTTTACGGAAGTATTTCAGCGGGCTCACGCCGTTAACCGCCAGCAGCAGACCGTGAACCACAAACATGATCCCCAGGCCGAGGTAAGAGGCGACAACGAAGCTACCGAGCTTGATGATGTCCTGCAGGTTCGAACCGGCAACGACTTTGGTCATCAGCGCCAGCACGCCGTACGGGGTGAGCTGCATCACCAGACGCACCAGTTTCATCACCCACCCTTGCAGGGTGTCAATGGCGGTCAGGACGCGTTGACCTTTCTCCACGTCATCTTTCAACAGCTTCAGCGCGGCGACGCCGAGGAAGGCGGAGAAGATAACGATGCTGATGATCGAGGTCGGATTGGCGCCGGTCAGGTCAGCAAACGGGTTTTTCGGCACGAAGGAGAGGATCAGCTGCGGTACGCTGAGGTCAGCCACTTTACCGACGTAGTTGCTCTGAATCGCGTTCAGACGTGCGGTCTCCGCGCTCCCCTGAACCAGACCTTCGGCGGTCAGACCGAACAGATTGGTCACCAGCACACCGACCAGCGCCGCAATCAGCGTGGTGAACAGCAGCGTACCGATGCTCAGGAAGCTGATTTTACCCAGCTGAGACGCATTGTGCAGACGGGCGACCGCGCTGAGGATTGAGGCGAATACCAACGGCATCACGATCATCTGCAGCAGCTGTACATAGCCGTTACCGACGATATTGAACCATTGAATGGAATCTTTCAGCACCTGGCTGTCAGCGCCATAAATAAGCTGCAGCGCCAGGCCGAACACCACGCCAATGACGAGGCCGACCAGTACTTTTTTGGCGAGGCTCCACTGCTTGTGGCGGGTTTGGGCCAGCGCAAACAGCAAAACCGCGAACACGACAACGTTCGCTATTAATGGAAAGTTCATCCCCGTTCTCCTGATAGATTTTTATTCCGGCTGGTCTGGTACCAGCTTTAATGGCGCAAGGTTAGCAGAAGAGGCTTTTATTACTTATATTCAAATGGAATTGGTTATAACTATTTCGCTTGTTTTGTCTGTTTATCGCCCGCTCTGGTGACTAATAAAGCGATTGAAGGTGATCTGCAGTGAATTAATCATCCCCGATGACCAGCGCACGGCGCTGTTTTCGGCGATCGTTTGCGGCATCCAGACGGCGTAGACAAACAGCGCCATACACAGCGCCCGCTCCAGCTGGTTGCCTTTACGCGGCGCGAGGATCGGCAGACGAAAACGCCAGCGGCAGGGCCACAGCAGCGGTACGCCTGCGGGGGTGAGCATATCGGCAAGAATATGGCTGAGATAGCCGAGAACCAGCCCCTGGAGGGCATCGGCGGGCACAAACCAGCTCTCGGGTACTTTCAGATAGAATAGCGTCATCGCGCCAAATACCGCCAGCAGGCTATGGGTAAATCCCCGGTGGCCAAACGCGCGGGCCACCGGTTTTGATATCCAGCTTAAGCGCTGCCCGAGAAATGACTTCGGATGGTCGATATCCGGCAGCAGGCAGGTCAGCACCGCGGAGGGGACAATGTGCCACCAGTCGCCCTGTGCCAGTACGGGGGTGAGTTCCGCATTTTTAGCAAATACCGCACAGGCGATAGAAAAGAAGAGATGGCCTTCCGCCGTCATGATAAAAACCCTAAACTGTCAATCCATACAGTATAGGGTTTTTATACAGTGTGTGAAAGAGGTGACGGTGTAACTCTTTGTCACAAAATCATTAACGTGCCAGCCATCCGCCATCTACCGCCAGGGTGTAGCCATTGACGTAATCCGCCGCCCTGGAGGCCAGGAACACCACCGGCCCTTGCAGATCGTCCGCTCCCCCCCAGCGCCCGGCCGGAATACGGTCAAGTATCTCCTTGCTGCGATCGGCATCATCGCGCAGCGGCTGGGTATTATTGGTGGCCATATATCCCGGCGCGATGGCGTTGACGTTGATCTGATGCCCGGCCCATTCGTTAGCCAGCAGGCGGGTCAATCCCAGAACGCCGCTCTTGGAGGCGGTATAAGAGGGCACGCGAATGCCTCCCTGGAAAGAGAGCATCGAGGCGATATTAATAATTTTCCCACCGCTGCCTTGCTCAATGAACTGCCTGGCCACCGCCTGCGATAAAAAAAACACCGATTTCAGATTGAGATCAACGACGTCGTCCCAGTCTTTTTCGCTAAAGGTCAGCGCATCGGCGCGGCGAATCGTGCCGGCGTTATTCACCAGAATATCCACATGGCCCATGGCGGCGACCGCAGTCTCCACGATCCCGGTCACTTCATCCTGACGGCTGAGGTCGGCCTGAATCGCGGTGAACCGACGGCCCAGCGCCTGAACCTTTTCGGCGGTTTCATGTGGAATCTTGCGATTGACGCCGACAATATCGCACCCGGCCTGCGCGAGGCCCAACGTCATTCCCTGGCCTAGTCCGGTGTCACATCCCGTCACGATAGCGACCTTACCCGTAAGGTCGAAGGCGTTAAGTACCATATGCACCTCTGTATGCTGATTGCTGCGTTAAACCACGCTGTTTTGCTCAAGCATAGAGGCTGAAGGAGGAAAAAACAATTTAAATTGAAACGGTGTTTTATTTCTTTAATGGCGAGACAGCCTTCGCTCCCTCGCCATGCGGCAGGCGTTTAGCCGAGAAGATCGGCGGCGACAAGTGATTCCAGCGATGTCAGTTTAACGTCTGCGAGAACAAAGCGCGGGTCGTGGCTGTTCTCCCTGGCAGGAACGACGATGGAGCGCATACGCGCCGCTTTGCTGGCGATCATGCCGTTAACGGAATCTTCCAGCGCGACACAGCTCATCGGGTCTACGCCCAGGCTGGCGGCGCAGTTGAGATAGACCTGAGGATGCGGTTTGCTGTAGGGCAGCGATTCTGCGGAGGCAAGGGCGTCGAACTGGTCACGCAGTTCAAACATGGCGAGCACTTTTTCCAGCATTCGCAGCGGCGACGCGGATGCCAGGCCAACTTTCAACCCCTGCGCTTTACATAGCGCTACGGCATCGCGTACGCCGGGCAGCAGCGGACGGGACGCTTCCACCAATTCAATCGCCCGGCTGATAATCCGGGCGGTGACGTCGTCGCGATCCGGGCCTGGCCATGGCTGTTGGGCAAACCACAGGTCGACGACTAAATCGATGCGCAGTCCCAGCGTGTCGGGCAGTTCGCCGCGGCGGCTGATATCGACTCCGAGGCTTGCGACCACCTCCAGCTCCGCCTGATCCCAGAGCGGCTCGGAATCAATCAGTAATCCATCCATATCGAAAATAGCGGCATGAATTTGTCGCCTGGCTGACATAAGTCCCTCTCCTGTAGCGTAAGTAGATAACGAATTTGTTCTCATGGTATATCATACCGCGCATTATTGGGCGAAATTCGCCGCTGAGGGTAGACTTAGGGTGGATAAGGCGTCTTCAACAAGGGGAATCCATGACGTATCAACAAGCTGGACGCATTGCGGTACTTAAACGTATTTTGGGCTGGGTGATTTTTATTCCAACGGTGATTTCAACGCTGATTTCGGTACTGAAGTTTATGTACGAGCACAGCGAAAAAAAGCCGGGCATTGATGCGGTAATGATGGATTTTGCGCATGTGATGATCGAAATGATGCGCTTCAATACGCCGTTTCTTAACTTTTTCTGGTACAACTCGCCGCTGCCGGATTTTAAACACAGCCTGAATATTGGCTTCTGGATTATCTATATCCTGGTGTTTGTCGGTATGGCGCTGCAGGCTTCCGGCGCGCGTATGGCGCGTCAGGCGAAATTCCTCCGCGAAGGCATTGAGGATCAGCTGATTCTGGAACAGGCGAAAGGGGCGGAAGGCTTAACGCGTGAGCAAATTGCTGAACGTATCGTGGTGCCTCGCCATACCATTCTGGTGCAATATTTTCCGCTGTACGTGCTGCCGGTGGTGATTATCGTTCTTGGCTATATTTTCTTCTCTCTGCTCGGCTTCCTGTAGAGGAATGGCCCGGCACGCCGGGCACTCTGTTACTCGCCCGGTATCGCGCGCGGCTTACCCTGATTATCCACGGCCACGTAGATAAACAGCGCTTCCGTGGCTTTGTAACGCTGGCCAATCGGCTCTGACGACACCTTCTTCACCCACACTTCGATATTGATGGTGATCGAGGTATTGCCGCGCTTCACGCAGCGCGCGTAGCAGCATACGACGTCGCCCACCGCCACCGGCCGCAAAAAGGTCATCCCGTCGACGCGCACGGTTACCACGCGACCGTGCGCAATCTCTTTGGCCATAATCGCGCCGCCGATATCCATCTGCGACATCAGCCAGCCGCCAAAAATATCGCCATTGGCGTTGGTATCCGCCGGCATGGCCAGGGTGCGTAAAACCATTTCGCCCTTCGGGGCGAGATCTGTTGTAGTCATTCTGTACTCTGTGCTGGTCAAAGAAGATCAGCGCGATGCTACTATGAAAATGGCAGGGAGAAAACAGGGGAATACGCCCGCAGAAGCGGGCGCTGGGGATCAGAAGGAGAGGGTGACGCCGGCGTAATAGGCGCGACCGGGTTCGTTATAGGTCGAAGCCCCTTCGTTTTCGCGATAAATTTGCTTATCGAAAAGGTTGCTGATGCCGGCGTTCAGGCGCAGATCTTTCATCAGCTGATAGTTCGCGCCGATACCGACAACGGAATAGGCGCCGACTTCATTGGTGGCGAGCGAGCCGGTTTCATTGCGGATTTCCGCGTACTGGCGCGGCTTCTGGCGGCCGTACATGGTCCAGTTCACGTTTGCCGACAGCTTGCTGTTCACCTGCCAGTCGAGCATGGTGTTGATGGTATATTTCGGAATGATCGACAGCGGGTTGCCGGTATCTTTGTTTTCCGATTTGATCATATAGGTCGCGTTGGTACGCCAGTTAAGGGTATCGGCAATGAGCGGAACCAGCAGATTTCCTTCCAGCCCTTCCACCACCGCTTTTCCGCCGTTTTGCCACTGCAGAATATTATTCCCGCCGGAGGTATAGCCAAGCACCTCGGTACCGGAGACGATTTTGTTTTTGTAATCGTTGCGGAACCAGGTAATCCCGGCGTTATAGCCGTTGAGGTTAAATTCCAGGCCGAGCTCTTTGTTGATGCTGATTTCCGGGTCGAGATCCGGGTTGCCCAGCAGATAGCAGCTGCCGGTGCTGATGGTGTTCGGGCAGCCGTTACCGCGGGTAGACAGCAGATAGCCTTCGCTGGACTGGTAGAGGTTAGGAGCCTTGAAGACGCGGGCGATACCGGCTTTCACTTTGAACATCTCGCCAAGTTCCTGCGACAGGTTCAGGCTTGGACTCCAGTTGCTGCCAAACTCATTGTGGTAGTCAAAGCGCAGGCCCGGGATAATATTGGTGCCCGGCGTCGCTTCGATATTATCTTCCAGATAGAGGCCGGTAAGGGTGGCGCTGTTTTTGGTGTTGCGCTGCGAAGGATCGCCCGAGGTACCGGGAATGGTCTCGTTGGTGACGCTGGTCGACTGCATCGAAGCCGGATCGTTGAGTTCATCCCGGTTCCACTCCATGCCGAGGGTCAGGGTCTGAGCGGTCAGCCAGTGGAAGGGGAGATTCAGCTCGCCGGTCGACCGCCAGGACTCGAGGCGGCTGGTGGCGTACTCATCGCTGTTGATCATCCCTTCCACGCGCCCGGTCGATCCCTCCTGCAGCCGGGTATTATTGGTTTTTTCGTAGTAGACCCCGGCTTTTGACTGCCCCCAGTCCCAAAGGCCGTTATAGGTCACTCCCCAGGTCTGGCGATACATACGGTTGGTCTCATGGCCGTAGAGATTACTCACCAGGCCGTCGGGACTCAGGTTGCCGTTGCTGTATTGGGTATCGCCAGCGTAAATGTTGCCCTGGCGGCTATAGGCATAGTTAAAATCAACGATCTGCTGCGGCGTCAGTTTCCACGACAGCAGGGCGTTGATATCTTTATTCCGCACCCCTTCGCGCCCGGCGGCATAGGAACCGTTTTGCGCGTGGTTAATGTCCCAGGCGTCAGCGTCGGTTTTATTGATGTTACCGTACAGGCGCATGGTCAGCGCATCGCCGGCCAGCGGCCCGCTGAGGTTAAAGTTAGCGCGATTGGTGGCGCCCTCTTTGTTATTTTCCGGCTGATTGGTGTAAAGCGAGAGCGAGCCATGCCAGTCGTTGGTGGGGCGTTTGGTGATGATGTTGACGACGCCGCCGGCCGCGCCCGAACCGTAGCGAGCCGCCGCCGGGCCGCGCAGAACTTCAATGCGTTCGACCATTTCCGCCGGCACCCAGTTACTGTCGCCGCGGGTATCGCGTTCTCCACGCCAGCTGTAACGTACCGAATTACGCGAGGTAGTGGGAACGCCGTCAATCAGAATCAGCGTGTTTTCCGGGCCCATACCGCGAATATCAATTTGTCGGTTGTTGCCGCGGCTGCCGCTGGCGCTGTTGCCGGTCAAATTGACGCCCGGCATCTTGCGAATAATCTCTGAAAGATCGTTGACCGGCGGGTCCTTAGCGATATCTTCAGCGGTAATGATCGACACGCCAGGCTGTTGCTTCAGCGCCTCTTCAGCCGTGCTGTGCACCACCATGGTTTCGGTATCTTGTTCTGTTTCTTCAGCAAAGGCATCAGGAGTGAGTAAGCCAGCAAACGCCAGGGCAAGGGGAGTAAGGGCATAATATTTGTGTGGTCTCATTGTAAAAATCCATATCAAATCGTTAAAAAATGAGACTGGGAATATCAATGATAATAATTATCATTACAATATGTGAGGCGCGATCTCCAGTAAATCCTCACAATTGGCGCAATTTTCCCTTGTTGTAGCAGAAAGAGTGAATAAAAAAACAGGATGCTCAGATGGCAGAAAGGGGCTTATTGGCGCAGAGGTGGCCTAAAGCCGGGGTATGATAGCGCGAGCGAAATAGCTGGGGAAAACACCGGAAAAGCGACACGCAGGGAGCGATGCGTGTCGCGATAGCGCAGCTTAGTGGTTATCGTCCTGGGGCATGTGGCGATAGATGTAAACGCCGCTCAGCAGGGTGAAAACCAGCGTCAGCGCCGTGAGACCGAAGACCTTGAAATTGACCCAGATATTCTGTGGCAACCAGAACGCGATATAGATATTCGCCAGCCCGCAGAGAATGAAAAACAGCGCCCAGGCGAGGTTCAGACGCGACCAGACCTGCTGCGGCAGGGTCAGCTCTTTGCCCAGCATGCGCTGAATCAGCGGCTTTTTCATGACCCATTGGCTGAACAGCAGCGCGCCGGCAAACAGGGCGTAGATGACGGTGACCTTCCATTTAATAAACTCATCGTTATGGAAGAAAATCGTCAGACCGCCAAAAACGGCCACCAGCACAAAGGTGATCAGCGCCATTTTCTCGACTTTGCGATAGCGTACCCAGGTGTAGATCAGCACGATAGCGGTGGCGATAATAAGGGCGGTGGTCGCGGCGTAGATATCATAGAGCTTGTAGAATGCGAAGAAGACTACCAGCGGTAAAAAATCGAGAAACTGCTTCATACATCGGGCCCGTCGTTCAGGTTGGGCCGGGAATGCTCCCGGCCCAGATTAAGTTTAGTTGCGGATAAGCATATACAAGCGGAACAAATAGATCAGCAACAGTGCGGAAATCAGATTACTGAGGGTATTGATCACCACCGCGCCGACGTTCGGCGTCAGCACCGCGAAGCTGGATGCGAACAGCAGCAGCAGCGTTTTCGCCAGCAGCCAGCCGAGCACCGCCGGAGCGACCAGGCGCATATTGGCCCACACCAGGCGAATGCTGCTGCGCATGGCGCTGAATATCCCCAGCTTGTCCTGCACCAGCATGATGGGGGCAAAGGCGAGGACGATAGCCAACAACACGCCCGGCACCAGTACCAGCATCATGCCTATCTGCACCACAAAGGTGGTGAACAGGATCAGCAGCAGCAGTTTCGGCAGCACCGGCGCGGAAGCGCCGATAGCGCGCAGCGCGCTGACTCGCTGTCCGGCCGAGATCAGCTGAATCATCAGCAGCACGCCGCCGGCAAGAATGGCGTTCCCCACCAGACCGGAGAAGGTCGATGCGGCCGAGGCGCGCAGCAGGATCTGCTGTTGCTCGGGGGTCATATTCTGTACCAGCTCAAACAACCCGGCGCTACCCGCCAGATTATCCCCTTCGCTCAGAATCGAGAGCTGCTCTTCGCTGGGTGAAAAAGCATGGCCAAGGACTACCGTAATTAACGCGCATAACAACGCAATCAGTAAAATGGTGACGAACTGATTACGAAAAAAATTCCCCGTGTCACGGTAGACGGACTTCGCCGTGATAGACATGCACTCTCCTTGAGTATTGCAGGTGTTAACTAGCCGGCGATTGTACCGCAAATCCCTCCTGGGTAGCAGCCTCTGCCGTTGTCAGTCCAGGTATATCTTTGTAAAGAGGGATGAGCGGCGGCAGGCCGTAGCGCGCGCGGGCCCGGTTGCAGGCTTCATTCACCTCGCCGTGTTCACCGGACAGGGCGAATTCGCGGCAGGGAGAGGGGCGATTCGGATAAATCGAGCAGTGCACCGATTGACCGATTTCGCCCTGCAGGGCGGTGCAGCGGCTCTGGCGTTGGTTGGTGCCGCTCATGCAGCGCAGAAAAGGGGTCAGCGGCTCGGTAAGCTGCGTTGGCACAACGCCGCCGGCGTCGTCGGCTTCCGCCCAGTAGAAGGAGACTCGAAAATACGCACAACAGGCACCGCACGTCATGCACGGGTTGATTTCACTCATGATTACACCTGATAAAAACGCATCAACACAGATTGTCGGCAGATAAATTATCCAGACGCCTCGCGGCCGGCAAGAGGAGGCGAAAAATTTTTTTTGCTGTCTGGAAACTGAAAATTGATGCGAAAGTGAGTTTTCCGGTATTGCTATGAAAGTAAAAATTAATCTGGATCAATAAATGTTAAATCTCACGACTTTATGTGATCCAGAACGGATCAAAAGTAACTCGTTATGGGTATATTGACCCGCGCTGAATAACCATAATGAGGAAGTGGATATGAAGAAGTTAGCAGCGGTTGGCATCATTTTAAGTACGCTTTCCGGCAGCGTCTGGGCGCATGAAGCCGGGGAGTTTTTTATTCGGGCAGGTTCGGCCACCGTCCGTCCGACGGAAGGCTCTGATAATGTGTTAGGCAGCCTCGGTGGGTTTAACGTCAGTAACAACACTCAGCTGGGGTTAACCTTTACCTATATGGCGACAGACAATATCGGCGTTGAACTGCTGGCGGCCACGCCGTTTCGCCACAAGGTGGGGACCGGGCCGACGGGCACCATCGCCACCGTACATCAACTGCCGCCAACGTTAATGGCGCAGTGGTACTTCGGTGACGCGCAGAGCAAAGTGCGCCCATATATCGGGGCAGGTATTAACTACACCACCTTCTTCAATGAAGACTTCAACGACACCGGTAAAGACGCCGGGCTGTCCGATCTGAGCCTCAAGGATTCCTGGGGGGCGGCAGGTCAGGTGGGGCTGGATTACCTGATTGACCGTGACTGGCTGATCAACATGTCGGTGTGGTACATGGATATCGACACCGATGTGAAATTCAAAGCCGGCGGCGTGGACCAGAAAGTCAGTACCCGTATCGACCCGTGGGTGTTTATGTTCTCTGCGGGATATCGGTTCTGAGTTTTTGTGCAAAACCCAGCGACAAAACTGGTCATCATATGGCCAGTTTTGTCCGCGTTATCCTGCGCGCATCAGTGTAGCGATCGGTCAGCGTCTTACTGCTATGGCCGGGAAAATCTGCGTGTCATTTCTCTGATAGATAGAGCGCTTGAATATCAGCTGCCTCCTCAAATAATACTTCTTTTATTACTACTGTAAATATCCCGGTAAAATGAACCAGACATCTCAGGATAAACTATATATCCAGATATCCAGGTGATAGTAATTTATTCACCCTAATATTATAGGGGGGTAACGAGAACACCACCAGGTTCATTGTCAGGAGAATTAAGTTCTTCACGTCATTTAATCATCTGCAGATATATCACTGATTGCGCACCTCTTTAGTATTAGGAATAGATGGAGCTTTACTGTATGCAAAGCCTGAAGTGATAGAGTGTGACGCCCGGCGCTGTTGAATAACATTACGCGAAAGCAGGTGCGTAGAAGCGATCGCTGCAGGGAGGAAGATAATTGACAAATACTTCCTCGTAGGATTGGGATGCTCACCTGTGAGCCGTATGCAAGAGCCCGCAGGTGAGCAAGTCGCTATGGTGGCAGACCATAGCCAGAAAATATTACTCTCGCGCTGCTGGTAAAACCATCCATCAGTTAAGCCCGGAAATCACTTTAGGACTTACCTCACTCGATAATCCTGGCGACGTTGGCCAATCGCGCAGCGGGAAGTGGCGGCATCAGACAATAAATCACCCTCGCGGGCGCTGTGACGATCGGGGCTTTATACTGCGTATCCGTGACTGCGGATGAAAAACTCAATGACAAACCTCTGATGCTATTAGATAATTATTGCTTATCATCAGAGAGTGGATTGATAGTAATTTACTATAATTACAGAAACCAAAAACCTTAAACAACCAGGAATGGTAGCTATATGAAGTTTTATGGCATAAGTTATCTGCAAACGCAGTCGAATCTAAATGATTATTTGAAGTATATTATTATCTTCAGCGCGTTGTTTATTTTGATTGTTGTTTTTAGTCTGTATATGCGTCATCGTCTGCAGACTAAGTACCGGGACTTAACGATTATCGCCTTCTTGTTTTTGCTTTTCATTTCAGGTGTTCAATATTCTGATTATACGAACAGTGAAAATATACACTCACAATCATCGCAAATGGTTAATTTTGTCAGGGTATTGGCAAAAGAAAAAAGTGTCAGCATGGATTCTATTTTTACCAGTTCGCTGCAGTTATCGGATGGCGTGATTGTTAAAGTTAATGATCGCTATTATCGGGTGAATTTAAGTGCCGATCAAAACACTTATAGCCTGGTGCCAGCCTGGTTAACCAATCCGGATGCCACTATCATAGTAAAATGAGGAACGAGATGATCATATACATGCCTATTATTATAAAATTGGGACTCGGAATACTGTGTCTGATTGTGCAAATAAATCTCATGGGGAAAGGCAATCTGGCTCCCTCATCTGCAATGGATCAGGTGCAAAACTATGTTCTTGGTGGAATTATCGGAGGCGTGATTTACAATGAATCGATTACCGTACTGCAATTTGTTCTGGTGCTAATTATCTGGACATTGCTGGTGTTTGTTCTTAAGTTTTTAAAAGAAAATAATCGTTTTATTAAGCGAGTTATTGATGGTAAACCCATTACGCTAGTACATAATGGCACGGTTGATGTTAAAGAGTGTCTAAGAAATGGAGTTTCGGCCAATGACTTGATGTTTAAATTAAGAGCTAATGGTGTTTATGAAGTGGAAGAACTGAAGCGCGTGGTTCTCGAGCAAAATGGTCAGTTGACTATTATCCAAAGCGGAGATGAGAACATCCGTTATCCAATAATAGTGGATGGCTTAGCTAATCATGATCTTCTTGAGATTATTAATAAGGACAAAGAATGGCTCGAGGCAAAAATTGCAGAGCAAGGTTTTGGCAAAATCAGTGAAGTCTATTTAGGTGAATATTTGTCTGGCAGAATTAATTTGTATGGATATGAAAGATGATAGCCAGATTAAAGTCTGACTTTAAGTTCTGGCAATTATTGAGAGGGTACTCGTTGTTAAATCATGCGCATGCTATCTGCTATTTATCTCGCTGAGAGGGGCCATCGCGATGGCCGGCAGTTTTTTGTCCGGCGATAACGATTAAAATGTCTTAAAAAATGGGCTTATCGGAGTGTTAGAAGGGTAGCGGTGGTATAGGGAGAACGATGTTAAATGCAATCTTAATCATCATATGGCCAGTTTTCTCACGCTTTCCTGGGCGAAACATTGCCGCGATTGAGCATAATTTTGCTGATATGGTTCGGTTAAATCTGTGGGTCAGTCTTTGCGCCTGGGGCAGGTGAACAGGCAACGCTCCTGGTTCCTGAAAACCCGGCGGATATTTTATGCCTGTCCTCATCAGGAACAACCGATCTCAGGGGGCACATTCCGCCGGGCGGTAGATTGACGGCCAATTTGGCCTGGCTAATCATGCCGACCGGCGGACTTTGTTATAAATAAGTTATAAATAACGCTTGCGATAAAGAAGGATTCGTGTGACTAATGGAGAGTCGGTTTAGTACACAGACATGATAAAGCGGTTTAGTAAAGCAGTCCTCATCTCAAGTGTTATCCATAGATAATCCTTTCTTTTGAGCCTTCTTATCGTGAGTAATTGTTTTCTGTGCGAAGGCCATTTCGCCGTAAGGCTACTGTTTATAGAAAGGTATTATTTATGTCTAACAAAATGACTGGTTTAGTAAAATGGTTTAATGAGTCCAAAGGATTTGGCTTTATCACCCCTGATAATGGTAGCAAAGACGTGTTTGTGCATTTCTCTGCCATCCAGAGCGGCGGTTTTAAAACGCTGAACGAAGGCCAGAAGGTTGAGTTTACCGTTGAGGATGGCCAGAAAGGTCCTTCTGCTGGCAATGTCTCTGCAATTTAAATGAGTTAAATTCGCCATTAGCTCAACGGGATAGAGCATAGAGCTTCTACCTCTACGGTTCGGGGTTCGAGTACTCGATGGCGGATCAATCTCTACACACAACCCTGCCTCATGGCAGGGTTGTGTGGTTTCTGAAGCCTGAAATATTCCAGCTGACGGGTAAAGGCCAGAACGACGCCCGTTGGAAATTTACCTGTCAATTCACCGGTATTGCGCTCAGGCGCTTATTTATTTTTACCCGGTGCCACTCGCGATGACTTTATTGGCTAACGCTGTCCGCCACGCATTGGAAAAATCCTTTTTCTGTGGTGAGTTTTACCCCGATTTTTGTTTATTAGCGAACCTCAGCGCACCAGGCTGAGTCCGCTGTGGATCGCCATATAAATTCCCACTGCGGCAATCAATGCGCTTGAAAAATAAGGGGCTCTTCTGGCAAGCGTATTCAAACCAGGCCAGCGTTTTGCAACCTGGCGGACGCTAACCGCAGCGCCAACGCCAACCGTAACCAACGTCAGGGCCAGCCCAATGCTGAAACAAACCACCAGGGCCCCTCCCAGGGCCAACGCTTTTAGCTGAATGCAGATTAACATGACCGTAATCGCCGCCGGACAAGGTATCAATCCCCCCGTCAGACCAAACAGCAAAATCTGCCAGTTTGTGGCCTCTTTCCCGCTAAAGCGTTGCTGAATGTCGTTAGCATGCGCCCGTTGGTGGGCGTCCTGATACGCTTTTGAGTTCACATCAAACCCATCGAGCGTGGGGGGGTCATGAGGGTGCCCATGGTCATGGAACTGCAGGGCATAATCGTGAACATGGCCGCGATGGCCCAGAGAAAGACGGACGCTGAAAGCATGTGGTTCAGGAATCGCTGATGCGGATTGCAGGTACTCACCATGATCAACAAAATCAAAAACCTGAGAGAATGTACCTCCTTCACGTTGTGTGACTAATGACACCCCATTGGCCTCCCATTTCCTGCCGCTGAGCGTGCGTAAACGCCAGTGTGGAGGTTGATTCTCGGCAAAAATGGACACTTCAACGCTGCCATGCCCGGTATCGATCACCTTTGATTCATCGTGATGGTGCTGTTTTTCGCTTTCCTGGATAGCAGCAAGCCAGTTTCTCTCTCCATTCCAGGTACGCCAGAACATCCAGGATGCGGTAGCCAGAATGATGACCGCAGAAACCAGCTGCAGCCACGGCTCAGCCGATTCGGCGGTAAATCGCTGGCTGATATACATTCCACCAAAGGCAATGATCCACACGATAGCGGTATGGGAAAGGGTTGCCGCCAGACCAAGCATGGCAGCCTGCCTGGCACTGCCTCTTATGGCGATAATAAACGCAGCCATCATCGTTTTTGAATGCCCGGGTTCCAGCCCGTGGAGGGCGCCTAGCAGAACAGCGCTGGGAATGAAGAACCAGGCATTCCCTTGCTGAAGAAGGGCGGTAAATTCGGGCATGGGAAAGATTCCTGAGAATGTGCAATGTCGGAATTCTACTCCCCCCCAGTACAATATACTACCCCCCAGTAGAATGGTAATGGTATAGTTAAGCACGTTTTTTTGCGTAAGAGATTTCAGTATGTCGCATACAATCCGTGACCAGCAAAAGCTTAAAGCCCGTACCAACAAGATTCAGGGCCAGGTTATTGCGCTGAAAAAAATGCTCGATGAACCGCATGAATGTGCGGCGGTACTGCAGCAGATTGCCGCGATACGCGGGGCGGTAAATGGGTTAATGCGTGAGGTCATAAAGGGCCATCTGGTAGAGCATATCGTTCATGAGGGAGAAGAGGCGAAACGAGCGGAGGATCTGGAGGTGGTATTGAAGGTACTGGATTCCTACATTAAATAGACAATCTACACGCCAGTCTGATTGCGTTGGTTCGAGCGCCAGGGCGGCGGCCGTGGCTATCATCAATCCTCGATCTCATACCACTCCCCATTGTGCAAAGCCAGAAGCCGCGATGAAAATCGCTGGCGAGAATTCAACATCGGTCGCCGGTACCTGCGCAAAACTGTGGATATTGATGTCCTCGACCGGCTGTGGTCCTGGCGATGTTGACCATTCAGAAAGGTTGTTAAAAAATCCCGCATATAGCGGGATTTAGGATGCTTCAGGCGGTTTCATTTTTTTTCTTTTTGAAGTTTTCATCATTGGTTACATACTGGAAAGCATCTAATATCAATCCTGATATCCTTAGAATATCCTCAGGTTTGTCGAGGTATATTCTTGTACCATCATGCTCAAGTCGGGCTCGTGAGATCTCATTGATTGCAATTGGTGTTAATTCAATAGGTATTTGTATAGACGAACGGCTCTTTTTATCATAATAGCGCACGATCCATCTGTTTGTTTTTCCCTGATAGAGAACACCATAATATGATTCAGTATCTTTAGCCTGAACATCTTTATCGGCACCTATTATTGAAACTATCTTTTCAAAAAGCGAACGCTCATTTGGTGTTGTCACAATGTTTGGATTATCTGGATCAACCACATCGGCTGCGGCGTCAGTGACCGCGACCTCACTGACTTCTTGAGCAGTCGTTTCATCGACGATCTGCGCATTTGCGGAAAGACCGGATACCACCATAGCGCTAACGGAACGTTGTACCGCCTCTCTGACTAAAGGTGTGATTGAGTCAATAAATCGTTGATTGAGTTGACGACCAATATTTGCACGCGATGCAACATATCTTACAAATTCAGAATCAATATCTTTCAGGCTAGAGCTTATAACTTTTGAGAAGGCGGAGATGTATACGCTTTCTTCAGCAAGAGTTCTTAGCGCTTCAGGTTTAAATTTATCATGACGAAACCTAAATAGTTGCTCGGCATCTGCGTCAGTAATGCTGTCCATTCTAATTCTTAAGAATGGTGTTGGGTCCATGATGTTTTTTTCCTGGAGATCAGTGAAAAAACGCCATTCTAATCCATTTGTTATCGCTGAGATTGTTACCTCTGGAGTACAGTTAAAGTAGCGTGAAAGCTGTGGGCAGTGGTTATCAATCTTCTCTTTAAAGGCTTTTGCCTCAATGAACATGACCGGCACCCCCTGGCAAAAGAGAGCATAGTCGACTCTTTCTCCCGCTTTTACACCGGGGAAATCAGCACCATATTCTGCTTTTACTTTCTGCGGATCATACGAATTAAAGCCAAGAGTATCCAAAAACGGTAATATCAATGCCTGTTTGGTTGTTTCTTCAGTTGTGCAATGAATACCAACATTTTTGACATGTTCAATGTGATTTTTAAGTCTTAATTTGAAGTTTTCCATTACCTTCAGTTACCTTTGCGTGTGTAGTAGATTTAAAAGGGCGTTTAACGTGGATGACGGCCCTTAAGGTATTTTTCGACATATTCATCAATTTCTTTTAATCTGCGGCTAAATACTCGTAGCATTTGTTTTTGATCGGGCTTTGGTAACTGCCTGAATATATGCAGTAATTTTTTCTCATCATTGCATAAGGACATGCTGTCATCTTTACCAAACATCAGCTCAGCAGGGGCCATCCCTAAAAATTTGGATAAAATTATTGCATCACTGACGCCGATGCAACGTATTCCCGACTCATAATTGCCAATGCGAGATTGAGTCCAGCCGCACATCTCGGCTAGTGCTTTTTGTGAAACCCCTCGCATCCCTCGTGCTTCTTTCAGGCGGGATGCTATCTTTTCGTTTTCTCCTTTCAGCATATAGTGGCGCGTCCTCGTAACCTCTATTCGTGTTCAGGATAAAGCACAAATTGTGTTTTTTCCTGAAGATAGACGGTTTCATAGACATTTTTTGTGAGTGAAATAACAAACTGAAGGATATTTATTTTCTTTGATACGTTGTTATGTGATTTTTTAACAATGAAATAGGATAGTTGGGATTCTTTTTTACGTTTTATTTTATATCTCTTCAGCATTCATTCATGATGCTGTCTTTTTTTTGATATGAGACGATCTTCCTGGCGATGGCTGTTCCGGCGTCAAATTCAACACCGGCGTCCTGCCGCGGTGGGGGATGCACTCTGCGGGCTAATCGTCCCGCTCTCTTTCAGGGCGGGTACGCGCTGAAAGAGAGCGGGATGCCGGGTTCACCACGGAACGGTTCTTCCTTGATAATCCAGGTATTCCAGGCCAGGCCTCTGCTGTTTTGCCAGCAGAACGGTAACCAGATGAGGAATCGTCTCTTCGATACTCAGCGGCGCGTCGTCACCGCCTAGCGCGGTGCGGATCCAGCCCGGCGCCATCACCACCAGCGGATGTGACGGCGAACGGGCGGCAAAACTGCGCATAAACATATTGAGTGCCGCTTTGCTGCCACGGTACAGCTCGCGCTGGCCGCTGATGTTATTGGTCAGGCTGCCCTGACCTGAGGACATCACGCCCAGTAATCCCTGTGCAGCCACATGGTGCTGAAGACGTTCAAGCACCCGCATTGGTGCAAGGGCATTCGTCAGCATCACCTGAATAAACTCCTCGCTGGAGACTTCGCCGATGGTCTGCGTCGGATCGCGATTGGTAGTTCCCGCATTGACAAACAGCATATCCAGGCGGTCAGCGGCGAGCTTTGTATCCAGCGCGGCCAGCTGGTCATCATCACAAATATCCAGCGTTTCCATGCGCACCCGCTCAGGGTGGTCCTGCGCGAGTTGATGAAGCGGAGTGGGATGCTGAATGTCGCGTACGGTGCCGATCACATTCCAGCCATGGCGCAGGAATTCTCCCGCCATGGCGTGGCCGAGCCCGCGTGAAGCGCCGACAATCAGTACTGTCGGACGAACGATCGTGGTCATAATCAAACTCCTTAAGTAAAACGTGAGTCTCTGACTATAGTGATAGGATATATCAGGCGGAAGACGCAGCATTTGCAGTTATAAGATGCAACAAACGCCTTATCTCAATTCAGGAACGCAGATGAACGACCCCGATTTTAATTTACTTGTCGCGCTGGATGTTTTACTGGCGGAAGAGAGCGTCGCGAGGGCGGCACGGCGCTTGGGCCTTAGCGCTTCGGCAATGAGCCGTACGCTGACCCGCCTGCGTGTTGTGACCGGCGACCCGTTACTGGTGAGAGCCGGGCGTAAAATGGTACTAACGCCCCATGCGCAAAGCATAAAAGCGCGAACGCAAAATGTGGTCTTCGAGATGCGATCGGTATTGCACAGCCCGGCTGCGCCGCTCAATCTCCCGACGCTGGAACAAACATTCACCTTGCGGACTAATGAGGGATTTGTCGAAACCTTTGGTCCGGCACTGATTCGCGCCTGTGCGGCGCAGGCGCCGGGGGTGATGCTTAACTTTGTCGTGAAGAGTGAGAAAGACCCGCAATTTCTGCGCGATGGGCGGGTGGATCTCGAGATTGGCGTCCTGAAAAATATGGGGCCGGAAATTCGCCTGCAGGCGCTGTTTCGCGACCGTTTTGTTGGCGTATTCAGTACCACCCATCCGCTGGCGCAGTCTGGAGAGATGAGCCGGGAGCAATACGCTGCCTGCGAGCACGTGATCGCTTCCCGCCACGGAATGGTCCGCGGACCCGTGGATGACGCGTTAGCGCAATGTGGCCTGAGCCGTAAAATTGCCGCTGTGGTACCTGGGTTTGCGGCTGCGTTGGCGGTTGCCTGTCGTTCTCAGCTGCTTACGCTGGTGCCGGCATCCTATCTACGCTATGGCGTGCCCGAGGGCGTGGTTGTTTTTGAGCTCCCGGTTAAAACCCCGGAGATTACCGTTTCACAGATGTGGCATCCTCGCCAGGAGCATGAGCCTGGCCACCGGTGGTTACGTCAGCAGGTGCTCAGCGTTTGCCAGCAGAGGGCGTGACAAAAAAAAGCCCGCACAAGTGCGGGCGAAAAATACTGGAAGCAATGTGAGCAATGTCGTACCGAATACCTGAGTGTTTTGCTCAACTATTCGGTAATGAGAAAGATAATAGTTCTCATCTAAGATATCAACCCCATCTTTTGTGCGGAAGCGATTTTTTTTAATTAATCACAAAAACGGTGCGTTTCTGGCTGTCATCGCGCGGCCATGCGCTCGCCACCTCGCTCAGCGGAAGGGGAGTGATGGCGATAGTAAAACCGCCCGCCACGGCGGCCTGCAACATTTCACCGGTAGCCGCCAGCAGCTGCGACATCGACAGGCTGCCAATACCGCTACCCATCAGCTGTAGCGGGGCGGCTCTCAGCACCGCGCCGTTGAGCGCAATTTCAGCGCCGGAAAGCGAGCCGACCTGCACATAGCGCACCGGCGCGTGACCTGGGCTCTGTTTTGCCAGCGCCGGCAACAGTAATTCGGCGCTATGACCCCATAAATAATCCACGACCACATCAATCTGCTGCGCGGCCTGCTCGCTAAACTGCGCGTGCAGCGTCGGATCGTCCGCCGTTAAATGGATGCAAACATCGGCGCCAAGGGCGGCCAGCGCCTGCGCATTCCGCCCGGTAGCAATGACTTTTCTGGCACCCAGGAAACGTGCGACCTGCACCGTAAGCTGCCCGGCGCTGCCGGTCGCACCATTAATCAGCACGGTTTCACCCGCTTTGAACCCGGCGCGTTTAACCAGCGCGGCCCACGCGGACATACCGGGATTAGCCATCGCCGCAGCGGTGGTCTCTTCCAGCCCGTCCGGTATTGGCAGGCAGTTTTCATGGGGGACCGGCGCCCACTGCGCCATGCTGCCCCAGGGCGCAGCAGGGAAGGCAAAATAGACCCGCTGCCCATCGGCAAGCGTTCCCGACGCCATCGATGCCGACCACAAATGGTAGCCGGCCGTCGAAACTGTAATGCTTACCGGAGGCGCGACCTTTCACCACATGGCTGATGGCGGCGGCATTCACCTTTACCAGGGCGTGACGGGCATCGGCCTGTGGATGTGTAAAATCGGCCCAGACAGGACCCTGCTGCAGATCGAAAACGACGGCTGCTTTCATAATGTTATCTCCTGAAGGCAATTATGTGTAAAATGCACATAATGGATAACGGCACTATACCCGGTTAAAAAATATATGCAATATGAACATAATGTTTACGACATCACTGATTTCCACTGCGCGCTGCTCGATATTATCAGCGTGATGAATCAGCCCGTACGTGATGAACAGCTGCTGCAGGCGGCAGACGTTCAGCTCGATCAGATCCTGTTTCCGCTGCTGGTGGCCATCGGGCGCTATGGTCCGGTTGGGGTGGTTGAGCTGGCGGATAGCCTGGGGCGCGATTACACCACCGTCAGTCGGCAGGTAAAAAAACTGGAGGCGCAGGGGCTGGCGCTAAAACAGCCTAATGCCCACGATCGGCGGATCAGCGAAGTCACCTTGAGCGAGCAGGGAAAAACAGTGGTTGAACGCATCGCGGTGGCGAGGACACGACTGATGAATCAGGTGCTGGCAGAGTGGGCTGAGGAAGAGGTAGAGGCGCTGTTTCGCCTGACGCGCAAATACGCCGACAGCTTGCAGCGGAAGTAGTCGTCTGGTGTCCGCCTTCAACATCTGGACAAACGCTCGTAACCGAACTGCGGTTTCGAAGATTATAGGCATTGCCGTCCCCCATACTTGTTGTGGCGTATTCCTCAGCCGCAATAATAATCCGTTGGTGAGAAAACAGCAGGGCTTGCGGCCGAGCATTTTGTCGAATTGGATGATAATGGCAAGGCCATTGATAAAAGCCAGAGACAGAGGTCTTTATTTATCACGATGGAGAATGAAAAAGACAAAAGCATAAGATCTTTTATATTACTTATGATGAAATAAAAATCTGACTTTCTTTCATTGGTTTCTTTAGTGAATATTATTCTGTATTTGATAAATACAATGAATGAATATACTTGCTTTCTTTTATGAAAGAACAGGTTAATATATTGAATTTTATAACAATAAAATTATTGTCTGATTTCATTTGATCTCACTGAAGAACAGGAGTAAATAAAATCCAATTAAATTAGCACTAACAAGGATAAGGATTTTGTATGCAAGGTCAGCTCTGTATCACCCCCAGGCAAAGGCAGTTCGATTCGCCCCAAAACATATTTTTTATAAAACGCTGCTGGCGTACTGTTGCTGTTCTGGTCGGATTGTTTCTCCTGGCCATATCGCCATATACCCACGCGGAGCAATCCAGTGCAGCAGTGGCGCAATCCACAGCAGAGGGGAACGTTGGTAACAAGCCATTAAGAAAACTGTCTCCTAATCAGCTTTATGTTACGGTGGAAAAGTCTGGGAATTATATCGTGGGGATTTACTTTGATACAGATAGTCCACGGGAAAGAAGAACAACGAGTAAGCTTACGTCGGAGGACCTCAAGGTAGTAGATGTTGTTTTTAATAGGGCTTTTGAGAGGATCAGATCTTACTTAAAAATGAATTGACTGGGACGAACCGTATTTATGACGCTCAAACCGGGGAACTCTTGCATGAAATATTGATACCGAAGATTAATGCTTACCCCGACATTGAGCCACTATTAGAGAATAGCGGTGTAGGTTATGATTACTTACGCAAGATGGACACTGGGTCCTACATTATAATTCCGGAGCTTTATAGTTCTGGCGCGGATTTTTCCATCTATACGTTACTTTTTCGACGTCATTATGGTAAGTAATAAAATTAGGATGATTTTATGTCATACACCGCAACTATTAAAGATAATTAATTTATTTACCGTGGTGAGATGTCGGCCATTTATAGTTAATAAAAAAGATATTGGACTAACACATAAGAGGATGCAATGACAGATAATCTAGCTGCAAGGGAAAAGAAAAACTTCGCAATAATGATTGTTTTGATGGTGGTCCTCTTTCCATCGCAAGGCATTGGGTACTTATTTTATATACATCGAAGTTCTAATGAGTTGGCAGGGTGGCTATCAGTTGTTATTTTATCTATGACTGTTTTCTTTTCTCTTTTGTCTTGCTGGTTTGCCACATCTGACTTAATTATGTTAAGGAGGATCAGATGCGCCGAAAAAAAGAATCGTCATGGCTCTTGATGTTTCTTAATTTAATACGATGGTATGCAACTTCTTTTCTTGTTGTTATATACGATCTTTCATTTATTCTTAATGTTGTCAGAGGTGGATACCTATGAGTGATGATAAAAAAAGCATATCTGAAGAGCATGAGTTATCATTTGTATTGGTTGATAATGCTCAAAACTACCTTGAAATACTTCTTGCTGGCCATGTACCTGACAAGGCGCAATTTATCCGCGTTGTGAGTGGGAAATTTGGCGCAACTGCCTCTCTTATCAACTTAATGGATAAATATAAAAACGGAACTGATACGGTTAGTGACTGGTTAGGTGTAGGCGCCGATTTAGCCACAATTGTTGCAGGATATACAGCTAATCCCTTTGTTGCTGGAGTAGCGACAACTCTGGGAATTGCATCATTCCTGACATCAGACACGGCGAAAACTATGGCAGGGATCTGGCTTGATAGTGTGAATAAATATGGGCTTTTTGATGCTGAAACAGGGCGGTTTATTCTTCCTCCCGGTATGCTGGATTCGCTTCTTTCGTCAGAAGGACCCGATATGTCAAATGCGGAAAACCAGGCCAGCCCCATTATTATTGACCTCGACGGCGATGGCATCGAAACCTTATCCGTCAGCAGCGGTGTTTTCTTCGATCACGATGGTAACCAGTTTGCGGAAAATACCGGCTGGGTGGCCCCGGACGACGGGTTACTGATATTTGATCGTGATGGTAACGGGCAGATTGATAGCGGAAGTGAACTCTTTGGCAATAATACGCTGCTGAAAAATGGCAAACTGGCGGCCAATGGCTATCAGGCCTTGCAGGAACTGGATGAAAATAAAGACGGGCAGTTGAACAGCAATGACGCTATCTGGGCATCGTTACGTATCTGGCAGGATGGTAACAGTAATGGTCGGGTTGACGAAGGAGAGTTACTTTCTCTCGAAGAGGCCGGTGTGGCTGCCATTGGCACCGGATACAGCACGTCGCAATATGTTGATGAACAGGGAAATGCCCACCGGCAAACCGGCAGCATTACGCATACCGATGGCTCTGTCGGCCAATCGACGGACGTCTGGTTTGCGGCGAACAAGGGATACTCACGCTACACAGGCAATGTCACCCTGTCCGCTGAAATTCAGGCTCTACCGTATATCCGCGGGTTTGGCAATATGGCCGATCTGCATACGGCGATGAGTCTTAATCCGCAACTTATCGCACTGGTTCAGCAGTTTGTGGCCGATCCTCTGGCCGCTAAAGCGTCTGGCCTCATCGAAAAGCTCCTTTTTACCTGGGCTGGCGTAGCGGATATCGCGGAAAACAGTCGCGGGAGCTATATCGATGCCCGCAAGCTTGCGGTTATCGAAACCGCTGCTGGCAGGGGATACCAGAACACGGTTAACGGTACGGTTAACCCTCTGAGCAATGCCGCGGCCTTATTACAGGATGAATACCGCCGTTTTGCTGCCTATACCGAAGCCTGCCTGCTGACCTCAACACTGTATGCCAGCGATTTTGATTTCATTCATCTGCAACTTGACTCCGATCTCAGCGGTTTGACGCTGAACTTTGAAGCATTTGAGGCACATCTGAATACTTTGATGCATACGGATATGGAGCGTTATTTGCGGGTGAGTAATGTCTTGTATGCATATATGGAATACCTGCCATCCTTTGCGGACGTCCGCATGAGATTAGGGATTCCTGAGGCGTTGACATTTATCGGTAGTGACAATGCGGATGTCGTGACGGGAAAAAACACGAACGATGTACTGTGGGGAGGGAAAGGGAACGATACCCTGAAAGGCGGCAGCGGTAACGATATTTACCTCTTTAACGCCGGAGACGGGCAGGACACGATTATTGAGAGCAGCGGGACGGACACGCTGCGGCTCGGGGAGGGGCTGCTGGCGGAGCAGGCAGTACTCTCCCGGCAGCGGGTGCAGGGCCATGACAGCCTGGTGCTCGGCTTCCGCGACCGGGCGGACAGCGTGATTATCCAGGGGTACTTCAGTCTGGACAACTATCAGGTGGAGCAGATTGTCTTTGCCGACGGCACGGTTTGGGACGTGGCCACCGTGAAGGCGATGCTGCTGGCGGGAACGGCGGCGGCGCAGAGCCTGCAGGCCTACCGGGAGGGGAGTGAGATCCGCGCCGGAGGCGGGAATGACGTGCTGACCGGGGACAGCGGCAACGATGCGCTGTACGGCGAGGCGGGAGATGACACCCTCGACGGCAGCTTCGGCAACGATCTGCTCCACGGCGGAACGGGAAAAGACACCCTGAAAGGCGGCAGCGGTAACGATATTTACCTCTTTAACGCCGGAGACGGGCAGGACACGATTATCGAGAGCAGCGGGACGGACACGCTGCGGCTGGGAGAAGGGCTGCTGGCGGAGCAGGCGGTGCTCTCCCGGCAGCGGGTGCAGGGCCATGACAGCCTGGTGCTCGGCTTCCGCGACCGGGCGGACAGCGTGATTATCCAGGGGTACTTCAGTCTGGACAACTATCAGGTGGAGCAGATTGTCTTTGCCGACGGCACGGTTTGGGACGTGGCCACCGTGAAGGCGATGCTGCTGGCAGGAACGGCGGCGGCGCAGAGCCTGCAGGCCTACCGGGAGGGGAGTGAGATCCGCGCCGGAGGCGGGAATGACGTGCTGACCGGGGACAGCGGCAACGATGCGCTGTACGGCGAGGCGGGAGATGACACCCTCGACGGCAGCTTCGGCAACGATCTGCTCCACGGCGGAACGGGAAAAGACACCCTGAAAGGCGGCAGCGGTAACGATATTTACCTCTTTAACGCCGGAGACGGGCAGGACACGATTATCGAGAGCAGCGGGACGGACACGCTGCGGCTGGGAGAAGGGCTGCTGGCGGAGCAGGCGGTGCTCTCCCGGCAGCGGGTGCAGGGCCATGACAGCCTGGTGCTCAGCTTCCGCGACCGGGCGGACAGCGTGATTATCCGGGGTTACTTCAGTCTGGACTACTATCAGGTGGAGCAGATCGCCTTCGCCGATGGCACGCTATGGCTGCCGGAGGACGTGCTGAATTATATCGAACACAATATTCCTTTACCGGTCATGGACACCGCGGAAAGCACGACAGACATCGCGCTGTTGAAGCAGGAGATCTGCCAGTTTCTGGCCTCGGGCGACGTTGATGATGCGGACGATGCCGGGGTTGCTATACCGCTGGCTACCGCGCAAACGACGGCGGAAAGCTGGCGCACAGCCGTTGGCTATTAGTGGAGCTGCGTTATGTCATCGGATGATAATCTATGGCAGGGGTTGCGATTGATCGCCCGCTACCACGGTACGGCGGTGAATATCCGCGCCCTGCGTGAGCAATTTTTTGTCGATACGGAACATCACATCACCCTGCAACTGGTGCGTGCGGCCCGCCATTGTGGCTTTCGTTGTCGCTACTATCCCCGCCTGCGCGTTACTTCGCGCTTACCTCTGCCGGCGCTGGTTCATTTACCCGATCGGGGATATATCGTGCTGTTGGCGGTTAAGGACGGGCAATGGCTGGTTCAGGAGGTCGATCGGCCGCAACCCTCCGTGTACTCGCCTGTGGAGGGGGCCAGGATCGGCGGTTTTTTATTTAGCCAGCGCTTCTCTGTGGAGAAGCTGGCTAACGAGTTTAATCTGCGCTGGTTCTGGCAGGCGTTTATGCAGTATCGCAGGCTGGTGGGTGAAGTCTTGCTGGCCTCATTTTTTATTCAGCTGCTGGCATTGATCACCCCCCTTTTTTTCCAGGTTGTGGTTGATAAAGTTTTGGCCCATCAGAGTCTGACGACGCTGGACGTCCTGGCGCTGGGAATGCTCTGCGTTACCGTTGCTGAAGTCATGCTGGATGGACTCCGAACCTACCAGCTGGCACATACCGCGCAAAGAATTGATGTCACCCTGAGCTCGTTGCTTTTTCGTCATCTTCTGGCTCTGCCGCTGGCGTGGTTTAAGGAACGGCAGGCAGGAGTGACCGTCGCGCGGGTTCACGAACTCAAAACGGTACGGGAATTTCTCACCGGCAGCGCTTTGACGCTCTGTACCGATCTGCTCTTTATGGTGATCTTTTTTGTCGTCATGGCGTTCTACAGTATTCCATTGACCCTTATCGTCATCATTTCACTGGTTTTTTATGCCATTTTATCGGCAATTATCACGCCATCTCTACGCCGCCGTCTCAACGATCAGTTTCGTCAGGGAGCACAAAATCAGGCTTTTCTGGTGGAGAGCATCACGGCGATCGAGCCGCTGAAAGCGATGGCGGTTGAGCATCATATGGTCCGTCGCTGGGATACCCGAATCGCCGCTTTTGTCAGCAGCTGCTTCAGAACGCAGAATTTGGGCAATATAGCCGGGCAGATTTCCCGCTTTATCAGCCGGGTAACCAGCGTGGCGATCCTGTGGTACGGCGCGCAGCAGGTTATTCAGGGCGAAATGACGGTCGGCGCCCTGATTGCCTTTAACATGTTTGCCGGTCAGGTTACCGCGCCGGTGCTGCGCCTCGTACAGCTATGGCAGGACATCCAGCAGGTCTCGGTTTCCATCAAACGGCTGGGGGATATTCTGAATATGCCTACCGAACAACAGCCGGTGAGCGGCATCGCGCTCGCCCAAATGCAGGGGGCGGTAAGGTTCGCTGGGATCAGTTTTGCCTACCATCCCGGCGGCGTCCAGGTACTGAACAGAGTGACGTTATCCGTAAGGCCAGGTGAGGTCATTGGCATTGTGGGGCGCTCTGGCTCGGGGAAAAGTACCCTGGCGAGGCTGATGCAAAGGCTGTATTTACCTTCTGCCGGCCAGATATTTATCGATGGTACGGATATTGCCCATACCGATCCGCAATGGTTACGCCGTCAGGTTGGCGTTGTGTTACAGGAAACTCAGCTTTTCTCCGGTACCCTGCGGGAGAATATCGCCCTTGCCGTGCCGGATGCTTCTCAGGAGGAGGTGATGGCCGCTGCCGCGCTGGCCGGCGCCCATGAGTTTATCAGTGAACTGCCGATGGGCTATGACACACCGGTTGGCGAACACGGCGGGCAGCTTTCCGGCGGGCAGAAACAGCGTATCGGCCTTGCCCGTGCGCTGGTAACTGACCCGAAAGTATTGATTCTCGATGAAGCCACCAGCGCGCTGGACTACGAATCTGAACGGATTATTCACCACAATATGGTGGAAATATGCCGGGGGAGGACGGTATTTATTATCGCCCACCGCCTGTCCGCCGTGCGGCTGGCCGACCGTATTATCGTGATGGAAAGGGGCGGTATCGGCGAGCAGGGAACGCATGCTGCGCTGCTTGCCGAGAATGGTCTGTACGCGCGTTTATATGCGCTACAGCAGGGGATGGCCGGATGAAGCGCTACCGGGAATTTCTCCCCGCGGTGCTGGAAGTTCAGGATACGCCGCCTTCGCCTGCGGGCAGGGGCATCATCTGGTGCGTGATGTTGACGATGTCCGCGGCGCTCTTATGGGCAGCCTGGGGCGAAGTTGATATTGTTGCCGTGACGCAGGGGAAAATCGTGGTGAGCGAACTGTCGCGCCCGGTGAATGCCGCGGTCACCGCAGAAGTTGCGGCGGTGATGGTGCGGGAGGGGATGCACGTGGCCCAGGGGCAGCCGCTGATCAAATTTAACGACGGCCATTTACAGGCGCAAATAAAAGAGAACCGGCTGCGTCAGCGTATTAACCGGTTTCACATCGCGCGCCTGACATTGCTTTACCATTACTATCATCAGGGGATCGTTGCCGCTCAGCTTCCTCCCGCGTATCAACAAGAGGATGCTGCCCTGGCGGAACAGGCGGCGTTACGGCTAACGGCGGAAATCGAGGCGGATCGCCGTGAAAAAGCGGTGTTTGACAGCAGAAGAGCGGTTCTGCTGGCGCAGCTGGCTGAGGGGGAGGTGGAAAAAGCGCTGGCTGAAAATTTGCTGCCGGTTTTCAGAGAACAGTATCAGGCGCTGGAATCACTGTACCAGAAAAAGCTCACCAGTCGGGACAGCCTGCTGGAGAGCGGGAAAAAATATACCGAGTCCCGCCATCGGGTGGTGGCCGCAGAAACCCGCTTACAGGAGGTGCGTGACAGCCTCCATCAGATAGATGAAGAAGCGCAGGCCAGAACGGCCGATAAAACCAATGCCCTTGCCAAAGAGCGCGCGGAGCGCAGCGATGAAAACCGGGTGCTGGAAACCCAGCTCAATCAGCTCCGGTCCCTGAGCGCACAATACCTGTTGCGCGCGCCGGTTAGCGGAACGGTGGAGTCATTGGTCTTCAGGGATGCCGGCGGCGCCGTGGAGCCTGCGCAGGAGCTGCTGAAGATCGTTCCCGATAGCGGTGAACGGGTAGCGGAAGTCATGGTCAGGAACCAGGACGTCGGTTTTCTACGGCCCGGGCAAAAGGCGGCGGTGAAAATCAGTACCTTTGACTTCACCCGCTATGGCTGGGTGGCGGGTGAACTCCGGCAGGTCTCGGCCGATGCTATTGAGGATCGGGAGCTGGGGCTGGTTTACCGGGCGGTGATTTCCCTGAAACGGCGAACGTTGCTGGTTGAAGGAGAGGAAAAGCCTCTTGAGCCGGGAATGCAGGTCACCGGCGAAATAAAAACGGGACGCAGGACAATCCTGAGCTATCTGCTGAGTCCCGTGATGGAAGCGCTGGATGGGGTGGGTAAACAGCGCTAGTAACGGCTTTCGCGGTTAAAGCCGTTACCTCGTTACTTTATGTCGCGTTCGAGATTAGCGCGTCGCCGCCTTCAGGCTCTGCACGAATGCTTTGAGCTCGGCCAGCATGGTCTGCGGATCGTTAACGTTGCGCTCGATGATTTTCACGATCGCCGAACCGGAAATCGCCCCGGCGGCCCCGGCTTCAAGCGCGGCGGTCACCTGCTCCGGCGCGGAGATGCCAAAACCCTGCAGCGGCGGGGCGGCGTTGTACTCTGCCAGCTTTTGCACCAGGTGGTGCAGCGGCAGCGCGGCGCGGTTTTCTGCTCCGGTAACGCCGGCGCGCGACAGCAGGTAGGTATAGCCGCGGCCCCAGGAGGCAATCTGGCGCAGCAGGTCATCATCGGCGTTCGGCGGGCAGATGAAGATCGGCGCGATGTTGTGGCGCAACGCCGCTTGGCGGAACGGCGCGGACTCTTCGATCGGGACATCGGCGACCAGCACCGAATCGACGCCCACGCGTTCGCACTGGGCATAGAATTCGTCGATACCCGGGCTGAATACCAGGTTGGCGTACATCAGCAGGCCAATCGGGATAGTCGGGTGTTTGTGGCGAATCGCCGCCAGCATTTCAAAACATTGCGCCGGGTTAACGCCCGCGGCAAAGGCGCGCAGGGTCGCGCCCTGAATCGTCGGGCCATCCGCCAGCGGGTCGGAGAAGGGGATCCCCAGTTCCAGGGCGTCGGCGCCGGCTTCAATCAGCGTATCGATGATCTTCAGCGACAGTTCAGGGTTCGGATCGCCGAGGGTGACGAAGGGAACAAACGCGCCTTCCCGGCGGGTTTTCAGTTGTGCAAATAGCGTCTCATAACGTTCCATCAGATTTCCCCTCGCGCTTTCAGAATATCGTGTACGGTGAAGATGTCTTTATCGCCGCGACCGGACAGGTTAACCACCAGCAGCTGCTCTTTTTCCGGGTTTTCACGCATCATTTTCAGCGCGTGAGCCAGAGCATGGGAGGACTCCAGCGCCGGAATAATCCCTTCATGGCGGGAGAGCGCTTTGAAGGCCTCCAGCGCTTCGTTATCGGTAATCGACACGTAATCGGCGCGGCCGGTGCTGTTGAGGAAAGCGTGCTGCGGGCCAACGGACGGGAAATCCAGACCGGCGGAAATGGAGTAGGACTCTTCAATCTGGCCGTCTGCGGTTTGCATCATCGGCGACTTCATCCCGAAGTAGATGCCGACGCGACCATGCTTCAGCGGCGCGCCGTGCTCACCGGTTTCAATCCCGTGACCCGCCGGCTCCACGCCGATCAGGCCGACGCTGGTTTCATCGATAAAATCGGCAAACATGCCGATAGCGTTAGAGCCGCCGCCGACGCAGGCGATAACCGCATCCGGCAGACGTCCTTCTTTTTCCAGAATCTGCGCTTTGGTCTCTTCGCCAATCATCCGCTGGAATTCACGCACGATGGTCGGGAACGGGTGCGGGCCCGCTGCGGTACCGAGCATATAGTGCGCGGTCTCGTAGCTGCCAGACCAGTCGCGCAGCGCCTCGTTACAGGCATCTTTCAGCGTGGCGGAACCGCTGTGGACCGGGATCACTTCCGCGCCCATTAAACGCATACGGAAGACGTTTGGCGACTGACGCTCGACGTCTTTTGCCCCCATATAGATGCGGCACTTCAGGCCGAGCAGGGCGCTGGCGAGCGCGGAAGCCACGCCGTGCTGGCCGGCGCCGGTTTCGGCAATAATTTCGGTTTTACCCATCCGTTTGGCAAGCAGCGCCTGGCCCAACACCTGGTTGGTTTTATGTGCGCCGCCGTGCAGCAGATCTTCACGCTTCAGGTACAGCGTGGTGCGGGTGCCTTCGGTCAGGTTACGGCATTTGGTCAATGCCGTGGGGCGACCGGCGTAGTTTTTCAGCAGGTCGCTAAATTCAGCCTGAAACTCAGGATCTTTCTGCGCGCTAACGAAAGCTTCTTCCAGCTGGCGCAGGGCAGGCATCAGAATCTGTGGGACGTACATCCCGCCAAATTCGCCAAAATAGGGGTTCAGTAAAGTGCTCATTATTACTCCTTAATATGCGCGCAGGGTTTGAAATACCGCGGCCAGTTTGCTGGCATCTTTAATACCCGGCTGCGACTCTACGCCTGAATTGAAATCGAGTCCGGCACAGCCGCTTTTGGCGGCGTCTACACAGTTATCGGCGCCGAGTCCGCCCGCCAGAATGACGTTCCGCAGGTCCTGGCCTTGCAGCAGCGTCCAGTCGAAACGTTGCCCGCTGCCGCCCTGGCCATTATCGAAAAGGTATTTATCGACATGGTTGAGGTTGCGCGGCGGCAGCGTGTCGCTGACGCTGAGGGCTTTCCAGATCTGCACCGACTCCGCGAGGGCCGCGCGCAGGGCGTCGATATAAGCCTGATCTTCGTTACCATGCAGTTGCACGGCGGCCAGCCGCAGGTTTTGCGCCCGGGCAACCACCTCGTCGATCGGCGCATCGCGGAACACGCCCACGTAGCGCAGCCCGGCGGCCTGAATAATCTCCTTCGCCTGGGGCTCGTTGACGACGCGCGGGGAGGACGGCACAAAGATCAGCCCGCCATAAATCGCCCCGGACTCACAGGCGATCTGCGCATCCTGCGGGCGGGTCAGGCCGCAGACTTTATTCTCGCCAAGCAGCACGCGCTTCACGGCGGCATCGAGATCCGCCTGCTCCATCAAGGCGGAACCGATCAGGAAACCGTTGGCAAAATGGCTGAGTTCGCGCACTTCGGCATAAGTATGAATACCGGATTCGCTGATAACCGTCACATCATGATCCAGGCGCGGCGCCAGCTGGCGGGTGCGGTTCAGATCAATCGACATATCGCGCAGGTCGCGGTTGTTGATGCCGACCACTTTGGCCTTCAGCGCGATGGCGCGCTCCAGCTCCTCTTCGTTGCTGACCTCGGTCAGCACGCCCATGTTCAGGCTATGGGCCACGGCGGCCAGCTGGCGATACTGGTCGTCGTTAAGCACCGACAGCATCAGCAGGCAGGCGTCGGCCTGGTAGTAGCGCGCCAGGTAGATCTGGTAAGGATCGATGGTGAAATCCTTGCACAGAATCGGCTGCGGCGCGATGGCGCTGACGATCGGCAGAAAGTCGAAGCTGCCCTGGAAATATTTCTCGTCGCACAGGACGGAGATGGCCGAGGCGTAATTTTTATAGACGCCGGCGATAGCCGCCGGGTCAAAATCCTGACGAATCAACCCTTTCGACGGCGAGGCCTTCTTGCACTCCAGAATAAACGCGGTGCGCGTCCCGGCGAGAGCATCGTAAAAATTACGCTGGGTCGGGACGACGTCGTTCTGAAAACTGGCTAACGGTTGCTGTTGTTTGCGGGCTTCTACCCAAATCGCTTTGTCGGCAACGATTTTTGCTAAAACGGTCTGCATTATTTACCCTCTTGCCGCTAATGCGGTCACTCTGTCATAGGCCGCTCCGCTGTGCAGCACGTCGATGACCTGCTGTGCGTTGGCCTTCAGGTCTTCGTGCCCGTACAAACGCATCAACATGGCCACATTGGCGGCGACTGCGGCTTCATGAGCGGCTTCACCTTTACCTTGTAGCAAGCGTGTCAGAATGTCACGGTTTTCTTCCGGCGTACCGCCAGCCAGCTGCTCCTGATGGTAAGGCGTCAGGCCAAAATCGGTTGCCGTCAGTTGATAACTCTTGATTTCGCCGTTATTCAGTTCGGCGACCACCGTCGGCGCATGCAGCGACACTTCATCCATCCCGCCGCTGTGAACCACCGCCGCGCGCTGGTAGCCCAGCACGCGCAGGGTTTCGGCGATCGGCAGGACCAGCTCCGGGCTGTAGACGCCAATCAATGCCAGCGGCGGATGCGCCGGGTTGATTAACGGCCCCAGCACGTTGAACAGGGTACGGGTCTTCAACTGCTGACGGACCGGCATCGCATGGCGGAAACCGGTGTGATACTTCGGCGCAAACAGGAAGCAGACGCCCAGCTCATCGAGCGCGGCGCGGGACCTATCGGCTGGCATATCCAGATTGATGCCAAACGCCGCCAGCAGGTCGGAAGAGCCTGATTTGCTCGACACGCTACGGTTGCCGTGCTTCGCCACCTTCAGACCGCAGGCCGCGGCGACAAAGGCGCTGGCGGTGGAGATATTGATACTGTTGCTGCCGTCGCCGCCGGTACCGACGATATCGGCGAACAGGTAGTCAGGACGCGGGAACGGGGCGGCATTTTCCAGCAGGGCGGTGGCGGCGCCGGCAATCTCCTGCGGCTGTTCACCGCGCACCTTCATGCTCACCAGCGCGGCCGCCAGTTGCTCCGGCTTGACTTCCCCGCGCACCACCGCAGAGAACAGCTGATGGCTTTCCTGCTGGCTCAGGGTTTGCGCCTGGTACAGCTTTTCGAGAATCGGCTGGATGACGTTGGTCTGTTCGAGCTTTTGCAGCGCCCATGCCAGGGTCTGTTCCAGCAGACGTGCGCCCTGGGTGGTGAGAATCGACTCCGGGTGGAACTGGAAGCCGCAGACGCGATCGGCATCATGACGCACCGCCATGACCATCCCGTTAAAGTTGGCGTTAATCGTCAGCCCGGCCGGAATATTGCTGCCGACCAACGAGTGATAACGCGCCACCGGCAGCGGGTTGGGCAGGCCGGCAAACATCGCCTGACCGTCATGTTCGATGCTGGAGGCTTTACCGTGCAGGATTTCGCCGGCCTGGCCGACGTAGCCGCCGTAGGCTTCCACGATCGCCTGGTGACCGAGGCAGATGCCGATGATCGGCAGCTTGCCGCGCATTCGGGTCAGCAGCTCCGGCATACAGCCCGCTTCGCTGGGGGTACCCGGGCCCGGGGAGAGCATCAGCACCGGGTTGTCCATGGTGCCGATACGCTCAATTAAGGTCTGCGCCGGCACCGAGTTACGGTAAATCACCACGTTATGGCCGTTCGCGCGCAGCTGGTCTGCCAGGTTATAGGTAAAAGAATCGATATTATCGAGCAGCAGAATGTCGGCCATCAGAAAGTCTCCTTAGCGTGGTGGGCCTGGGCGATTGCGCGCAGCACCGCGCGAGCTTTATTGCGGGTTTCATCCGCTTCGGACTGAGGCACTGAATCCAGAACGATACCGGCGCCGGCCTGGACGGTGGCGATGCCATCCTGCACATAGGCGGAGCGAATCACGATGCAGGTATCAAGGTCGCCGTGGGCGGTAAAATAGCCCACCGCGCCGCCGTAGCTGCCGCGACGCTTGCCTTCGGCGGCGGCGATAAGCTGCATTGCCCGGACCTTCGGCGCGCCGCTAAGGGTGCCCATGTTCATACAGGCGCGATAGGCATGCAGGACGTCGAGATCGCTGCGCAGTTCACCGACCACACGCGACACCAGGTGCATCACGAAGGAGTAACGGTCGACTTTGGTCAGGTCGGCGACGTAGCGGCTGCCCGGCGTACAGATGCGCGCGAGGTCGTTACGAGCGAGGTCAACCAGCATCAAATGCTCGGAAAGCTCTTTGTGATCGGTACGCATTTCCAGTTCGATGCGGCTGTCGAGATCGCGATCCAGCGACCCGTCGGCACGGCGGCCGCGCGGGCGGGTGCCGGCAATCGGGTAGATCTCAATCTGGCGGCTGACGGCGTCATATTTCAGCGAGCTTTCCGGCGATGCGCCGAACAGCGAGAAGTCGTTATCCTGCATAAAGAACATATACGGGCTCGGGTTGCTCTTTTTCAGCACGTCGTAGGCTGCCAGCGCCGATGGGCAGGGCAGAGAAAAGCGACGTGAAGGCACAACCTGAAAAATCTCGCCGGCGCGGATGGCGCGCTGCATTTTACGCACCACGGCGCCGTACTCTTCATCACTCTGATCGCAGTCGCAGGTCATCGCTTCGACTTTGGTGACCGGCAGCGGCGCTGGCGGCTCGTTGAGCTGCTGGCGAAGCTGGGCGATACGCTGGGTCAGACGCTGTTTTTCACTCTCCAGCGGGGTGAACAGACTCGACTGGATACGGGTATTTTTAGTCTGGTGGTCGATAACCAGCAGGGTTTCGGCCAGGTAGAAACAGTAGTCCGGGCAGGCGGTGTCGCTCTCCAGCTCGGGCAGGTTTTCGAAACCGGCCACCAGGTCATAGGCAAACAGGCCGCCGAAGAACATCGCTTCGCGCTCGTCCGGCGGAACGATCACCAGCTCCTGCAACAAACGGAAGGCGTCGAAGACGGATAGCGAGCATAAGCGCGCGTCTTCATCCAGCAGGGCGCTGATCGGCGGAAATTTCATCACCCGACTGTTTGGCTGACGCTGGTTTTCGATGCCCGCGGGCAGGGTGTTATCGAGTAAATCCAGCAGCGCCGCGCCGTTGGCGGACAGCGCCTGGATAGTGACAGTGTCACCCAGGGCGGTGATGCGCAGCGCGCTGTCCACCAGCAGCAGGCTTTTTAAATCATCTTTACTGTCGATATCCGCTGATTCCAGCAGCAGCGTGGCCGGGCGGGCGCCGCACAGCTGGTGGAACAGTGCCGTCGGGTTTTCACGGTAGATGGCGTCGCTGGTGAGAAGCTCGAGTGCCGGTTTTGATGTTTGCATTATTGTTCTCGCCTTTCGGTATAATATTTTGTCCAATAAAAAGCCCGCTCATTGGCGGGCCGGGTATCTGTATGCTGAGTGCAAAACGCGATCACGCCGCCCGATATCAGGAGGTGCGCCACCAGCCGTGCAGAGTGATAACTTGCGTTTTCATCGTGATACCCCTTCATGTGAACTTTCGTACTAGTTAACTAGTCCAGAGGAATAAAGTCAACCCCTGTTTGCAGATTTTCTCCGCGAGTCGTTATGATAATGCGCTAATTTAAGTCCATGTCCAGCAGGAGTCACCTTGAGCGACACTAATTATGCAGTGATTTACGATCTGCACAGCCACACCACCGCCTCTGATGGGCGACTGACTCCGCAAGAACTTGTTCATCGCGCTCACCAGATGCGGGTCGGGACGCTGGCGATTACCGACCACGACACCGTCGCCGCGATCCCCGCCGCCCGCGCGGAAATTGCCCGCGCGGAGTTACCCCTTACTCTGGTGAGCGGGGTGGAAATTTCCACTCTGTGGGAAAACCATGAGATTCATATTGTCGGCTTGAATATTGATATTGTGCACCCGGCGATGACCAGCCTGCTGGAGGAGCAGAAGGCGCGGCGTCAGCTGCGGGCGCAGATGATCGCCGAGCGTTTAGAGAAGGCGCGGATCCCCGGCGCCTGGGAAGGGGCAATGAAGCTTGCTGACGGCGGGGCGGTGACGCGCGGACATTTTGCTCGCTTTCTGGTCGAAGCCGGTCATGCCGGTAATATCGCCGACGTTTTTAAAAAATATCTCGCCCGCGGGAAAACCGGTTACGTTCCACCACAGTGGTGTACAATAAAACAAGCGATTGATGTCATTCATCATTCTGGCGGCAAAGCGGTTATCGCCCATCCCGGGCGTTACGACCTCTCCGCCAAGTGGTTGAAACGGCTGTTGGCCCACTTTAGCGAGCAGGGTGGCGATGCGATGGAGCTGGCACAGTGCCAGCAGGCCCCGCATGAGCGTACGCAGCTTGCCTCGTACGCCGTACAGTTTGGTCTTCTCGGTTCACAAGGTTCTGATTTTCATCAGCCTTGCCCGTGGATCGAACTGGGCCGCAAACTCTGGCTACCCGCCGGCGTTGAAGGGATCTGGCACAGCTGGGAAACGGCCGCAGAATAAAATTGAGAGGGAAGTATGAGCCAGTTTTTTTATATCCATCCGGACAACCCACAGGCGCGGTTGATTAACCAGGCGGTGGAGATTGTGCGTAAGGGGGGGGTGATCGTTTATCCCACCGATTCCGGTTACGCGCTGGGATGCAAAATCGAAGATAAAGGCGCTATGGAGCGTATTTGCCGCATTCGTCAGCTGCCAGATGGCCACAACTTCACGCTGATGTGCCGGGATCTGTCCGAGCTGTCGACCTATGCGTTTGTCGATAACGTGGCGTTCCGGCTGATTAAAAACAACACGCCGGGGAACTACACCTTTATCCTCAAGGGGACCAAAGAGGTGCCGCGCCGCCTGCTGCAGGAAAAGCGGAAAACCATCGGCATGCGCGTGCCGTCGAATCCGATCGCGCAGGCGCTGCTGGAGACCCTCGGCGAACCGATGCTGTCGACATCGCTGATGCTGCCCGGCAGCGAATTCACTGAATCCGACCCGGAAGAGATCAAGGACCGGCTGGAGAAGCTGGTGGATTTGATTATCCACGGCGGCTATCTGGGCCAGCAGCCCACCACCGTTATCGACCTGACCGAAGACGCGCCGGTCGTGCTGCGTGAAGGCGTCGGCGACGTTAAACCGTTCCAGTAACGGACTCCGTATTCCCCGGCAGCATTGCGACCCTGGCTGTCGGGGTCCCCATTCCTGATGCAGGATAACACCCCCCGCCGCGCTATTTCGCACTGAGTCGAAACAGCCCATGAAGCATCGTCTTTCTGGCGCAAGGGGGGCGTCGCGTCCTGCAAAGCTTGCCGACAGCCGATCCAGCAGGATGGCAATCAGCACCACCACGAAACCACTCTGTAGGCCAGTGCCAATTTCCGGCTGTTGAGTACTGCTCAAAATCTCGTTACCCAGCCCGCCGGCCCCGAATCGACATAGCCATCATGATAGTCATCATGTGGTGTGACCATTTTAGCCGCGCTTTGTATCACCTCGACATCGCTTTCAAGGGCACGTCGCAGGTAGTGAGCAAAGCCCTGTTTAGTGGCGGTGCGGTAGCCCTGTATCTTTCTCTTAAATTCCTCAATATCCATAGTCCCGTTCTGCACGAGAGGGATATACGGGCGGATCTGATTTATGATCACTCCAGCTTGTTTTTGACTGTCAGTACCGAGACTCAGACGTACAAAACTAGTTGAATCATTTAGTCTAAAATTCGTGTAGTATGTGCGCCCACGAATCATAGTGTGTGACAGCTTGTGTGACACGTTGTTTGCCATACTGTGTACCATGAAATAGTTACAGATCAGTGAGTTAAGTTTAAGTTCAAGCTAACTCGTTGTTTTTGAATGCATACCAGACGCCTGGGAAGGCGACACCTTAAGGAAGCTCAATGAGCGAGAAATTACAGAAAGTGCTGGCTCGCGCCGGCCACGGCTCCCGCCGTGAAATTGAAGCTAAAATCGAAGCTGGTCGCGTCAGCGTCGATGGTAAAATCTCCACCCTCGGCGATCGCGTAGAGATCGTGGCTGGTTTAAAAATTCGTATCGATGGTCATCTGATTTCGGTGAAAGAGTCTGCCGAGCAGATTTGCCGCGTGCTGGCGTACTACAAGCCGGAAGGCGAGCTCTGTACCCGTAACGATCCGGAAGGCCGCCCGACGGTGTTTGACCGTTTGCCGAAACTGCGCGGCGCGCGCTGGATTGCGGTGGGGCGTCTGGACGTCAACACCTGTGGCCTGCTGCTGTTTACCACCGATGGTGAACTGGCAAACCGTCTGATGCACCCGAGCCGCGAAGTTGAGCGTGAATACGCCGTGCGCGTGTTCGGCCAGGTGGATGATGACAAACTGCGTCAGCTGTCACGCGGCGTGCAGCTGGAAGATGGCCCGGCGGCGTTCAAAACCATTAAATTTGCCGGTGGTGAAGGGATTAACCAGTGGTACAACGTGACGCTGACCGAAGGGCGCAACCGTGAAGTCCGTCGCCTGTGGGAAGCGGTCGGCGTTCAGGTCAGCCGCCTGATCCGCGTCCGCTACGGCGATATTCCGTTGCCGAAAGGCCTGCCTCGCGGCGGCTATACCGAGCTGGATCTGGCGCAAACCAACTACCTGCGTGAGCTGGTTGAACTGCCTGCGGAAACCACCTCGAAGGTCGCGGTAGAGAAAGATCGCCGCCGGATGAAGGCGAATCAGATTCGCCGTGCGGTGAAACGCCATTCCCAGGTGGGGAACAGCAACAACCGCCGTTCGGGCGGCAGCCGTAGCAACGGCTAATCTTATTAAATCCGGCGGGGCTCCCGCCGGATTTCTCTGCGCTACCTTCCTTGCATGTGATTCTTTTCACACTTCTGCATAAAGACAAAAAACAGGAAACGCCCGGACAAATAACGCAAAGTGCGGTTTCCGCTAACGCCATATACTGTCGCCACTGATTACAAAACAGGTCGCCAAAAATGGATACAGCAGGAACACTATCGGCAAGCTATGTGGTTATCGGCGTCAAAGAGAAAATAGGTTATGGCTTTGGTGACTTTGCCTCAAATTTATCTTTCGGCTTTGTCTCTCTGTTTTTACTCTTTTTTTATACCAATATTTACGGTATCAGTGCGGTACAGGCTAGCCTGATATTTGTTATAGCCCGGGTTATTGATGCGGTTTTTAATATTGCGATCGGCTTTGCTATTGATAAAACCCACAGCCGATATGGCAAGTTGCGTCCCTGGTTATTCTATGGTTCGCTACCATTAGGCTTGTTAACCGTCTTGTGTTTTGTGCCGGTAGGCGGTGAGGCAAAATTTTATTTTGCGCTGATCTCTTATACGCTGTATTGCCTGGCATATACGGCAGTGAATACCCCTTATTCGGCGCTGACCAATCGTCTGACCCAGCACGAAGCTTCCCGTTCATCGCTGTCGGTATATCGGTTTGTGCTGGCTATTGTCGGCTATTTAATTGTCTCAACCACAGCCGACATACTGATTTCACCGTTTACTGATAAGCAGGCAGGCTACGTCTTCGCCGTCTCCTGTTTTGCGCTGCTGGCGACCTTTCTGTTCCTCGCCTGCTTCGGGATGACGACAGAGCGGGTGGGCGAAGAGGAGGAGATGGCTGCTCCGACGCTGCGTGAAATGCTGCGGGCGGTGATGGGTAATGCCCCGCTGCTTAATCTGTCGCTATTTACCGTATTTTTCTATATTGCCTACACCGTGTGGATGGCGATTGCTATCTATTTTATTAAATACATCATTGGTCATGAAGGCTATACCGCAACGTTCTTTATGATTCAGTCTGCGGCTTATATTGTCGGAACGGTGGTTTCAGAAAAAGCGATTGCCCTGATGGGGAAAAAGAAAATGGCCCTGGTGGCCTTACTGATAGGCGTGCTGGGCGTGCTGATGCAGTATTTTGTCGCGGGCCATAATCTGTGGCTAATTATGACCGGGGTGTGTCTCTACAGTATTACTCTGGGGATGGGGTTTGTGGCCATGTGGACGATGATTGCCGATACCGTAGAATATGCCGAATGGCACCACGGGGTACGTACGGAAGGGGCTATCTATGGCTTCTTTAATTTTATTACCAAAATCGCGATGGCCATTGGCGGCGGCTGTGCAGGCTGGCTGCTGGACTACTACCATTATGATGCGGGGAACATTACCGCCGGCGCAATTAACGGGATTAATATTCTGATGACCTTATTCCCGGGCGCGATGTTTGCGATTAGCGCGATATTTGTCGCGTGCTATTCGCTGGATGAAAAAACCTATCGTGACATTGTTCAGAAAATTAGCCTGCGTAAGCAGAATGCGCTTTAGCCGCAGGGAGTCAGAGAGATGAATACCGAATTTAACCCCCTTCTTGCCGCGATGAGCGCAGAAGAAAAGGTCGCGCTGTTGACCGGCAGCGGCCTGTGGCGCACCGCTTCGTTAGCGCAGCATGGTATTGCCGACATCGTGATGACCGATGGCACCTACGGCGTGCGCTACAGCAGCGCGCAAATAGACGGTGATGAAAAATGGAGCATGGACGACTTTATCTCGGTGATCACCCAGACCGCCGACCAGGCCTGCGTGGAAGAACCTGCGGCGAAGGGCGGCAGCGAAGCCCTGTTCAGCGCCTCGCTACCGGCGACCTGTTTTCCCAATGGTTCCAGCCTGGCCTGCTGCTGGGACGTGGAGCTGGTTTATCAGATGGGGCAGGCGCTCGGGCGCGAATGTCAGCAGATGGGCGTCGGCATTTTACTGGGGCCGGGCATCAATATCCGCCGTACGCCGCTGGCCGGACGAGGCTACGAATACTATGCCGAGGACCCGGTAGTCAGCGGGGATATTGCCGCGGCGTTAATCAACGGCCTGCAGCAGGAAGGGGTCGGCGCCAGTCTGAAACATTTTGCGGCCAATAATTCGGAATACCGGCGTACGGAAATGGATTCCATCATCGAGGAGCGGGCGCTACGTGAAATCTACCTTGCCGGCTTCCAGCGGGCGATAGCGAAATCTCAACCGTGGACGGTCATGTCTTCCTACAACCGTCTGAATGGCGTACAGACCTCGCAGGATCCCTTTTTACTGACCTAGGTTCTGCGTGATGAATGGGGCTATGACGGTCTGGTCATGTCCGACTGGTATGGTATTAAGGACCGTCCGGCATCGCTGCTGGCAGGCAACGATCTGGCGATGCCGGAAACCCGTCGCGACAAGCAGACGCTGCTGGCGGCTATTGAGGCTGGCGAGGTGCCGATGGCCGTCGTTGACCGCGCCTGCCAGCGGATGCTGGCGCTGCTGGAGAAGGTTCAGCGCCATCGCCGCCCGGAAACCGAGGCGGATTTCCCGGCTCATCACGCGCTGGCGCAGCAGCTGGCGGCTGAATCTATCGTGTTGCTGAAGAATGACGATAACCTGCTGCCGCTGCGGGCGGAACGCACCCGGCGGATTGCGGTGCTGGGCAAGCCGGCGCAGGAGCCGGTGATTCAGGGGTCTGGCTGTGCCACAACGGTTCCTTATTTACTCGATCGTCCGCTTGATGAAATTTTCGATCTCGCCGGGGATGATTTTAACGTGAGCTGGGCGATTGGCGCCCCGGATGATATGCAAAGCTGTCAGCAGGCGCTGGCCGAAGCGCGAGCCGTGGCTCAGGAGGCGGACGTGGCGGTTATCTTCGTCAGCACCGCCGTCGGTGAAGATGGCGAGAACGGCGATCGTCACGATCTGAATATCCTTGCGGTACATGAACAGCTGATTTGCGAAGTGGCGGCGGTGCAGCCCAATGTGGTGGTGGTGCTGGCGAACAGCGATGCGGTAGTGATGCCCTGGCTTCCCGGGTGTAAAGCGCTGCTGGAAACCTTCTTCGCCGGGCAGGGAATGGGGCGAGCCGTGGCGGAAATTCTGTTCGGCAAGCGCAACCCGTGCGGTAAACTGACGGTGACGGTACCGAACGCCCTCGAAGAGACACCCGCCTGGCTCAATTATCCGGGGGAAAACCTGCGCCATCACTATGGCGAAGGACTCTTCGTCGGCTATCGCTATTATGATAAACGTCGCCTGACGCCGCTGTTCCCGTTTGGTTTTGGCTTAAGCTATACCCGGTTTACCTACAGCGCGCTGCAGCTCTCTGCGTCACGGCTCGGGGAGGGCGAGACGCTGACCGTCTCTTTCGATCTGACTAACCGCGGCGATCGCGAGGGCAAGGAGATTGTACAACTGTACGTTAGCGCGCCGTCCGGGGAGCTGATTCGCGAAGAACAAGCGCTTAAAGCGTTTACAAAAGTGGCGCTGGCCGCTGGCGAAACCCGCCGCCTCAGCCTGCGGCTACCGGTCAGCGAACTGGCCTGTTATCATCCGGGCCTTGCGGACTGGGTGATTACGCCGGGGATCTGGCAGATTCGGGTGGGGAGCTCCTCGCGCGATCTGACGCTGGGGGCGCCGCTGACGGTGGATTGCCCGCCTCGCTATGTGCCTCTGCGTGACGACAATTCGCTGCAGCAGCTGATTCAGCAGCCCGAAGCGCTGAGTCGGGTAGTGGCGCTGATCGCCCGCAAGAGCCAGCTGCCGCCGGCGCAGATCCGCGAACGGCTGATCCAGCTGGCGCCGGATCTGTTCTGCGGGCTGTTGATTGCGCTGACGGAGTTTTTAGCGCTTGATATCGATCGCGATGAACTGAATACCGTACTTGCCGGGCGTGAATAATCGTCCCGCGCCAGGAGATTACGCATGTTTCCATTTTCCGTCACCCATCCTCGGCCGGCGACAGAGACCGGGCGGCATACGGTGAGCAGCGGCTATGAGCTGATCGCCTTCGATGCGGAAAAGCTCAACGCCTTTGCCGCTGAGGTACGCTACTGCGAGCCTCACTGGCACCCCGCGCCGGAACTGATCGCCGTCCTGTCGGGGCGCTTTTCTATCGCTATCGGTCAGCAGAGCGTGGAGCTGGTTCAGGGTGAGATGCTGTATATCAATGCTGAAGCGGTGCATTCGCTGTGCGCGGAAGAGGCGGCCAGCTCGCTGGTGACGGTTCAGTTTTCTCCCGGGCTGTTTGATCAACTGCATCCTGCGCCGCTGCTCAACTGGTGTACCCGGGGGCGTTCTCAAACGCCGGCGGATCGCCAGGTGCATCGGCGGCTCATCGCACTATTAAACCAGCTGGTTGATAACTCTGCGCCGTTTCAGCGTATCGCGACGACCTACCTGCTGCTGGATGCGCTGGTATGCGCGGGCGAGCCGGCGGCGCAGGTGGCGAGTTCCCTGCGCGAAGAGGCGATGATCAAAAAAGGGATTGATTTCATTAACCAGCACTTTGACCGGCCCCTGACGCTCGGCGAGGTCGCCAACCATAGCGGCATGAGCTATTCGTGGTTCTCGCGGCTGTTCAAGAAGGTGAGCCGGCACAATTTTAAAGAGTATCTGACGCTGGTGCGGCTGAATAAGGCGCGGGCGCTGTTGCGCGACACCCGTACGCCGATCACCGATATCAGCCATAGCTGCGGTTTTCAGGAGCATAAGTCGCTGATTGCCGCCTTTAACAAATACTGCGGTATGACGCCAACCGAGTACCGCAAGCGTTTTGTCTCACGGCAAAATATTCACCAAAGTGCGCTGGCATCAGGCGAGGATTGCCTGTGTCTGCCGCTCAATCATGCGCTGGTCGAGCGTCTGGCGCTTAGTAATCAATCCCCATCTGCGCTTTGATACCGGCATCGAATGCGTGCTTCACCGGCCGCAGTTCGCTGACGGTATCCGCCAGTTCAATGAGCTCGCGGTGGCAGCCGCGCCCGGTGATAATCACCGTTTGCTGTGCCGGGCGATTGCGCAGCGCGGAAAGCACCTCGGCAAGCGGCAAATAGTCATACGCCACCATATAGGTCAGCTCGTCGAGCAGGACCATATCCAGCGTCTCGTCAGCCAGCATGCGTCGCGCATGTTCCCAGACCGCGAGGCAGGCAGCGGTATCGCTTTCACGATCCTGGGTATTCCAGGTAAAACCGGTGGCCATGACCTGAAACTCAACGCCCTGCGGTTCCAGCAGATTGCGCTCGCCGTTGGGCCAGGTACCTTTAATAAACTGGATAACGCCCGCTTTCTTGCCATGCCCGATGGCGCGGGTTACGGTACCAAAACCGGCGGTGGTTTTACCTTTGCCGTTGCCGGTGAAAACGATCACAATGCCGCGTTCTTCCTGCGCTGCCGCCACCCGGGCGTCCACTTTCTCTTTTACCCGCTGCTGGCGTTCACGGTAGCGTTCATCACTCATTGTGCAATTCCTGGTTTACGCCCCGGTTGGGCGTCGAAGGTCATTCCCGTCTTCCGACGGCTGTCATCGCCCATCAGCCAGAGATAAACCGGCATGATGTCGGCGGGGGTTTTCAATTTTTGCGGATCTTCCGTCGGGAAGGCGTCGGCGCGCATTTTGGTTCGCGTTCCGCCCGGATTAATGCAGTTCACCCGCAGGTGACGGCTCTGATACTCTTCAGCCAGCACCTGCATCATCCCTTCCGTGGCGAACTTGGACGCCGCGTAGGCTCCCCAGTTGGCACGCCCCTGGCGGCCGACGCTGGAAGAGGTGAAGACCAGCGAACCCGACTCGGATTTGAGTAATAAAGGAAGCAGCGCCTGGGTGAGCATAAAGGTGCCGTTGACGTTGACCTGCATCACCTGCTGCCAGACCTCCGGATTTTGCTGCTCCATCGGACAGACGTCGCCCAGCAGGCCAGCGTTATGCAGCACGCCGTCGAGGCGCGGGTAGTGGATGCTTATCTGCTGGGCCAGCTGCTGGCACTCCTGCGGCGTGCAGGTTAACAAATCGAGGGTAAACCAGGTCGCCGGGATCCCGCCGTCCTGTTGAATTTCTTGCGCGACGTTGCGCAGTTTCTCTTCGTTACGGCCGACCAGGATAACGCTGGCGCTGTAGCGGGAATAGGTCAGCGCGGCTTCACGGCCGATACCGTCGCTGGCGCCGGTAACCAGGATGATGCGGTCTTTGAGTAAATGACTCTGCGGTTGATAGTGCACGGCGACTCCTTGGGTGACCTGCTGACGATCACGCTTTGTATTCGGTATCTCACTTTTGCGTTTTATGCCTGAAACAGCCGGGTATTGCAATCAGCGAAAAGGAAACTCTTTTCGGAATTAATATCTTGCAACGATTTCATCGTCGCTGAAAAAACCGGAAGGCGTTGCGCACAGGACACAAAGCGCAGAGACTTCGCTGTGACGGCTGATGTACACTGTGCGTCAACGTCAGTGGTTTGCACAAGGTGAAAACGTGGAATTACTTGCTCAATATGGCCTGTTTTTGGCCAAAATTGCGACAGTTGTCGTCGCAATTGCGGCGATCGCCGCGATTATCGTTAACCTGACTCAGCGCAAGAAGCAACGCGGGGAACTGCGGGTGACCAATCTTAGCGAGCAATACAAGGAGATGCGTGAAGAGCTGGCGGTTGCGCTGCTTGATGGCCCGCAGCAAAAGCAGTGGCACAAAGCGCAAAAGAAAAAGCACAAGCAGGAGGCGAAAGCGGCAAAAGCGCGGGCGAAGTCAGGTACTGCGGAGCCAAACGGCAAGCCGCGCGCCTGGGTGCTGGATTTTAAAGGCAGCATGGACGCGCACGAGGTCAACAGCCTACGTGAAGAGATCACCGCGGTGCTGGCAACGGCGAAAGCGCGCGATCAGGTCATTCTGCGGCTGGAAAGCCCCGGTGGCGTGGTTCACGGCTACGGCCTGGCGGCCTCACAGCTGCAGCGCCTGCGCGATAAGCAGATCCCACTGACCGTGGCGGTGGATAAGGTGGCGGCCAGCGGCGGCTACATGATGGCCTGCGTGGCGAACAAAATTGTCGCCGCGCCGTTCGCCATCCTGGGCTCGATCGGCGTGGTGGCGCAGATCCCCAACATTCATCGTTTCCTGAAGAATAAGGACATCGATGTTGAACTGCATACCGCCGGTCAGTACAAACGCACCTTAACGATGCTGGGCGAAAACACCGACGAAGGCCGGCGCAAGTTCCGCGAAGACCTCAACGACACTCACCGTTTGTTTAAAGATTTCGTCCACCAAATGCGCCCGACGCTGGATATCGAGCAGGTGGCGACCGGCGAACACTGGTATGGCGTGCAGGCGCTGGAGAAAGGGCTGGTGGACGTGGTGGAAACCAGCGACGAACTGATCCTCGGCCTGATCGACAACCATGAAGTGATCGGCGTGCGTTATCTGCAGCGTAAAAAGATGCTCGACCGCTTTACCGGCAGCGCCGCCGAAAGCGCGGACCGCCTGCTGCTACGCTGGTGGCAGCGGGGGCAAAAGCCGCTGCTGTAAATAACACAACGCGAGGCTCATGCCTCGCGTTGTCGTAATCGGCCCGGTAAACCTGGAAGGCTTAATCGGCCAGGTGATACTTCTCAGACTGCGTATGCGCGAGGTATTTGAACATATTAAATACCGCCGTACTCTTCGCCGTCGGCAGACCTTGCTCATCAAGATAAAACTCGCCGCTGAACACCAGCACCCCGTTACGTTGCACAACGTCGGTGGCTTCGATCCCGGCTAACGTATCTTCATGCTCCCGAATCAGTTTATTGGCTATTGCAAGCAGCGTCTGGCGATCGATGGGTTGGGTTGTACCTTGCATAATTCACTCCTGTGATTCTTCGGGCGCTAGTTTACGCCGCGTAGCGGGAAGGGGCAAATTTTCCATTTAGATTGCAGGGATAATTGCAAAGGTCTAAGAAACATGACTTTACTGGCAGGATTTGCTTTTGCATGCTAATAAAGTTGCGTAACGAATTTTATCAGGTACAGTGTGACGCTTTCGGCGATCTGGCAACAGATTTGCTTGACATTCGGCCAAAAATTCTTCGTGCTATGTCACCTGACTGAGAAAAAGTCAGTAAACTCAGCTATCTGGTTTTATGGATGTGAAACCGGACGTGCAAAGGGTTGATATCCATCGACGGCGTCGCAACATCTGACGTACGTCGCCAGTGGATGGTGAATCAAAATGTGCGATGTATTCCTGGATGAATCAAATTAGGTAAAGGTGAATATGGGTAAAGCTCTCGTTATCGTTGAGTCCCCGGCAAAAGCCAAAACGATCAATAAGTATCTGGGTAATGACTACGTGGTGAAATCCAGCGTCGGTCATATCCGCGATTTGCCGACCAGTGGCTCAGCTTCCAAAAAGAGCGCCGACTCTACCTCCACCAAAGGGGCTAAAAAGCCTAAAAAGGATGAACGTAGCGCACTGGTCAACCGTATGGGTGTGGACCCATGGCATGACTGGAATGCACACTATGAAGTACTCCCGGGTAAAGAAAAGGTAGTTTCAGAACTCAAACAGTTGGCGGAAAAAGCCGACCATATCTATCTCGCAACCGACCTTGACCGCGAAGGGGAAGCCATTGCATGGCACCTGCGGGAAGTTATCGGTGGGGATGAAAAACGCTATAGCCGCGTGGTGTTCAACGAAATCACTAAAAACGCGATCCGTCAGGCCTTTGATAAGCCGGGCGAGCTGAATATCGATCGTGTCAATGCCCAACAGGCACGTCGCTTTATGGACCGCGTGGTGGGATATATGGTTTCCCCGCTGCTGTGGAAAAAAATTGCCCGCGGTCTCTCCGCGGGCCGCGTCCAGTCGGTTGCCGTACGTCTGGTGGTCGAACGCGAACGCGAAATTAAAGCCTTCGTTCCGGAAGAGTTCTGGGAAATTGACGCCAGCACCACCACGCCGGGCGGTGAGGCTTTACCGCTGCAGGTAACGCACAAGAACGACAAGCCGTTTCGTCCGGTTAATCGCGATGAAACCATGGCTGCCGTTGCGCTGCTGGAGAAAGCCAGCTACAGCGTGCTGGAGCGTGAAGATAAACCGACCAGCAGCAAGCCGGGCGCGCCGTTTATCACCTCGACATTGCAACAGGCAGCCAGCACCCGCCTGGGCTTCGGGGTAAAGAAAACCATGATGATGGCGCAGCGTCTGTATGAAGCGGGCTACATCACCTACATGCGTACTGACTCGACCAACCTCAGTCAGGATGCGCTAAGCATGGTCCGTGGCTATATCGGCGATAACTTTGGTAAAAAGTATCTGCCGGAGAACGCGAACCAGTACGCCAGCAAAGAAAATTCGCAGGAAGCGCACGAAGCGATTCGTCCTTCTGATGTCAACGTGATGGCGGAAGACCTGAAAGGGATGGAAGCGGACGCGCTGAAACTGTATCAGCTGATCTGGCGCCAGTTCGTCGCCTGTCAGATGACGCCAGCGCAGTACGACTCTACCACTCTGACCGTCAAAGCCGGCGACTTCAAACTCAAAGCGCGCGGCCGTACCCTGCGTTTTGACGGCTGGACAAAAGTGATGCCCGCGCTGCGTAAAGGCGATGAAGATCGGACTTTACCGGTGGTTAATCAAGGCGAGAGCTTAAGCCTGGTTGAACTGACCCCGGCGCAACACTTTACCAAACCGCCTGCGCGCTTTAGCGAAGCATCGCTGGTTAAAGAGCTGGAAAAACGCGGAATCGGTCGTCCGTCGACCTATGCGTCGATCATTTCGACCATTCAGGATCGCGGCTACGTCCGGGTGGAAAACCGCCGCTTCTATGCGGAAAAAATGGGTGAGATCGTCACCGATCGTCTGGAAGAGAACTTCCGCGATCTGATGAACTACGATTTTACCGCGCAAATGGAAGATCGCCTCGACCAGGTTGCTAACCATCAGGCCGAATGGCGCCAGGTTCTGGACCACTTCTTTGGTGACTTCACCACCCAGCTGGAGACGGCGGAGAAGGATCCGGAAGAGGGCGGCATGCAGCCGAACCCGATGGTACTGACCAGCATCGACTGCCCGACCTGTGGTCGCAAGATGGGCATCCGCACCGCCAGCACCGGCGTGTTCCTCGGCTGCTCAGGCTATGCGCTATCGCCGAAGGAGCGCTGCAAGACCACCATTAACCTGGTGCCGGAAAACGAAGTGCTCAACGTACTGGAAGGCGACGATGCCGAAACCAATGCGCTGCGCGCCAAGCGTCGCTGCCAGAAATGCGGTACGGCGATGGACAGCTACCTGATCGATCCGAAGCGCAAGCTGCACGTCTGTGGTAATAACCCAACCTGCGACGGCTATGAGATCGAAGAAGGCGAGTTCCGCATCAAGGGGTATGACGGCCCGATCGTGGAGTGTGAAAAATGTGGTTCTGAAATGCACCTGAAAATGGGACGTTTTGGTAAGTACATGGCCTGCACCAACGACGAATGTAAGAACACGCGTAAAATTCTGCGTAACGGCGAAGTGGCTCCGCCGAAGGAAGATCCGGTTCCACTACCGGAACTGCCGTGCGAAAAATCGGACGCCTATTTTGTTCTGCGTGACGGTGCCGCCGGCGTGTTCCTCGCGGCCAACACCTTCCCGAAATCGCGCGAAACGCGTGCGCCGCTGGTGGAGGAGCTGTACCGCTTCCGCGACCGCCTGGCGGAGAAGCTGCGCTATCTGGCCGATGCGCCGCAGCAGGATCCGGAAGGCAACAAAACGCTGGTGCGTTTTAGCCGTAAAACCAAGCAGCAGTACGTGGCGTCAGAAAAAGAGGGTAAAGCGACCGGTTGGTCCGCCTTCTATATTGACGGCAAATGGACTGAAGCGAAGAAGTAAGCGTTTTACTCTCTCAGAAGGGCCGCCATGCGGCCCTTTTTCCTGTGGATTTCCCGCTGAAATGCGCGTTCTTGCGGCGCCTGGCGCCAGCCTTATAACCGGCTTATTATTTTTCGTTAGTATCTATACACTGTAGATATAAATGATATAGTGGTTATAGCTAATCTCTTTTTTATTATTAAATCGTCTTATACATCATCGTTTTCAGGATGCTTTGTGGCGCCATAACGGCCAGTCGCAGGGATGGCAGGGGCCGTGTAACCCACCAGCAGGCGGCCTGAACGTAAAATGTATGAAGCGGATTCATTTTACGCGTTAACGGATATCAGCCATGAAACTACAGCAACTCCGCTACATCGTTGAGGTTGTTAACCATAATCTGAATGTCTCCTCTACCGCCGAAGGCCTGTATACCTCGCAGCCCGGCATCAGCAAGCAGGTTCGCATGCTGGAAGATGAGCTCGGTATTCAGATTTTTGCCCGGAGCGGCAAACACCTGACTCAGGTGACCCCCGCAGGTCAGGAGATCATTCGCATTGCCCGCGAAGTCCTGTCGAAGGTTGATGCGATTAAGTCGGTGGCCGGGGAGCATACCTGGCCTGACAAAGGCTCGCTGTATGTCGCTACCACGCACACCCAGGCCCGCTACGCGCTGCCGGGGGTGATTAAAGGCTTTATTGAGCGCTATCCGCGGGTCTCCTTGCATATGCATCAGGGCTCGCCGACGCAGATTGCCGAAGCGGTCTCGAAAGGCAATGCTGATTTCGCTATCGCGACCGAAGCGCTGCATCTCTACGATGATCTGGTCATGTTACCGTGCTATCACTGGAACCGCTCAATTGTCGTCACCCCTGAGCATCCGCTGGCCTCCCGCGGGTCGGTGACGATTGAAGAGCTGGCCCAGTATCCGCTGGTTACCTATACCTTTGGCTTTACCGGCCGTTCCGAGCTGGATACCGCGTTCAACCGCGCCGGGCTGACGCCGCGGATCGTCTTCACCGCCACCGATGCCGACGTGATCAAAACCTACGTTCGTCTGGGACTGGGGGTTGGGGTGATAGCCAGCATGGCGGTTGATCCGGTCTCCGATCCTGACCTGGTCAAGCTGGATGCCAACGGCATTTTCAGCCACAGCACCACCAAAATAGGCTTCCGTCGCAGCACCTTCCTTCGCAGCTATATGTATGATTTTATTCAGCGTTTTGCGCCGCATTTGACGCGAGACGTGGTCGATACCGCCGTGGCTTTACGCTCGAATGAAGATATTGAGGCGATGTTTAAAGATATTAAGCTGCCAGAAAAGTAGCCTTGTAAATAATAATGGCATCCTCGCGGGGATGCCAAAACCTATTATGGTCGATAACCGAAGCGCTAAACCTCGTATAAATCACAATTTTCGTTAACTCCTCGTACCACAATTTCAAATATACCTATCGCGATCAAATTAATGGCGAAAGATATCCATTTCTAAGAGAATTAGCTGGATTAATCGAACGGTCATAATTAAGATTTAATCGTACCTGATAATTTTAGCGATTGGTGGTGATAAAATGATTCGTGATATCGATTATATGAAGTTTGCGATGTCACAGGAAAGTGACAAAACGGAGATTGATCCTGTGTTAAGGAGTAGGGCCTGGAGTGCCGTCATCCTTGGGCTTGCGATGTTCTGGAGTCTCATCGCGCTCGTCGTCTGTAACGTTTGGATCATCAGCTGAGCCTGCATTTTCTGAATATGAATATATGTCATTTTTATGACGGAGAAATCGCAACGAATTATTCACTTTAATATACTAACGGCAACAAGGAGGAGTTATTTCGCCACAGTGTCTTTTAATCAATAATCCATTCTGTTGAACTAATCGTCAATCCACTGGCGATTAGTTCTTTTCCTTTTGGCCTCTCGTATAAATTTCATCCGCGGCTATATCCGAACCATCAATCTCTTTCAACATTCCCCCCTGTTGTTATTCAGCTTTTCTGTCGCTGGTGATTTTACCGATTTTAGCAATTTGGGTTGTTATCAAAGTGTTATGCCTGGTATGTGTTATCTTTAGTATTAACCCTGAGGAGGATCAGGGCTTGCCATCCCTGTGATAAAGGAGGAGCTATGTCGTCAACCCTACGAGCAGCCAGCAAGGATACGCTACAGGTCAAAGAGAAAACCTACCATTACTACAGCTTACCGCTGGCCGCGAAACAACTGGGCGATTTGAGCCGTCTACCCAAGTCGCTCAAAGTACTACTCGAAAACCTGCTGCGCTGGCAGGACGGTGACTCGGTCACCGCGGAAGACATCCAGGCGCTGGCGGGCTGGCTGCAGCACGCTCACGCCGACCGGGAGATAGCCTATCGTCCGGCGCGCGTTCTGATGCAGGACTTTACCGGCGTGCCTGCGGTGGTGGATTTAGCGGCAATGCGCGAAGCGGTAAAACGTCTGGGGGGAGATACGGCGAAAGTGAATCCGCTTTCCCCCGTCGACCTGGTGATTGACCACTCGGTAACGGTAGACCGCTTTGGTAACGAAAATGCGTTCGAGGAAAACGTTCGTCTCGAGATGGATCGCAACCACGAACGATACGTTTTCCTGCGTTGGGGGCAGCAGGCCTTCAGCCGCTTTAGCGTCGTTCCGCCGGGGACCGGGATTTGCCATCAGGTTAACCTGGAATATCTGGGCAAAGCGGTGTGGAGCGAAGAACAAAACGGCGAGTGGGTCGCCTGGCCTGACACGCTGGTCGGTACCGATTCGCACACCACGATGATCAACGGCCTGGGCGTACTCGGCTGGGGCGTCGGCGGCATTGAGGCGGAAGCCGCCATGCTCGGCCAGCCGGTATCGATGCTGATCCCGGATGTGGTGGGCTTTAAGCTGAGCGGGAAACTGCGCGAAGGCATTACCGCCACCGACCTTGTGCTCACCGTAACCCAGATGCTGCGCCAGCACGGCGTGGTCGGTAAATTCGTGGAGTTTTATGGCGATGGCCTCGATTCGCTGCCGCTGGCGGACCGGGCGACGATCGCCAATATGGCGCCGGAGTATGGCGCGACCTGCGGCTTTTTCCCGATCGATGCGGTGACCCTGAGCTATATGCGCCTCAGCGGGCGTAGCGATGAGCAGGTGGCGCTGGTGGAAGCCTATGCCAAAGCGCAGGGGATGTGGCGCCAGACCGGCGATGAACCGGTATTTACCAGTACCCTGGCTCTCGATATGGGCACCGTGGAGGCGAGCCTGGCCGGGCCGAAACGCCCGCAGGACCGCGTGGCGCTTGGCGACGTGCCGAAGGCCTTCGCCGCCAGCAGCGAGCTGGAGGTTAACCTGACGCAGACAGCGCGTCTGCCGGTTGACTATACGTTGAACGGACAGCAATATTCGCTGCCCGACGGAGCGGTCGCCATTGCCGCGATTACCTCCTGTACCAATACCTCTAACCCCAGCGTGTTAATGGCCGCCGGTCTACTGGCGAAAAAGGCAGTTGAACTGGGACTTAAGCCGCAGCCGTGGGTAAAAGCGTCTCTGGCTCCGGGGTCAAAAGTGGTTTCTGACTATCTGGCCCATGCCAATCTGACGCCGTATCTCGATGAGCTGGGTTTCAACTTGGTCGGGTATGGCTGTACCACCTGTATCGGCAACTCCGGGCCATTGCCGGAACCGATCGAAGAGGCCATCAAAAAAGGGGATTTAACCGTCGGGGCGGTGCTTTCCGGTAACCGCAACTTTGAAGGCCGAATTCATCCGCTGGTGAAAACCAACTGGCTGGCTTCGCCGCCGCTGGTGGTGGCCTATGCCCTCGCCGGTAATATGAACGTCAATCTGACCCGCGATCCGCTCGGTACCGGTAAAGATGGTCAACCGGTGTACCTGAAAGATATCTGGCCGAGCGGTCTGGAGATTGCGCAGGCGGTTGAGCAGGTTTCTACCGAAATGTTCCACAAAGAGTATGCCGAGGTGTTCGAAGGCACGCCGGAGTGGAAAGCGATTAACGTCGAGCGTTCTGATACCTATGACTGGCAGGAGGATTCAACCTATATTCGCCTGTCACCTTTCTTTGACGAGATGGGCGTGCTGCCCGAACCGGTGGAGGATATTCACGGCGCGCGGATTCTGGCGATGCTGGGCGACTCGGTGACCACCGACCATATTTCACCCGCCGGTAGCATCAAACCGGACAGCCCCGCCGGGCGCTACTTTCAGGAACACGGCGTGGCGCGCGCTGACTTTAACTCCTACGGCTCCCGCCGCGGTAACCATGAAGTGATGATGCGCGGGACCTTTGCCAACATCCGCATTCGTAACGAAATGGTGCCGGGCGTGGAAGGGGGGATGACCCGACATCTGCCGGGCAGTGAACCGATAGCGATTTATGACGCGGCAATGCTGTATAAGGATGAAGGGGTTCCGCTGGCGGTCGTGGCCGGGAAAGAGTATGGCTCCGGTTCCAGCCGCGACTGGGCGGCGAAAGGTCCGCGTCTGCTGGGCGTGCGGGTGGTGATCGCCGAGTCATTCGAACGTATTCACCGCTCTAACCTGATTGGGATGGGGATCCTGCCGCTGGAGTTCCCGCAGGGCGTGACGCGTAAAACGCTGGGGCTGAGCGGAGAGGAGCGGATTGATATCAGCCATCTGCAGGCCTTACAGCCAGGTGCGACCGTTCCGCTGACCTTAACGCGGACGGACGGTACGCAAGAGGTGATTAACTGCCGCTGCCGTATCGATACCGCAACCGAGCTGACCTACTATCAGAATGACGGTATTCTGCACTATGTGATCCGCAATATGCTGTAAAAAAAGGCCAGCGTCGGCTGGCCCTTTTTCATGCTGGCGAACTATTTATTCAACAGGTGCCCCATCTTGGCGGCCTTGGTGTCCAGATAGTGGGCATTTTTCGGGTTGCGTCCGACGATCAGCGGCACGCGTTCAACGATGTTAATCCCGGCCTCGGTCAGAATTTCCACTTTTTTCGGGTTGTTGGTCAGCAGGCGGACCTGCTCGACGTTGAGCAGTTTGAACATATCGGCGCACAGCGTAAAGTCGCGCTCATCCGCGGCAAAGCCCAGCTGGTGGTTCGCTTCCACGGTGTCATAACCTTGATCCTGCAATGCGTAGGCGCGGATTTTATTCAGCAGACCGATGTTGCGGCCTTCCTGACGATGGTACAGCAGAATCCCGCGCCCCTCTTCGGCAATATGCGACAGCGCCGCTTCCAGCTGAAAACCACAATCACAACGCAGACTAAAAAGGGCATCGCCCGTTAAGCACTCAGAGTGTACGCGCGCCAGGACGGGCGACTGGCCCGAAATATCGCCGAATACCAGCGCGACATGATCCTGTCCGGTTGCCAGTTCTTCAAAACCCACCATCAGGAAATCGCCCCAGGGGGTTGGCAGTTTGGCTTCTGCCACACGTTTAAGCTGCATGTGATTCTCCAGATTCTGTCAGCACCTGAATGTGCTTCTGTTTGCCGCTATTTTGCCACAATGCCCTGACGTTCTCCTAATTGCGCACGGCTGCCTGCGCGTAAAGCGCACAAACGAACCACTTTCCGTTATGATAGTCGGGTGAACAGATAAGGAGATGAGATGCTGTCGATTGCCAGACGAACCGCCATCGCTGCGGCGCTACTGATCGTTATGCCCGCTGCGGTATGGACATCCGGCTGGAAGTGGCAGCCAGGCCTTCAGGAAGGCTGGTTAACGCTGCTGTACTGGATTACCGAAAGCGTGACCCAGCCGTGGGGCATTATCACCCACACGCTGTTATGCGGCTGGTTTTTGTGGTGTTTACGCTTTCGTCTGCGCGCCGCCGTGGTGCTGTTTATGATTCTGGCGGCGGCGATTCTGCTGGGCCAGGGCATTAAGTCGTGGATCAAAGGGCAGATGCAGGAGCCGCGTCCTTTTGTGGTATGGCTGGAAAAGACGCAACAGGTGCCGGTCGATCAATTCTACGCGTTAAAACGCAAAGAACGCGCTAAACTGGTGCATGAACAGTTGGCGCAGGAGCGGGAGATTCCCAAATTCCTGCGTAAGCACTGGCAAAAAGAGACCGGTTTTGCTTTTCCGTCAGGGCACACCATGTTTGCCGCCAGCTGGGCGTTACTCGGCGTAGGGCTGTTGTGGCCGCGGCGGCGCTGGTTGACCATGGCCGCGCTGCTGACGTGGGCCACCGCGGTGATGGGCAGCCGCCTGGCGCTGGGCATGCACTGGCCGCAAGATTTGATTGTCGCCACGCTTATCTCCTGGCTACTGGTGACCGTGGCCACCTGGCTGACACAACGTCTGTGCGGCCCGCTCACCCCGCCTGGCGAAGAGGCGCAGGATATTAAGAAACGGACGATAAAACAGGGCTAAAGTTGATTTTGGCGCCAACCGGCCGCATATCCTGTAGAGGTGCCGTGCTTTTCCATTTCACCCCTGCAGTGAAAATGATACTTTATAGGGCTGAACGCGGGATTTCTTCGCTCAACCCACATAACGGGACGTCGTGTGAAATATTTACTTATTTTCTTACTGGTATTAGCGATTTTCGTCATCTCCGTGACATTAGGTGCGCAAAACGATCAACTGGTCACGTTCAATTATTTGCTCGCGCAGGGTGAATTTCGTATTTCCACATTGCTGGCCGTGCTCTTTGCCGCCGGGTTTGCTATTGGCTGGCTGATTTGCGGCCTTTTCTGGCTGCGGGTTCGCGTTTCTCTGGTTCGTGCCGAACGTAAGATTAAGCGCCTTGAACATCAGATTGCACCAACAAACGCCGCGCCGGCCGACGCAGGTGTCCCTGCGGTGAAGGAATAATCATTTATGCTGGAGTTGTTGTTTCTGCTTTTGCCCGTGGCCGCTGCTTATGGCTGGTATATGGGGCGCAGAAGTGCACAACAGTCCAAACAGGACGACGCGAGCCGCCTGTCACGTGACTATGTGACCGGGGTTAACTTCCTGCTGAGCAATCAGCAGGATAAAGCCGTGGACCTGTTCCTCGACATGCTGAAAGAGGATACCGGTACCGTTGAGGCCCACCTGACGCTGGGGAATCTGTTTCGCTCGCGCGGCGAGGTTGACCGGGCCATTCGCATTCACCAAAGCCTGATGGAAAGCGCTTCGCTGACCTACGATCAGCGGCTGCTGGCTGTCCAGCAGCTGGGGCGTGACTATATGGCCGCCGGTCTCTACGATCGCGCGGAGGATATGTTCAAACAGCTGGTGGACGAAACCGATTTCCGCCTCAGCGCGCTGCAGCAGCTGCTGCAAATCTATCAGGCTACCAGCGACTGGCAGTCTGCTATTGAGGTCGCCGAGCGCCTGGTGAAGCTGGGTAAAGAAAAGCACCGGGGCGATATCGCTAACTTCTGGTGCGAGCTGGCGCTGCAGCAGATGGCCAACAGCGACATGGATAAAGCCATGACGCTATTGAAAAAGGGCGCGGCGGCTGACCGTAACAGCGCCCGCGTCTCGATTATGATAGGCCGGGTGTGGATGGAGAAGGGCGATTACGCGAAAGCGGTTGAGAGCCTGCAGCGGGTTATTAACCAGGATAAAGAGCTGGTCGGCGAAACGCTCGAGATGCTTCAGACCTGCTATCAGCAGCTGGGCAAACTCGATGAGTGGGAAACCTTTTTGCGCCGCTGCGTTGATGAAAACACCGGCGCCACCGCGGAGCTGATGCTGGCGCAAATCCTTGAGCAGCGTGAAGGTATCGAAGCGGCGCAAAGCTACGTCACCCGCCAGCTGGAGCGCCACCCGACGATGCGGGTGTTCCATAAATTGATGGATTACCACCTCAATGAAGCCGAAGAGGGGCGCGCCAAGGAGAGCCTGGGCGTGCTGCGCAATATGGTGGGCGAGCAGGTACGCAGCAAGCCGCGCTACCGTTGCCAAAAATGCGGCTTCACGGCCCATACCCTGTACTGGCACTGTCCATCCTGCCGTTCATGGTCGACGATCAAGCCCATTCGCGGTCTCGACGGGCAGTAGCGCCTAAAAAAAGCCTCGCTTTAGTTACAACATACTCTTGGTTTTTTATCACTCGCCTACTGAAACCGCAGAGCCGGTATCGCCGGGCAGGAGGTAAAAAGCAGCCTGTCAATTTCCCGCCATCGCAGGTAGAATGCTGCCCGTTTACCTTTTTTGCGCCAAAGCGGCGCCTATCAACAATTAAGGTCTGGTCATGACGTCTACTGCTTCTTCTTCCCCTCGCGTTGTCACATCCTCTCCCGTTGTTGTTGCCCTCGATTACGATAACCGCGACAAAGCGCTGGCGTTTGTTGACCGCATCGACCCGCGCGACTGCCGTCTGAAGGTCGGCAAAGAGATGTTTACGCTGCTGGGCCCGCAGTTTGTTGGCGACCTGCAGCAGCGTGGTTTTGAAGTTTTTCTCGACCTCAAGTTTCACGATATCCCGAACACTACCGCGCGCGCGGTGGCCGCAGCGGCGGACCTTGGCGTCTGGATGGTCAATGTTCACGCCTCCGGCGGCGCGCGGATGATGACCGCCGCGCGAGAAGCGCTGCTGCCGTTTGCTAAAGACGCGCCGCTGCTGATTGCCGTAACCGTGCTGACCAGCATGGAAGCCAGCGATCTGCAGGATCTGGGTATTACGCTTTCACCCGCCGATCATGCGGCAAAACTGGCGGCGTTAACGCAGCGCTGCGGGCTGGACGGGGTGGTGTGTTCGGCGCAAGAAGCGGCACGCTTCAAACAGGAGCTGGGACAGGCGTTTAAGCTGGTCACGCCCGGTATTCGTCCACAGGGCAGCGATGCCGGCGACCAGCGGCGTATTATGACGCCGGAGCAGGCGCAGGAAGCGGGCGTTGATTACATGGTAATCGGACGTCCGGTGACTCAGTCTGCCGACCCGGCTGCGACCTTACGCGCGATCAATGCGTCGCTGAAGAAGGGGGCATAATGGCTGATTCTAATAGCCGTCTGGTCTACTCGACCGAAAGCGGGCGCATCGCTGAGCCGAAGCAGGTTGCTGCGCGTCCGAAGGGGGATGGCATCGTGCGAATTCAGCGTCAGACCAGCGGCCGCAAAGGCAAGGGCGTTTGCCTGATTACTGGCGTTGACCTGGATGATGACGCTCTGGCCAAACTGGCCGCGGAGCTGAAAAAGAAATGCGGCTGCGGCGGCGCAGTGAAAGATGGCGTGATTGAAATTCAGGGGGATAAGCGAGATCTGCTGAAATCCCTTCTCGAAGCCAAAGGCATGAAAGTGAAGCTGGCGGGCGGTTAATAAACAACAAGGCCACGGTAACCACCGTGGCCTTGATTCTTTGCTGGTGCTAAAGTCGGCTAATGCGGGTTATATTTATATGTGGTCTGCTTTAAACCTTACTTACCAACCTGATGGCCAATAATCCCGCCAACTGCCGCGCCGCCGAGGGTACCCAGAGTGCTACCATCGGTTAATACCGCGCCGCCCAGTGCACCGGCGCCCGCGCCGATGGCGGTGTTGCGATCGCGTTTAGACCAGTGGGAACACGCGCTCAGAGACATTACCACCGTAACAGCCAGTACCGCCGCAGCCATTTTTTTGCTCATTGAAGTCATCATATTTTTCTCCTGAATAATCTATTCATGGATACTACTTACTTAAAGCATAGCATGAGGCTATACCTTAAAGTTCTTTTCCATGAAACTTGCGTTGCGCAGGTGTTACTTTAATCACGCAGGTGATAGTCACTTCCTGTTATATCGCTAATATTAATTCTACTTTTTTTTAATTTTACCGGCAGGTAAAAACTCTTAATTGCACCCTCGGAATACTCTCAGACGTGGAGTGGCGCGGCCTGCGCCCACATGGGGTGGCCGCAGGAAAATGAGAAAAGAGGTAAGCAGAGAAACGACAGCAATCAGGAAAATTTAACGATATCGACGATTAAACCACTTTCCGTCAGCTGTTGACGCACGGCATCGTTCAGGCTGTCATCGGTAATGATACGGTTAAAACGGCCCACCGGCCCGAGCGGATAAGGGTGGACGACGCTGAATTTCGAGCTATCGCTTAGCACAATCGCTTCACAGCCTTTTTCCAGGACCGCGTTAACCACATCCGCACGCATCATATCCCGCCCGGTAAAACCGGTCTCCGGCTGCCAGCCATCGATACCGATAAAAGCTTTGCTGAAATGAACCTGCTGAATAAACTGCCTTGTGAGCGGGCCAACCATGCTTTCACTGCGCTTCTGGTAGATCCCACCGAGCAGAATCACTTCCCCCGGCGTCTCTTTAAGCAGATGGGCGATATAGCTGCTGACGGTAATAATGGTGATATCGCCGCGCTCGGCAAGCGCACGGGCGAGCAGGGCGTTACAGCTGCCGTTTTCGATAAATACCGTCTCGCCGGAGGCGACGAGGTTCGCTGCGCGCATCGCCAGCCCACGTTTGATCGAGAAGTGGGTCATCATGCGGGTTTCGACATCTTCGCTGTCCAGCGGAACGGCAAAGCCGTGGGTCCGACGCAGATAGCTCTGCTTTTCCAGCAGATTTAAATCCTGACGAATCGTGACTTCAGAGACTCCGGTCATTTTCGCGAGGTCGGCCACGCTCATGCGGCCTTTATCGATGACCATTTGCAAAATACTTTGTTGTCGGGCGTTCATAGCAACATCACAGTTAGGGGGGCTATTTGGCTGGCAATCGGCGCCAGTGGGCCGGTTGCGGCGATGTGGGCGCTCAGATTTCCCAGGGCGCTTTCGGCTGGCCGGGTTTTGCTTCCGGTTCATCGCTGGCAAGCGCCTGAAGCTCGGCTTTAAGGATCTCAAGATTATGAATCGCGGAGTGATAATCTCCGGCAACCAGAATATCCAGCACGGTATCGATACGTTGGGCGAGCAGGCGGGCATTCAGATCAGACATAGCATTATCCTGGTTACAAAAACGAATGAAATCAATGATGCAAAAAACGGATGAAAAAGAGAAGTGAAAAGATCGCAGAACCTAAATCATCTGTGATAAATGAGCGGGGAAAGGTGGAAAAAATGCGGCTCCCGGGGTCGGGAGCCGCTGAGGAGAGCGATCAGGCGAACGGACGGGCGATAACGCTGCGCGTTTCCATCCGCACTTCGGCAATCTTGACGTCGATAACGTCAGTCACCTTATAGACGGTTTCACCTTTGATCTGCACGGTGCCGTTTTCCTGGCTGCAGACCAGTTCGTCGCGCACGGCGTGGAGGAACGGTGCCGGAATAAAGGCCACGGCGCCGTTATCCACCAGGCGCACGCGCATCCCGCCGCGGCTGATATCGATAATTTCGGCTGCAAAACGGGTGTCGGTACCGGCCTGTGGATTCAGGTAACGGGCGTACAGCCAGTCTCCCACATCGCGCTCGGCCATGCGGTTCAGGCGGCGACGTTCGGCCATCTGCACGGCGATCTCATCCTGTGGGCGAGAGGCCGTTTCACCTTTGATGATGGCTTTCAGCAGGCGATGGTTAATCATGTCGCCGTATTTACGAATCGGTGAGGTCCAGGTGGCGTAGGCTTCGAGGCCAAGGCCGAAGTGCGGGCCAGGCTCGGTGCTGATCTCTGCGTAAGACTGGAAGCGGCGAATGCGGCTGTCGAGGAAACCAGACGGCTGCGCATCCAGCTCGCGGCGCAGTTTGCAGAAACCGTTTAGTGTCAGCACTTCTACCGGATCAACGTGTACGTCGTGGGTCTTCAGCAGGGTTGCCAGCTGCTCCGTATTCGCCGGATCAAAGCCGGTATGCACGTTGTACACACCAAAGCCCAGCTTGTCGCGCAGAACGCGAGCGGCGCAGATGTTTGCCGCGATCATCGACTCTTCAACGATGCGGTTGGCGATGCGGCGCGGTTCGGCAACAATGTCCAGCACTTCGCCTTTCTCACCCAGCACGAAACGGTAGTCCGGACGGTCTTTGAACACCAGCGCATGGGCTTTACGCCATTCGCTACGGCGCAGACAGACGTCCTGCAGCAGCTTAATCTGCTGAGCGATAGCGTCGTTTTCCGGCTGCCAGCTGCCGGTATTTTCCAGCCAGTCGGAGACGTTGTCGTAGGCCAGTTTCGCTTTTGACTCGATGGTGGCGGCAAAGAATTCGATATCGTCTTCAATGGTACCGTCAGCGGTCAGAATCATGCGGCAGGCCAGAACCGGGCGCACTTCATTCGCCCGCAGCGAGCACAGGTCGTCAGACAGTTCACGCGGCAGCATCGGAATGTTAAAGCCCGGCAGATAGTTGGTGAAGGCGCGGATTTTCGCAGCGTTATCCAGCTTACTGCCTTCGGCGATCCAGGCGGTCGGGTCGGCAATCGCGACGGTCAGATGCAGCTTGCCGTCAGCGGCCGCTGCGACATACAGCGCATCGTCCATATCTTCGGTGCTGGCGCTGTCGATGGTCACGAATTCCAGCGCCGTTAAATCACGGCGTTGCAGACCTTCGTCCTGCATTTCGGTCGCCACGCCGTCCGGCGCTTCTTTTTCCAGATTATGGCGTGCCAGCGTCACCCACCACGGAACAAAATGATCGTCACTGAAGGTGATGAACTGAGTCAGTTCGGCATAAAAACCGCGATCGCCTTTCAGCGGATGACGGCGCATTTCCGCAACGGCCCAGTCACCCTCTTTAAAGTCATGGTTTACGCCGCGATCGGCGCGGCAAGGAATGGCGTCTTTCAGCAGCGGATGATCGGGAACGATAGATAGCCGATCGTCTTTCTTATGCACTTTACCGACGAAACGGGTCAGGAAAGGTTCAATTAATTCTTCCGGTTCGGCGCTTTCACGATCTTTTTCAGTGTGGATCACGGCGCTGATACGGTCGCCATGCATCACTTTTTTCATTTGCGGCGGCGGAATAAAGTAACTTTTCTGCGCATCGACTTCGAGGAAGCCAAAGCCTTTTTCCGTACCCTTAACGACGCCTTCAACGCGAGGAGTCTGAGCATGCAGTTGCTGTTTAAGCTGCGCTAGCAGCGGGTTGTCCTGAAACATAATTAGGTATTTTCGTGGCTAAAAGAGCGGCTGACATTTTTACGCGATAATGCCTGTTGCAGCAAGCGATGTTTGGCATTTTACGTCTGTTGACGAACATTCCCGAGGGCGATTTTCAGACGATTCATCCAGCCACACAGCCCGCACCACGCCAGAATATCGATAACCCGATCGCGCGAAAGCCCGTATTCCGTGAGGGGAGTTAATTGCGCGGCGCTGAACCGGTCAGGCGCGCGGGTTAAAAGTTCTACCGCCTGGGAAACCGCGCGTTCGGCGGGATACCGCTGTTGCCAGAGCGCCAGCGCCCGATCGTCATGACGTAAGGCATCAGCAAATTCCGGCGCCCCTGACCACTGCTCGGCCCAGGCGTTGAAGCAGCTGACGCTACCGTTGATCCGTGCCGCGACCAGCGCCACCAGCGCAGCAAAGGGCTGTCTGGCGCTTAACTGGCTGAGTAACGCGTTCTGGGCCTTGAGTACCGCTTCCTGAGCGGCCAGCAGCGGCGCCAGCTCCGATAAACCCGGATGCAGCTGCCAGTCGGCCAGCAGCGCCTGTCGTTCATCGCTGGCATAGCGTAAATCGCTATCGTTGACGTCGGGCGTCCAGCTCACCGGATGGGCGGAAAAAAGTTCTGCCGGGGCATCTTCTTGTTGCGGCATCCCCGGCATCCAGCGTACCGGGTAGCCGAGGGTGGCATGAAAGGCGGCGATGGCGCGAGCCTGGAAGCCGACAAAACCAATAATCTGATTCATCAGGATAATGTCGCGGCTGGTCAGCCCGACTTCATCCAGCTGGCTGCGGGAGAGGTCGGTAATCACCGACGGAGAGCCGGCCAACTGACGGGCATATTGGGTGATTTGCGCCAGACGGCGGTTGCTCTCGCGGGAGGAGTCCGGGCCCGGCAGCGGCGCCAGCCGCGCGGCATAGTGGTTGCACAGGCGCTGCACGCCGTACACCTGGGCGACGGTCAGCGCCGTACTCAGGCGGTCGTAGGCGCTGAAGGTTTGCAGGCGGTTAACGACAACTGACGATGGGAAAAGGGCATCGGCCAGACATCGCGCGGGCGCCAGCCACCCGGCGTGCGCATGCAGCCACTCTTCCGGTAATGTCAGGTCGAGGAGAAAACGGTCTTCGACATGGGCGGCTTCCGGGACGAGCGGCAATACATCCACCGGGCAGATTGTTGACTGGGTTTCATGATACCAGTGGTTTTTGCCATAAACGCGGCGTTGCTCCATGGGCGTTCCTTGATGGGTATGTGTCCAGCCGCACTTCCGTGGGCCATATATGCATAACTATCCTGGCGTAACCCTGAAGCAGGAGAAAATATTGATACGTGCTAACAAATAGCTGATTGGAATAACAGGGGGGAATGTGTACCGCGAGATGCGGCGAAGAAGACCCCTCCTCACGGGCGTGAGGAGGGAAAGGAACTTATTTCAGTTCCAGTTCGTTCATTGCCGCGATGCTGAAACCGCCATCAACGTGAACGACTTCACCGGAGATACCGGCAGACAGGTCGGAACACAGGAAGGCGGCGCTGTTGCCCACGTCTTCAATAGTCACGGTGCGACGAATCGGGGTTACCGCTTCGCAGTGCGCCAGCATTTTACGGAAATCTTTAATGCCGGATGCGGCCAGAGTCCGGATTGGACCCGCAGAGATGGCGTTGACGCGCACGCCTTCCGGACCCATCGCATTCGCCATGTAGCGCACGTTGGCTTCCAGAGAGGCTTTCGCCAGACCCATCACGTTGTAGTTCGGGATCGCGCGCTCAGCGCCAAGGTAGGAGAGCGTCAGCAGGGCGGAGCCCGGGTTCAGCATCTCGCGGCAGGCTTTCGCCATCGCCACGAAGCTGTAGGCGCTGATGTCGTGGGCGATTTTGAAACCTTCGCGGGTCACCGCGTTAACGTAGTCGCCGTCCAGCTGGTCAGCCGGTGCGAAACCGATCGAGTGAACGAAACCGTCAAATTTCGGCCAGACTTTGGACAGTTCAGTGAACAGAGACGCAATGCTCTCATCTTCAGCCACGTCGCACGGCAGCACGATGTTGGAACCCAGTGCCGCAGCAAATTCTTCCACACGACCTTTCAGTTTGTCGTTCTGATAGGTGAACGCCAGTTCAGCCCCTTCACGGTGCATTGCTTGCGCAATACCGTAGGCGATGGACAGTTTGCTGGCAACGCCAGTGACCAGAATGCGTTTACCGGAAAGAAAACCCATAGCTTTAATCCTTATCGTTATTGCTTATTTTTACTTTAACAATCATTGGGTTAAGATTGTTATTTCAAAATAACTCAAATTTAGCCGAGAATTATATCCCACTGACGACCCCTTGTGTCACGCTATTTTCGTGTCTTAACGCGTAATGGCGACCGTACCCCTCCAGTATATCACCGGATAGCAGGCGCCGTTTGGCGCTGTTTGGCCGGGTAAGAAGGTGCTAACGACGGGTAATGCGGGCCAGCAGAAGGCGGGCATCCGCAGCGAGCGGAACCAGTTCGCCCGGCGATAGCGACGACCATACGATCCCGGCTCGGGCCTCATAGCGCTTCCCGGCCAACAACCAGCTTCCTGCCAGGACATAGGCCACGCCTTCGCTGCCGGCCTGCTGGGCGGCGGAGATCACGCTGACCTCCGCGGCGGCCCGGGTGCGCTGGGTCATTATGTTGAAATCCAGCCCCGGTGCGACAATCCCTTCGCTGCGCAGCGCCCATTCCCCGCAAAAAGCCCACGGCTGCCATCGCGCCAGGTGGTGGTGGATCCCCTCGCCAAGCAGCCAAAGCGGCTGGCCTTCGATTAAGGTAATGACCCGGTCAATACCGATGAAAGGCGAGAACGGCCCGTCGTTTTGTAAGGTGGCGATACTGGCGCGCCAGAGAAACGGCGCATCGGGATCGGGAGAGGCAACGCTGACGATTTCACGTGTTTCACCGCCGCCGTTTTTCCAGGGGGTGACGGAAAGGGAAGAGAGCTGGAAAGGAACGATCATCATACGCTACGCCTTTGCTGACTGCAGGGAGAGGACGCGGCTGGCACCGCGTGATTGTTGATGTAATGTTGCCATCTGGTTACTTTTATACATACAAAAATTTACATACCCATCACAAATTCATCATGCTCACGGTGCGTCCGCTTGTCAATGCTTGTATATACATGAGCTGTCATATGAGCGGACCTGTGGCGATGGGTTCAGGGAAGTAAGGTCCTGAGGTGGTTGAAATACCGGTTATAGCGAGGAAACTATGTCTTCTTTTTCGTCAACAGAAGGGCAGTCACAGCATCATCAGCAGGGCTTAACGGAAACGCGTTCGATCGATTATATTCCCGAGCGCGAAAGGCATGGACATCCTTTTAGTCAATTTACGCTGTGGTTTGGCGGTAATCTGCAGATTACCGCGATTGTCACCGGCGCGCTGGCGGTGGTGCTCGGTGGCGACGTCGTGTGGTCGCTGATTGGGCTGCTGCTGGGGCAGGTGCTGGGCGCGGCGGTGATGTCGCTGCATGCGCTGCAGGGGCCGCGTCTGGGCTTACCGCAGATGATTATCAGCCGGGCGCAGTTTGGCGTTTTCGGCGCCGTGGTGCCGCTGGTGCTGGTTTGCGTGATGTACGTGGGCTTCTCCGCCAGCGGCACCGTGCTGGCCGGTCAGGCGATGGCCAGGCTGCTGTCGATTTCCAACGTCGCCGGGATGCTGCTGTTCAGCGCGATTATTATCGTCATTGCGGTCCTGGGCTATCGCGTGATCCACAAACTGGGCAAAGTGGCGAGTATTGTTGGGGTGTTAGCGTTCGTCTATTTGTTCGCGACCCTGCTGCTCTCCGCTAACCTGCAGGCGATCGCGCAGGATAACCATTTCTCGCTGCCGATGTTTTTACTGGCCGTGTCGCTCTCTTCATCGTGGCAGATTGCATTTTGCCCCTATGTTTCCGACTATTCACGCTATCTCCCGAAAAATGTCCCCGGCGTAAAAACCTTTTTTTGCGTCTTTAGCGGTACGGTCCTCGGCACGCAGGCATCTATGACGCTGGGCGTTCTGACGGCAGCCATCGCCGGCAGCGCGTTTCCCGGGCATGAGGTGAGCTTTATTGTCGGCCTGGGAAAAAGCCAGGTGATGGCGATGGTGATTTACTTCGCGATCTGCTTTGGCAAAATCACCTTTACCACTCTCAATGCCTACGGTAGCTTTATGTCGCTGAGCACTATCGTCTCCGGTTTTCGCCGTCAGACCTCGCTGTCGAAGCGGACGCGGATGACTTTTGTGGTGCTGATGGTCGCCATATCGTGCGTGATTGCGCTATTGAGCGAGCCGGCATTTTTAAAGAACTTCACCCATTTCCTGCTCTTCCTGCTGGCGTTCTTCGTGCCATGGAGCGCGATCAGTTTAACCGACTACTACCTGATCTCGGCGGGGGCCGTGGATATTCCCGCGCTCTCCGATCCGCAACAGCGCTACGGTTACTGGAATCTCTATGCGATTACGGTTTATGTGGCAGGCGTGCTTATCCAGCTGCCGTTTATTGAGAACCCGCTGTATCACGGTTCGCTGACATGGCTGTTTGCCGGAAATGATGTTTCGTGGATGATCGGCTGGTTCGGCACCGGCGTGCTCTATTACGCGCTGCGTCGTTTTGACCGCCGGGTGCTGCCGGCGCAAAGCGTATTCCCGGATTAATCTCCCCGGCAGGGCGAGCCTGCCGGGGCGACGGCCGATTATTTTCCGTCTTTACGCCAGGCATCGGCGGTGAGCGCCTCGCCGAAATGCCCGGCAATCAGCCGCCGGGTGAGGTCGTGCAGCGGCGACGCCAGCACATCGGCGGTACTGCCGCGCTCCACCACTTCGCCCTGATGCATCACCAGCACCTGGTCGCTGATATGCTTCATCATCCCCAGATGCTGGGTGACGTAGATATATGAAATACCCTGTTTTTCCTGCAGCTCCAGCATCAGGTTGATCAGCTGCGAACGCATCGACATATCCAGCGAGGCCAGGGCCTCGTCGCAGATAATTACTTTCGGGCGCAGGATCAGCGCGCGGGCCAGCCCCAGGCGCTGTTTCTGCCCCGGGGCCAGCATATGCGGATAGTAGCTGACATGGTCCGGCAGCAGGCCCACCATGCGTAACGTCTCGATAATCTGTTTCTCCCGCGCCTCCGGCTCAAGGTCGGTATTCAGGCGCAGCGGGAAGTCGAGGATCTGCGAAATCCGCTGGCGTGGATTCAGTGAGGTTGAGGGATCCTGAAAGATCATGCGAATCCGCTGGCTGCGGAACGAGTAATCGCCAAATTCCAGCGGATGATCGTCAATCAGCAGTTCGCCGGAGGTCGGCTCAATCATTCCCGCCAGCATTTTCGCCAGGGTAGACTTGCCGGATCCGTTTTCCCCGATGATCGCCAGCGTCTGCCGTTCACGCAGGGTAAAACTCAGCGGTTTGACCGCTTCCACCATCTGCCGATGAAACCAGCCCGTACGGTAGCGAAAGGTCTTACTCAGATTGCGGACTTCGAGCAATGTTTCGACCATTTCACTCTTTCTCCATGTTCAGCGGGAAATGACAGGCGAACAAATGCGTTCTGGCGCCGGTCAGGCGCGGCGTTTCGATACACTCGCGCTGAGCGTACGGGCAGCGCGGCCCGAGGCGACAGCCGATCGGCAGTTGCTCAAGCAGCGGGATGGCCCCCGGCAGGGTATTCAGGCGGCTTTTATGCGGCAAGGCGCTGCCAAAATCGGGAATTGCGCGGATTAATGCCTGGGTATAGGGATGGTGCGGCGTGGTCACCAGCTCCTCGCTGGGGGCCGTCTCCACCGTTTGTCCGCAGTACATGACGTTGATTTTATTCGCCCATTTACTGAGCATTTGCATATCGTGACTGATCAGCAAAATGGTGGTGTTGTTGTTCTGGTTCAACCGGGTGAGCAGGCGGATAATTTGCGCCTGCGTCGTTGGTTCCATGGCGTTGGTCGGCTCGTCGGCGATCAGCAGACGCGGCTGGTTGGCGAGGGCGATGGCAATCATCACCTTCTGGCACTCCCCGTCGGTTAATTCGTAGGGGAAACTGCGCATGGCATCTTTGTGATCCTTGATGCCAACGCGGTGCAGCAGCTCGATCGCCCGGCGTTTGCGCCAGCCCACGCGCTGCCACCAGCGGCCCTTAAAGGTCCAGCCGGGGATATTCTGCGTTAACTGCAGGCCGATACGCTCGGAAGGGTCGAGACAGGACTGCGGCTCCTGGAAAATCATCGACACGTTGTGGCCAATCAGCTTACGACGTTCGCGATTGGAGAGACGCAGCAGGTCGATATCATCGAAGCGCATGCGGTCGGCGGTGACCCGCCAGTTGTCTTTGGTGACGCCGCAGATCGCTTTGGCGATTAAGCTCTTACCGGAGCCGGACTCGCCCACCAGCCCGCGAATTTCGCCTTCCGCGAGGGTCAGGCTGACGCGATCGACGGCTTTGACCCACCCTTCGTTGGTTTTAAATTCAATGGTTAAATTGCGAATATCGAGTAACGGCATTATTCCACCCCGGCGATAATTGCGCGGCGGATACCGTCGCCCAGCAAATTGACCAACAGGACGCTGATCATAATCGCCGCCCCGGGCAGCATCACCGTCCACGGCGCCACGTAAATCAGCTCCAGCGCGTCGCCCAGCATCGCGCCCCATTCCGGAGAGGGAAGCTGGGCCCCGAGGTCGAGGAAGCCGAGGGCGGCGATATCGAGGATCGCCATCGACAGCGCGCGGGTTATTTCGGTCACCAGCCCGGAGGCGATATTCGGCAGGACCGCAAACCACAGAATATTCAGGGTGGTTGCGCCGTCGAGGCGGGCGGCGATCACGTACTCTTTTTCCAGTTCGTCATGCACCATGCTATAGACCGAACGCACGATACGCGGCAGCAGCGCCAGCCAGACGGCGAACATTGCATGGCCCAGGTTCGGCCCGGCAAAGGCGACGACGATAATCGCCAGCAGCAGCGACGGAATCGACAGCAGGGTATCGAGAATATGGTTCAGCATCGCGGAGAGCAGGCCGTGCGTCGACCCGGCAATGACCCCGAGCGCCAGCCCGAACAGCGTGGCGGCGAAAGTGACGACAAAAGCGCCGCCCACTGTGGGGGCCGCGCCGCTCAGCAGGCGGCTCAGAACATCGCGCCCAAGATCGTCGGTCCCGAGGAAGAAGGACACTTCACCATAGCGCGACCACGACGGCGGCAGCAGCTGGTAGCCAAGAAACTGCTGATCGATACCATAAGGGGCAAACCAACTGCCGCAGATGCACAGCAGCACCAGACCGGCGCAGCCGTACAGACCGATCATCGCGGTGGTGTCGCCGTAGAATTTCCGCCATACGGTACGCAGCGCTCCCGGCGGGCGCTTTTCCAGATAAACGCTATCGTAGGGCATACCATTCCTTATGTTTCAACGGGTTAGCCATGGCACCCAGAATATCTGATATCACGTTCACGGTAATAACCAGCGCACCGATAACCATCACTCCTGCCGAGATAGCGGCATAGTCCTGCTGGCGGATCGCGTTGATCAGCCAGCGGCCCAGCCCCGGCCAGCTGAAGACCATTTCGGTGATCATCGCCAGGGTCAGCATGGTCGAAAACTGCAGCCCAAGACGCGGGATAACCGGCGGCAGGGCGTTGTGCAGGACGTGGCGATGTAAAATCGTCCGCCGCGAAACGCCGCGGGTGGCGGCGGCTTTGACGTAGTTGGTGTCATACACTTCGCTGGTGCTGATGCGCATCAGGCGGATCACTTCGGTGGTCGGCGCGACGGCCAGCGTCAGTACCGGCAGCACCATATGGCGCACGGCGCTGACGATCATTTCATGGCGCCACGGCGAGTCGGAGAGCCAGGCGTCAATCAGCGCAAAACCGGTGACCGTTTTCACCTCGTACAGCAGATCGAAGCGCCCGGAGACCGGGAACCAGCCGAGAGTCAGGGAGAAAAACAGCGTCAGCAGCAGCGCCAGCCAGAAAACGGGGATCGAAAAACCGAGTAGCGCCAGAGCGCTGATCAGGGTATCGGGCCATTTGTTGCGCATGATGCCCGCCAGCATACCGACGGGGATGCCAATCAGCAGTGCAAAGCCAAACGCGAGGATACACAGCTCCATGGTCGCCGGGAAAACCTCTTTTAGCTGCTCTGCAATCAGCTGGCCGTTAATGCTGGAGACGCCGAAATCCCAGTGCAGCAGTCCGCTGAACCAGAACTGCCAGGCGTTCCATAACGAGGCGCCCTGCAGCGGAGCGTGCGGGGTAAAATAGCTCAGGCTGAAGCCGACAAAGGTCAGGAAAAAGAGCGTGACCAGCAGCAGCAGCAGGCGGCGGAGGGTAAAAATAATCATGGTTTTTTCACCTCGTCTTTTTTCTCCCGCGAGACGCCCGCAAAGGAGGCGTTGCCAAACGGACTCAGGATCAGACCTTTCATATCGTAGCGATAGGCCTGCAGACGCAGCGAAGAGGCCAGCGGCAGCACCGGCAGCTCGCGGGCGAGAATATGCTGCGCCTCTTTATAGGCATCGATGCGCGAAGCCAGCTGCTGGGAGCGCAATGCCTTTTGCAGCACCTCATCGAATTCCCGGTTACACCAGTGGGCGAAGTTGGTTTGCGAGGCAATGGCCGCGCAGCTCAGCAGCGGGCGGAAAAAGCTATCCGGATCGTTACTGTCCGTTGCCCAACCGGAAAGCGTCAGATCGTGGTTCATATCCATCAATCGGGCCTCCTGGAAGCGACCCTCTACCGGCACGATAATGACCTTCACGCCAATCTGCGCCATATCCGCCTGAATCAGCTCGGCGGTCTTCAGCGGGCTGGGGTTCCAGGCCTGGGAGCTGGTAGGGACCCACAGCTTAAGCGTCAGTTTTTCCAGCCCCAGCGCTTTAAGCCGGGCGCGGGCTTCCGCCGGGTTGTATTCGGTAATTTTAGCCTCGTTATCGTAGGCCCAGGAGGCGCGCGGTAGCATCGAGGCGGCGGTTTCTGCCGTACCGTAATAAATGGACTGCATCAGACGCTGGTTATTGATGGCCAGCGCCAGCGCATGGCGCACTTCCGGTTTATCCAGCGGCGGTCTGGCGGTGTTGAATGCCAGCCAGGCGATATTCATCCCCGGGCGCAGCGTCAGGCGCAGGCGCGGATCGTCACGCAAAATCGTCAACTGGCTGGCGGCGGGCCAGGCCAGAACGTCGCACTCCCCGGTCAGCAGCTTCGACAGGCGGCCGGTCCCCCCGGAACCCAGATCCACCACCACCTGCGGCATCAGCGGCTTACCGCGCCAGTAGCCCGGATGGCGCTGCAGACGCACGTACTGGCCGGCACGGTACTCCTCCAGCTGGAACGGACCGGTTCCCACCGGCTGGCGGTCAAGTAGCTCCTGACGATCGGTTTTGCTGAGCTGCGCGCCATATTCAGCGGACATCACCGAGGCGTAGTGGGTCGCCAGGTGCCAGAGGAACGAGGCATCCGGGCGTTTCAGGCGAAACTCGACGGTTTGATTATCCAGCTTGCGCACGCTTTCAACGCTGTCGGCGAACTGCAAACTGTCGAAATAGGGGAAGCTGCTGCCGTTGACGCTATGCCACGGGTCGTCACGGTTAAAAATACGACTGAAGGTGAAAATCACATCGTCGGCATTAAAAGCGCGGGTGGGTTTAAACCATGACGTCGACTGAAAGGGCACGTGGCTACGCAGATGGAAGCGGTAGGTGGCGCCGTTATCCAGTACCTCCCAGCTTTCGGCCAGTTCAGGCACCAGACGATAGGTATACGGGTCGACATCCAGCAGCCGATCGTACAGCTGGGCGGCTAAAGTATCGACAATCAGACCGCTGCTGACTTTTTGCGGGTTAAAGGTATTCACCTGACCGTTAACGCAGTAAACAAAGCCGCTATCGCGAATATCGGCATTCGCGGGTAGCGTGGGCGCGGCGATAGCCTGTCCACACAGCAGGGCTGCCGCTGCCAGGAGAGAGGATAATTTCAGGCGCATAATGTTTTTATGGTTATAGAGCAATGCTCTATCTTATTAATATTCAATGACATATTCCATCACCTTAAACGCTCACAGGAACAATGCAGTCGACTGCTACGCAATTGCGCTACTCCAGCGCTGCGCATTCATCGCGCATAACTACTTCGAGTATACCTCGGAAAGCCAGCAGGTGTTTTTATCCGCCATCCCTCTGAATAAACGTACAAAGCTTGCACCAGCGCAAGGCGGAACGATCGTGATGCTTCATCGGGGGCGACGGATTGATATTCATCAAAGACCTGAGGGTATGCTGCTCTTTTAGACGTTTCTCAGCCTGTTTATGCGGCGTGGGGCGGATAATGAAACATGGTATCTTTTTATTGCCGGTTTCTCCAGTTAGCTGTTTATTCCCCGGCGCTTACAGCGGAAGTAAGCGGTTATAACGGGCAATATAGTCTTTGGGGGTAATTTCGATCTCACTGCCGCCGTGATGGGTGGCGACAAACGTTCGCAGCACCATGCCGCTGCGTTTCTCGCTAATTTTCCAGCCCTGCTCGCGATAGGCATCGCGGGTTGAACGGATACATAAATCAGAGAAAATCATCATTACCGAGAGGGCGGGAGAACGATGGCTTTTCATGGTATGGGTCAAACTGACGTGTGCCGCATAGCGACTAAGAGTATGAATATTAACCGGAATCATGTGCGTTTTCAGTCCATTGAACGATGATGGCGCAGACTATAATTCACATTGGCACATCTTACCAGTTACAAATTATTAACTATCACGGGACCCTGGCGCAGCAATACAATGCGGGCCGGTGCCCGGAGGCGAGCCCGCATTGCCCGGCAAATTCACCGCGACATGGGGTGTCAGGTGAGCGAATGAGACATCCGCGACAGAGCAAACTTCAGCACCTTATCACCATCAAATGAGGCATAGGGTAAGCTTTCAACGACCGCAATTTGCTGGTCATGGGTTAATGCCTGAGTAAGTTCATTGATTTTGTATTGAATATGCGGCGCAACCAACAGGCCGTGGTAGGCCGGGAGCACGCTCAGGACATTTTCCAGACCCACGGCGCTGATTAACAGATTCACCCCCTGGACATCCGCTATTTTTTGCATTTTCTTCGCCAGGATGGTCGCTGTTTCGCCAGACAAGCAGCATATCAGTAATTTTTTCACGGTTTGATCCTCGATGGAGTTCCGTGTCTACAGTATGCCGCCTCAGGCGGGGAAAATACGTCCTGCATCAAGGTTGTTGCACATTCCCGCGGGTAATAAAAAAAGTGCCGCCGCGCCAGGTGGCCGCACTTTTTGTGACGACGTCACTTTTTATAATGGCCGTTTCGCAGCTCGTCAAGCAGCTGAGGACCGGTCGGCTGCCAGCCAAGCTGCTGGCGGGTCCAGGCGGATGTTGCCCGCAGATCCATCCCGGCAAAGGCGGCAAACCAACCGAAATGCACCGCGGCCTCTTCGCTCGTCAGGGATTGCAGAGGGAGGTGGAGCTTTTCCGCCACGACCTCGGCGATGCGCAAAGAGGCGATGGCTTCTTCATCAACGGCATGATAGCGCATGCCGGTTTCTCCCAGCTCCAGCACCCGACGGTACAGTTCCGCCACATCGCTGACGTGCGCCGCCGACCAGCAGTTGCTACCGTCACCGACGACCGCCACGATCCCTTTTTCAGCCGCATGTTCAATGTAGTAGCTCAATAATCCCTGACGGGTGGTGTCATGAACCTGAGGCAACCGTACCACCCGCACATCGACACCGGCCTCCAGCAGCTGATTGCCGGCCAGCTCGGAGGCGGCGCGCGGGTTAGGGTGCGCGGAGTTAAAGTGCCGTTCGCTGGCGGGCTGCCCGTTGCCCGTATCGCCCATGGCGGTCCCTGAGGTGATGAGCAGCGGGCGGCGGCTGCCTTTCAGCGCCTCACCGATCGCGAGAATGACCCGGCGGTCCTTGTCGCAGTTCGCCACAAAGCGGCTGAAATCATGATCGAAGGCCGTATGGATAACCGCATCGCTGGCCTCAACCGCCGCCAGTAGCGAGTCGGGAGCCTCCAGCGTACCGCGCTGCACCTCGGCGCCCGCCGCCTGCAGCGCGAGGGCGCTGGCATCTGAACGGGCCAGGCCGGTGACCTGATGCCCGGCGGCCCGCAGTTCGCTGAGAATGCGTGAGCCGATAAAACCGGTCGCACCGGTGAGAAAAATTCGCATGATCTACCTCCAGAATGAGTATCCAGGCTATGGTAGTCTTATCGGGATACTATAAAAGTAGAGACATTATCAGGGTATAAATACTAACAGGCTGACGATGACTGACTCTTCAACACATGCACTTGGTGAATTTTTGCGGGCGCGACGCGGGCGACTCGACCCGGCAACGTTCGGCTTTCAGCCCGGCCGTCGGCGCACGCCCGGGCTACGGCGTGAAGAGGTGGCCCAGCTGGCGAACATCAGCCCGACCTGGTACACTTGGCTGGAGCAGGGACGCGGGGGCGCGCCGTCGCGGGAGGTGCTGGGGCGTATTGCCAGCGGCCTGCGGCTGACCACGCCGGAACGCGATCATCTGTTTATTCTGGCATTTGGTCATCCTCCGGAAACCCGGCTGATTGTCTCGGATGATATTACCCCGCGGTTACAGCGGGTTATCGATGCGTTTCCCGTGCCGGCGATCGTCAAAACCGCCACCTGGGACGTTATTGCGTGGAACCATGCCGCGGCCCGTGTGCTGACGGATTACGCCCAGCTGCCGCTGGCGGAGCGCAATATCCTGCGCCGCCTGTTTACCGATAGCCAGGCGCGGAGCGTGCTGGAAGACTGGCAGTCCGTAGCGCGCCTTATTGTCAGCGCCTTTCGCGCCGATGTGGCGCGGGTGGGTAACTCGCCCGATACCGAACGACTGATCGCTGAGCTTTCGGGCCAGAGCGCGGAATTTGGCGCCTTCTGGCGGAGCAACGATGTTGCCGGGCATGGTGAAGGCTTTAAGCGGATGCAGCACCCGCAGATCGGTATGATTGAGCTGGAGTTTTCCACCTTTGCCGTTGAAGGGCGCCCGGATCTCAACATGCTGGTCTTTAATCCGGCCAGCGAAGAGAGCCGGATTAAAATTCAGGCGTGGGTGAATCAACCCACGCCCACCTGCGCAGATGATGCCGTTATCCATTCAGCGGGGTGAACTCATACAGCGCCAGGGCGTTACTCTCCAGCGAGTCGACGATCTGCCAGCGGGTATCCGGCCTCTCCTCTGAGACGCTCAGGTCCGGCCTGGCCTTGTGCATTAGCCATTGATAACCCTCCTCGTCCGGGCCGCTGTGGCTGCGAAAGGCTTCAAAGAGCGGGAATAATGCCCCGTGGTGCCGATCGAACAGATGCTGCTTAATCCGCCAGCGTCCCGCTTCAAGACCGGACAGCTGAATGCTGTAGGGCTGACTGAAACGCTGGATAAAGGCCTCTTCGCTGGAGAGCCAGGGGTTGAACACCACCGTATTGCGTAACAGCAGCTGATAGTGCCCGTTGTGGCGCAACAGCAGCAGGTTTTTATCATTGACCAGCACTTCCCCCCGCAGCCGTCGCCATAGCCACGAGAGCAGCCACAGGGGAAGGGTCAGCTGACGCTGGCGCAGGGCGCTGTGGATCTGGCGTAGTTTATGCACCGGGTAGTTTTCGCTTGCGGCCAGCTTACTGCTATCCAGCTGAGCGAGATCCAGTAGTTCGTTGGCGTCGGCCTGGCAGGCGAGGAAATCGGCTTCGCCAGGAATCGGCGATTGCAGCAGGGGATCGTCGTCAATGGCGTTTTCCGGGAAGCGATGCCAGACCCCCAGCTGCGGCTGCGGCAACGAGGCCCGCAGGACCTCGCGCTGCTGCCGCCAGGCGTGCTGGCGCGCCTCTTCGCTGGCCTGCGGCGACCAGTGCCAGACAAACCGCCAGCTGGCGAGGGTTGCCGCAGGGAAATGGTCAGCGGCGAGGCGGAGAAAGCGCTGTAGCAAATCGCAGCGGGTGGTGATCCCGGTATGCAGAATCACCCCCCAGCCCATTTTCGCCAGCCAGCTGAAAATGTGCTGCAGATTATACCAGCAGGCGTAGCCCGCCATCTGCGGATCGTCCCAGCCGGTGGCGAACAGCCGGCTGCTGAGAAAGGGATCGTGGATATCAATGGCGTAGACCGGCAGCGTTTCGTGCAGCCGTTCCAGTTCGTGACGGACATCTTCTCGTAGTAAATCATCCAGTTCACGCACCGTTACCACCATGCGGGTATGGCGTAACGACGCCGCGCGGGCAGGGAGCTGGCGCAGGTCAATCTGGCGGGTCTGCTGCGGGCTCAGCGGCGGCGGCGGGTTGTCCCAGCCGCTGCTCTCCGGTTCATTCAACCGGGCGTACAGACGCTCGACGGCGACCGGCTGCCAGACCTCGGCCTGGCTGGCGCGCGGACGCGCGGCCTCAAGGACAACCTGCGGATGCTGCTGGCGGAACTGGCGCGGCGTTAACCCATGCAGGCGTTTAAACAGGTCGCTCATAATGCGGGTACTGGCAAACCCGTGTTCCAGGGCAATCTGCTGTACCGGTTTACGGGTGGCGATGAGCTGCCCGGCCGCCTTGTTCAGGCGTAACGCGGTGAGATACTGCATAAAGCTCATGCCGACCTCTTTGCGAAACAGACGCGACAGCCAGGCTTCGGAGACCAGTTCCGCTGCGGCGATTTCATGCAGCGAGAGCCGACGCTGGTAGCTGGCGTCGATGCGCGCCACCACCCGGGTAATACGGCGGCTCCAGCTATCCGCCCCGCGCCGGGGGCCGGAGGCAATGGGCTGGCTGAAGCGGGTGGCCAGCAGCAGGGCTATTTCGCTGAGCCAGCGGTTAGCCTCCAGGCGATAGCGGGCCTGGTGATTAACCAGTTCAACGACTAACAGCTGGCGCATCAGGCGGCGCAGATTGGCATCGGCGTCGCGCGTTTCGGCGCTAACCCGGTAGTCGACGGTAAAAAAATCGCCGTCGAGGCGCGTCAGCCAGCCGCCGGAGAGGGTCAGCAGCATGACCGCGTTGGCGGCCGGCGCATGCAGGCTCCAGCGATGGTGGCGGTTGACTATCGTCAGTTCGTCCGGCGATAGCCGCTGTTTCAGGTCGCCGTCGTGCAGCTCAAGCTGGCCTTCGAGAACCCACAGCAGCGTCAGCGCATCGCTCTCCGGCTGACTGTAGTGACGAATGTCGCGCACCGCGACGCCAAAATCCCCTGAATGGTGCTCCACCGTGGTCTCCTCTGCAGGACAAAAAATAACAGGTTATTTTTTGTCATAACCGATTTGTATGAAAAACACTCATTAATAATCCGTCAATATAAAACAAAAAACAGCACTTTAAAGCCAATAAGGCAGCATAAACTCGAAAGTGTCGCGCAAACACAACAAAGGGATAACAAAAATGACGCATCCACTTATTGAGGCATTACAGGTTAATGAAGAGCAGTTTATTGCCCTGCGCCGCCGCTTCCATCAGCAGCCGGAGATCGGCTTCGAAGAACATAAAACCAGCGATGAAGTCGCCCGTCTGCTGAGCGAATGGGGCTATGACGTACATCGCGGTCTGGCGGGGACCGGGGTGGTCGGGACCTTAAAGGTGGGCAACGGCGAACGTCGTCTCGGTCTGCGGGCGGACATGGACGCCTTACCGATGCAGGAAGCGAGCGGCAAAGCCTGGGTCAGCCTGGTCGATGGCCGTTTTCATGGCTGCGGTCATGACGGGCATACCACCACGCTGCTGTACGCCGCAGAGTATCTGGCGCGCACGCGTCAGTTTAACGGCACGCTGCATCTGATTTTTCAGCCTGCCGAAGAGCTGCTGTACGGCGGCCGGGTGATGGTGGAAGATGGGCTATTCGATCAATTCCCCTGCGATACCCTTTTCGGCCTGCACAACATGCCGGGACAGGCGCTGGGCAAAATTGGCCTGCGCGACGGCGCGATGATGGCCTCCTCGGATACCCTGCATATTGAAGTAAAAGGCATAGGCGGCCACGGCGCGGTGCCGGAACATACCGTCGACGCCACGCTGGTGGCCTGCCATATCACCCTCGCACTGCAATCTATCGTCTCGCGCAATATCTCGCCATTTGAGGCGGCGGTGGTCACCGTCGGCAGTATTCAGGCCGGGCATGCGCCGAACATCATTAACGATAAGGTGCTGATGAAGCTGACGGTACGCACCCTGAACGAGCAGGTGCGCGAGACGGTCCTGCAGCGGATCCACGATATTGCCGTCGCCCAGGCGGAAAGCTTTAACGCCAGCGCCACGTTGACCCACGTTAACGGCAGCCCGGTGCTCAGAAACGATCCCGTCGCCAATGAGATGGTGCGTAGCGTGGCGACGGCGCTGTTCGGCGCGGAGCTGGTGGGTGAGGTGAAACCGTTTATGGGCAGCGAAGATTTTGCCTTTATGCTCGAGCATAATCCCAACGGTTGCTACTTCACTATCGGCGCCGGGGACGAGGCGGAGCGCTGCATGGTGCATAACCCCGGATACGATTTTAACGACCGGATCCTGCTCAAGGGCGCGGCGCTGTGGTGCGCCCTGACAGAACATTATCTGCGTTAACCATCCGCAACGGGGAGGATCGAATAATGAGTTCCGTATCTCTGGCCGAATCACCGTTTGTGGGCACCGACCGCCTGCTGGCGGGAATTGTTTTGAGCGTTTTGACCTTCTGGCTGTTTGCCCAGTCGGTGATTAATGTCGTTCCGGCGATGAAAAGCAGCCTGGATATTTCCCTCGAGACGCTGACGTTAGCCGTTAGCCTGAGCGCCTTATTCAGCGGCTGCTTTGTGGTCGCCAGCGGCGGGCTGTCGGATAAGTTTGGCCGCATGCGTATGACCCATATCGGCTTGCTGTTAAGTATTATCGGCAGCGCGCTGCTGGTGCTGGCCCAGGGGCCAGGGCTGTTTCTGACCGGGCGCGTTTTGCAGGGGCTGTCGGCGGCCTGCATCATGCCGGCGACCCTGGCGCTGATTAAAACGTGGTATGAAGGCAAGGCGCGGCAGCGCGCGGTAAGCTTCTGGGTCATCGGCTCGTGGGGCGGCAGCGGTTTGTGTTCCTTCGTTGGCGGCGCGATCGCGACCGGCCTCGGCTGGCGCTGGATCTTTGTTTTTTCGATCGCCGTCGCGCTGGCGGCTCTGCTGCTGCTCCGCGGCACGCCGGAAAGCCGCAGCCAAAGCGCCCAGCGGCAGAAGCTGGATATCAGCGGCCTGTTGAGCCTGATTATTTCGCTGGTACTGTTGAATCTGTTTATCAGTAAAGGGCACGGCTGGGGCTGGAGCAGCGGCCTGTCGCTGACGATGCTTGCCGGTTCGCTGCTGTCGGCGAGCTATTTTATCCGCAGCGGGTTGCGCAAAGGGGACGCGGCGCTGATCGATTTTGCCCTGTTTCGTAACCGGGCCTACGGTGCCGCCGTGCTGTCGAACTTTATGCTCAACGGCGCGATCGGCACGATGATGATCGCCAGCATCTGGCTACAGAAGGGGCACAATATGAGCCCGCTGGAAACCGGAGTGATGACCCTGGGATATCTGGTCACCGTGCTGGCGATGATCCGGGTCGGGGAAAAGCTGCTGCAGCGTTACGGGGCCCGGCTGCCGATGATGACCGGACCGGTGGTTACCGCCGTCGCGATCCTGTTTATCTCCTGTACCTTTCTTGATAAGTCGGTCTACATCGTGACGGTGTTTCTCAGCAACGTGCTGTTTGGCCTCGGGCTGGGCTGCTATGCCACTCCGTCGACGGATACCGCGGTTTCCAACGCGCCGGAAAGCAAAATCGGCGTTGCTTCAGGTGTTTACAAGATGGGCAGCTCGCTGGGCGGGGCGATGGGCATTGCGGTGACGGCGTCACTTTTTGCGCTATTTTTACCCCTCGGTATGGCCAGCGCGGCGCAGTATGCGCTGTGGTTTAACGCGGCGCTGTGCCTGGGGGCGATGGTGGTCAGCGCCCTGATGCTGCCGCGTACGCCTCAGAGCTGATGCTTTTTCAGCAGCGCCCGCAGCTGGTGGTAGGTTAACCCGAGCAAATCTGCCGCCTGTTTCTGATTGTACTTCGCCTGCTGGAGGCTGGCCTGCAGCAGGCTTTTTTCTTGCCGGAGCTGGAAGGCGCGCAGATCCAGCGGCAACGCTGGCTCGTCCGGGACGGCGACAGCGGCAGGCGCTGGCTGTTGCTGATGAAAAGGGTTGATGATGATGTTATCCAGTTCGCTGTCGCTGGTGCCGTGGCGATAGACGGAGCGCTCCACCACGTTTTTTAGCTCGCGAATGTTGCCCGGCCAGCGGTAGCCGAGCAGCGTCTGCGTGGCGCGCTCGCTGAAGCCCGGGAACAGCGGCAGCCCAAGTTCCCGGCACATCTGGATGGCGAACTGATTCGCCAGCAGCATGATGTCGCTCTGTCGTTCGCGCAGCGGCGGCAGGTGTACCACGTCAAACGCCAGGCGGTCGAGCAGGTCGGCGCGAAATTGGCCCGCTGCCACCATCTGCGGCAGGTCGGCATTGGTCGCACACACCAGCCGCACGTTGACCTGTAGCGGCTGACTGCCGCCGACGCGCTCCAGTTCGCCATATTCAATCACCCGCAGCAGCTTTTCCTGCACCAGCATCGGCGCCGTCGCCAGTTCATCCAGAAACAGCGTGCCGCCGTCGGCGCGCTCAAACCGCCCCGGATGGCGTTTGCTGGCGCCGGTAAATGCCCCGGCCTCATGGCCAAACAGTTCAGTATCGAGCAGGTTTTCATTCAGCGCCGCGCAGTTGAGAGAGATGAACGGTCCCTGCCAGCGCGATGAGAGAAAGTGCAGACGATTGGCGATAAGCTCTTTACCGGTGCCGCGTTCGCCGATAACCAGCACCGGCTTATCCAGCGGCGCCAGCCGTGAAACCTGCTCCAGCACCTCGAGAAAGCTGTTGGCTTCGCCGAGCAGGTTATCCTTGTATTCAGCCATGATGAAATTCGCCATTTAGTCGTGTGATTCACCAGGTCACTGTAGCAACCCGCTGTGCAGATAACAACCACATCTTTTAAAATCAACAAGATAAAAAACTGGCACGGGATTTGTATTAGTATCCGCAAGTATCGACGCAGGCCGCGGCCTGATATCAGAACTATGAGGACTTAAATTATGGGTATTTTTTCTCGTTTTGCCGACATCGTGAACGCCAACATCAACTCCCTGCTGGAGAAAGCGGAAGATCCGCAGAAGCTGGTGCGACTGATGATCCAGGAGATGGAGGATACGCTGGTTGAAGTGCGTTCGACCTCGGCGCGCGCGCTGGCGGAAAAGAAACAGCTGAGTCGCCGGATTGAACAAGCGCTGGCCCAGCAGGCCGAGTGGCAGGAAAAAGCCGAGCTGGCGCTGCGCAAAGACAAAGAAGATCTGGCCCGTGCGGCGCTGATCGAAAAACAGAAGCTGACCGATCTCATCGCCAGCCTGGAAAATGAAGCGCAGATGGTTGATGAAACGCTGACCCGGATGAAGAAAGAGATTGGCGAGCTGGAAAACAAACTGAGCGAAACGCGCGCTCGCCAGCAGGCATTGACCCTGCGTCATCAGGCGGCCAGCTCTTCCCGCGACGTTCGTCGTCAGCTGGACAGTGGTAAAATTGATGAAGCGATGGCGCGGTTTGAGTCCTTCGAACGCCGCATCGATCACATGGAAGCCGAGGCAGAAAGCCATGGTTTCGGCAAACAGAAAACGCTGGACCAGCAGTTTGCCGACCTGAAAGCGGACGATGAAATCAGCGCCCAGCTGGCGGCGTTGAAAAGCAAAATGAATCAAAATAACTAATGAAATACGCGCATTCCTTTAGCCGGCGCGGATAAGGCGGTCATCCCGCCAGCGGAGACCGCCACCGACCAGGCCAGCTGAAGGATGACGCGATGCGGCGCTGTCATGCGCCGCCGCTCACTCACTGTAAGGAGTACACATGAGTACGCTTTTTATTGCCATACCCCTGACGCTGTTTGTGCTGTTTGTTTTACCGGTGTGGCTCTGGCTGCATTACAACAACCGCACTGCGAACGGCAGCCTGTCGCAGAATGAACAGCAGCGTTTGTTGCAGTTGACCGATGACGCTAAGCGCATGCGCGAGCGTATTCAGACGCTGGAAGACATTCTGGATGCCGAACATCCGAACTGGAGAGACAAATAATGGGCGGACTGGATCTGAATAAAAAGCTGTGGCGCGTGCCGCAGCGCGGCATGGTCAAGGGCGTCTGCGCCGGGATTGCGCAGTACCTGGATGTGCCGGTCAAACTGGTGCGATTGATTACCGTGCTGGCGATGATTTTTGGCCTGTTTTTCTTTGTGGTGGTGGCGTACATCATCCTCACTTTCGCGCTTGACCCGATGCCGGAAAGCGAACTTTACGGCGAGAAAAGCCCCTCCAGCGGTGAGCTGCTGGCGGAGGCGGACCGCGAGCTGGCGGCCAGTGAACGCCGCCTGCGCGAAATGGAACGTTACGTCACGTCCGATACCTTTACGCTGCGCAGCCGTTTTCGCCAGCTGTAACTGACAACTGAGGTCACGCATGAACATCAATTGGCAGCAGACCGGGCAAAAAGTGAAACCCGGTCTGAAAATCGCGGGTAAGCTGGTTCTGCTGACCGCATTACGTTATGGCCCGGCGGGCGTTGCCGGCTGGGCGGTGAAATCGGTGGCGCGTCGGCCGCTGAAGATGCTGCTGGCGGTGGCCCTTGAGCCGTTGCTCAGCCGTCTGGCGCGCCGTCTTACCCGCAGCATGAAATAAGGCGCCACGGGGAGAGGGCGCGGTATTTTTTGAAAATGGGGTGAGGCGGTATACAAAATGACGGCAGTACAGCGCGCTCTGCGCGAGGATGTCGCGCCGCCGACCACGACGAACTGCCCGCAGAACGACCGCGATATATTCGGCTTATCCTCACCTAATAGCTTATAATCACAGCACTTTCCTTCAACGCATAACGGGATGGCAATGAAGCGACTCAAAACTGAATTCAATGCGCTGGTCAACCGGGGTGTTGACCGGCATTTGCGTCTGGCGGTCACCGGCCTGAGCCGCAGCGGGAAAACCGCCTTTATCACCGCGCTGGTGAATCAACTGCTGAATATTCATTCCGGGGCGCGACTGCCGTTGTTGAGCGCGGCGCGCGAAGAGCGCCTGCTGGGCGTCAAACGCGTTCCGCAGCGTGATTTCGGCATTCCGCGCTTTACCTATGACGAAGGGCTGGCGCAGCTGTATGGGGCGCCGCCGGTCTGGCCGACGCCCACCCGCGGGGTGAGTGAAATCCGTCTGGCGCTGCGCTACCGCTCCAGCGAATCGCTGCTGCGCCACTTTAAAGACACCTCTACCTTGTACCTGGAAATCGTCGATTATCCGGGGGAGTGGCTGCTCGATTTACCGATGCTGGCGCAGGATTATCTCAGCTGGTCGCGACAGATGACCGGTCTGCTGCAGGGGCAGCGTGAAGAGTGGTCCGCGCGCTGGCGTCAGCTGTGCGCAGGCCTGGATCCGCTGGCCCCGGCGGAGGAAAACCGGCTGGCGGAGATCGCCGCCGCGTGGACGGAGTACCTGCACGCCTGCAAACGTGAAGGGCTGCACTTTATTCAGCCGGGGCGCTTTGTGCTGCCCGGCGATATGGCCGGCGCGCCGGCGCTGCAGTTTTTCCCGTGGCCGGATGTTGACGCCATCGGCGAGGCGAAGCTCGCCCAGGCGGATAAACACAGCAACGCCGGAATGCTGCGCGAACGCTTTAAATATTACTGCGAAAAAGTGGTTAAGGGCTTTTACAAAGACCACTTCCTGCGTTTTGACCGCCAGATTGTGCTGGTGGACTGCCTGCAGCCGCTGAACAGCGGGCCGCAGGCCTTCAACGATATGCGTCTGGCGCTGACTCAGCTGATGCAGAGCTTCCATTACGGTCAGCGAACCCTGTTCCGCCGTCTGTTTTCCCCGGTGATCGACAAGCTGCTGTTTGCCGCGACCAAAGCCGACCACGTCACCGTCGATCAGCACGGCAATATGGTTTCCCTGCTGCAACAGCTGATTCAGGACGCCTGGCAAAATGCCGCGTTCGAAGGCATCAGTATGGACTGCCTGGGGCTGGCGTCGATTCAGGCGACGCAGAGCGGGCTGATTGAGGTCAACGGCGAGAAAATCCCCGCCCTGCGCGGCGACCGGCTGAGCGACGGCCAGCCGCTGACTATCTACCCCGGCGAGGTGCCGGCCCGCCTGCCGGGTCAGGCGTTCTGGCAGCAGCAGGGGTTCCAGTTTGAGAACTTCCGCCCGCGGGTCATGGACGTTGATAAGCCGCTGCCGCATATTCGCCTGGATGCCGCGCTGGAATTTTTGATTGGAGATAAATTGCGATGAGCGAACCGTTAAAACCGCGTATCGACTTCGACGGACCGCTGGAAGCGGCGAAAATAGATGCGCTAAAATCTGCCCGCGCTTTTGACGACCTGGAGGCGGAAAAGTTTGCCCCGGCGCGGCTCGATGCCCTGGAGGAGGAAGACGGAGCGGCGGAAGCGGTAGTGGAATCGGTACTGCGGCCGAAACGCAGTTTATGGCGTCGGATGGTCAGCGCCGGGCTGGCTATTTTTGGCGTCAGCGTGGTGGCGCAGGGCGTACAGTGGACCCTGAGCGCCTGGCAGACCCAGGACTGGATTGCGCTGGGCGGCTGTGCCGCCGGGGCGCTGATTATCGGCGCCGGCGTGGGCTCGGTCGCCACCGAATGGCGGCGGCTGTGGCGCCTGCGCCAGCGCGCCCATGAGCGCGATGAGGCCCGGGACCTGATGCACAGCCACGCGGTCGGGAAAGGGCGGGCGTTTTGCGAGAAACTGGCGCAGCAGGCCAGCCTGGACCAGGCGCATCCGGCGCTGCAGCGCTGGTACGCGGCGATTCATGAAACGCAGAACGATCGCGAAGTGGTCAGCCTGTATGCGCAGCTGGTGCAGTCGGTGCTGGATGCGCAGGCGCGGCGGGAAATCAGCCGCTCGGCGGCGGAATCAACCCTGATGATCGCCGTCAGCCCGCTGGCGCTGGTGGATATGGCGTTTATCGCCTGGCGTAATTTACGCCTGATCAACCGTATCGCCGCGCTGTACGGCATTGAGCTGGGTTATTACAGTCGTCTGCGCCTGTTCCGCCTGGTGTTGCTCAATATCGCCTTTGCCGGCGCCAGCGAGCTGGTACGGGAGGTGGGCATGGACTGGATGTCGCAGGATCTGGCGGCCAGGCTGTCGGCCCGTGCGGCGCAGGGCATCGGCGCCGGGTTACTGACCGCGCGCCTGGGGATTAAAGCGATGGAGCTGTGCCGGCCGCTACCGTGGATCGCCGAGGATAAACCGCGACTGGGGGATTTCCGTCGCGAACTGATCGGCCAGCTGAAAGAGACCCTGCAGAAAAGCAAAGCCAGCGCGGAGAAGTAATTCCGTTTATCGCCGTCGCGGAGAAGCGACGGCTTTTTACTATCCCTGACGCTGAAATGCGTCGCTGAAGGTATAGCTTTACGCCACAACGGCCGTTTTTCCGCCATGCTGTCAATAATTGTTGACAGCTATCTTCACGCCAGCAAATAACTGTCCTATTATTCATCCGTCATTGGCCTTTTTAGGGTGAAAACTCCCATGCGTCTTGAAGTCTTTTGTGAAGACCGTCTTGGTCTGACTCGTGAATTACTCGATTTGCTGGTGCTCCGCGGGATCGATCTGCGCGGCATTGACATTGATCCTGTTGGCCGAATTTATCTCAATTTCGCCGAGCTGGAGTTTGCCAGCTTCAGCAGCCTGATGGCGGAAATCCGTCGTATCTCCGGGGTGACCGACGTGCGTACCGTGCCGTGGATGCCGTCGGAGCGTGAACACCTGGCGCTCAGCGCGCTGCTGGTGGCGATGCCGGAGCCGGTGCTGTCGCTGGATACCAAAGGCAAGGTCGAGCTGGCGAACCCCGCCAGCTGTCAGCTGTTTGCGCAGAGCCAGGAGCGGCTGCGTAATCATCCGGTGGCGCAATTGATTACCGATTTTAACATCCCGCGCTGGCTGGAGAGCGGCCCGCAGGAGTCGCACAGCGAACATGTGGTGGTCAACGGGCAGAACTTCGTCCTGGAAATCACCCCGGTCTATCTGGAAGGCGAACACGGTGAGCGGGTGCTGACCGGAGCGGTGGCGATGCTGCGCTCCACCGTGCGTATGGGCCGTCAGCTGCAAACCATGACGACGCAGGATACCAGCGCCTTCAGCCAAATCCTTGCCGTTGGCCCGAAAATGCGCCATGTCGTCGAGCAGGCCCGCAAGCTGGCGATGCTCAGCGCGCCGCTGCTGATCGTCGGCGACACCGGCACCGGTAAAGATTTGCTGGCCCACGCCTGCCATCTGGCCAGCCCGCGGGCCAGCAAACCCTATCTGGCGCTGAACTGCGGATCCATCCCGGAGGATGCCGTCGAAAGCGAGCTGTTTGGCGATGCCATTCAGGGGAAAAAAGGCTTCTTTGAGCAGGCTAACGGCGGCTCGGTGCTGCTGGATGAAATTGGTGAAATGTCGCCGCGGATGCAGACCAAGCTGCTGCGTTTCCTCAATGACGGCACCTTCCGCCGGGTGGGCGAAGATCACGAGGTTCACGTCGATGTGCGGGTGATCTGCGCGACGCAGAAAAACCTGGTCGAGCTGGTACAGAAGGGGCTGTTCCGCGAGGATCTGTACTATCGCCTCAATGTGCTCACCCTCTACCTGCCGCCGCTACGCGACTGCCCGCAGGATATCATTCCGCTGACTGAGCTGTTTGTCGCCCGCTTTGCCGACGAGCAGGGGATCCCGCGGCCGAAGCTTTCCGCCGATCTCAGTACGGTCCTGACGCGCTATAGCTGGCCCGGCAACGTTCGTCAGCTGAAGAATGCGGTGTATCGGGCGCTGACCCAGCTGGAAGGCTTTGAGATACGGCCGCAGGACATCCTGTTGCCGGACCACGATGTCGCCTCGTTACCGGTCGGCGAAGAGGCGATGGAGGGGTCGCTGGACGATATTACCCGCCGCTTCGAGCGCTCGGTGCTCACCCAGCTGTACCGCAGCTTCCCCAGCACGCGCAAGCTGGCCCGGCGCCTCGGAGTATCGCATACCGCGATTGCCAACAAGCTGCGCGAATATGGCCTGAGCCAGAAGAAAGGCGAAGAGTAGTTCTCCCCACCGGCTGCGCCCGCGGCCGGTGTCTGCTTTGTGCAAAAGGGGGTTCTGCCTGGCGCGCAATTCTGTATATACTCCGTTTTTATTCATTTTTTCCAGGAATACGGATGTCAACTTCGCCTGGTCATCTGCTTCAGTGGATGAAACTGCTGGCACTCTCTGCCGGGCTCTCGTTTGTGTTGTTCTGGTTTCATCTGCCCGCGGCGCTGCTGCTGGGGCCGATGATCGCCGGGATAACCTTGAGCCTGCGCGGGGCGAATATTCGCGTCTCCCGTCCTTTTTTTATTGCCGCGCAGGCGATTATTGGCTGCATGATTGCCCGCACGCTGACCCCCTCTATCTTTGGCGTCCTTCTCGGCCACTGGCCGCTGGTCCTGTTGATTCTCGTCTCCACGCTTGTCGTTAGCGCGCTGGCGGGGTGGCTGCTGGTGCGTTACAGCGCGCTACCCGGGGCGACCGGCGCATGGGGAAGCTCGCCGGGCGGCGCGTCGGCAATGGTGGTGATGGCCCAGGATTACGGCGCCGATGTGCGGCTGGTCGCCCTGATGCAGTATCTGCGGGTGCTGTTTGTCGCCGGGGCGGCGGCGCTGGTGGTGCGTTTTGCTTTAGGCGGCGATGCCCAGGCGCTGACCCAGCAGATCGTCTGGTTTCCGCCGATCACGTGGCAGCTGCCGTGGACGCTGCTGCTGACGGGGGCGGCCGGCTGGCTGGGGCTGAGAATGCGTTTCCCTTCCGGGGCGATGCTATTCCCGATGCTGGCGGGCGCGGTGGTGCAGGGGGAAGGCTGGCTGATGCTGGAACTGCCGGAATGGCTGCTGGCGCTGGCTTATGCCGCCATTGGCTGGAGCGTTGGGCTAAAGTTTAATAAAGAGATCTTCTTGCTGGCCCTGAAGACGCTGCCGCAGATTATCGCCTCCATTATCGGTCTGATCCTGCTCTGCGCGCTGATGGCCCTGGGGCTGACGCGGGTGCTGCCGCTCGATTTTATGACCGCCTATCTGGCCACCAGCCCCGGCGGGCTGGATACGGTGGCGATTATTGCCGCCGGCACCCGGGCTGACATATCGTTTATCATGGCGATGCAGACCTTGCGGCTGTTCACTATTCTGCTGACCGGCCCGGCGATTGCGCGATTTATTTCCCGCTATGCGCCGCGGAAAGAAAAAAGCCTCCGCTAAACGGAGGCTTAGCATAGCCGGGTAAGGGAGGCCGCTCCTGACCCGGCGAGTAGGGCGCGATTAGCCTTTCAGCGAGGCCAGCGCCGCGTCGTAGTCCGGCTCTTCGGTGATTTCGTTGACCAGCTGGCTGTAAACAACCTGGTCATTTTCATCAATAACCACCACCGCACGCGCGGCCAGACCGGCCAGCGGGCCAGCGGAGATCGCGACGCCGTAATCTGCCAGGAACTGCGGCGCGCGCAGGGTGGACAGGGTGACGACATTGTTCAGGCCTTCCGCGCCGCAGAAGCGCGACTGGGCGAACGGCAGGTCGGCAGAGATGCACAGCACAACGGTGTTATCCAGCTCGGATGCCAGTTGGTTGAATTTACGTACCGATGCCGCGCAAACGCCGGTATCGATGCTCGGGAAAATGTTCAGTACTTTACGTTTGCCGGCGAACTGGCTCAGCGCGACGTCAGAGAGATCTTTGGCGACCAGCGTAAACGGCTGCGCTGTCGCGCCTGCCTGCGGAATGGTGCCCTGAACAGAAACGGGGTTGCCCTGGAAATGCACGGTTTGTGACATGTTTATCTTCCTGTTTACATATAGTTAACGTCACGGGTAGTGTATGACATCCGTTATCGGCACGGCAAATCCTATTTAATGTTTCCCCTGGAGGAACCTGGGAATGCGAAACCTGCGAGTCTATGAAGAAGCCTGGCCGCTGCATACGCCTTTTGTGATTGCCCGCGGCAGCCGCAGCGAGGCGAAGGTGGTGGTGGTGGAAGTGGAAGAGAACGGGGTGAAGGGCGTGGGGGAGTGTACGCCGTATCCGCGCTATGGTGAGAGCATTGCCTCGGTGATGGCCCAGATCCTTACCATCGGCGAGCAGCTGGAAAACGGCGCGACCCGCGAACAGCTTCAGCATCTGCTGCCGGCCGGGGCGGCGCGCAACGCCGTGGATTGCGCATTATGGGATTTGCAGGCCCGCAGCGTGGGTAAAACCCTTCCACAACTGCTTGGCGTGGCGCTTCCCAACCGGGTGGTGACGGCGCAGACGGTGGTGATTGGCACAGCCGAACAGATGGCGGCCAGCGCCGCGGCGCTATGGCAAAAGGGCGCCATGCTGCTGAAGGTGAAGCTGGATGACCATCTGATCAGCGAACGGCTGATCGCCATTCGTAATACGGTGCCGGAGGCGACGCTGATTGTCGATGCCAATGAATCCTGGCACAGCGATGGCCTGGCGGCACGCTGCCAGCTGCTGGCGGATATTGGCGTGGCGATGCTGGAACAGCCGCTCCCGGCGGATGCCGACGATGCGCTGACGAACTTTATCCACCCGCTGCCGATCTGCGCCGATGAGAACTGCCACACCCGTGCCAGTCTGCCGAAGCTGCGCGGACGCTATGAGATGGTGAATATCAAGCTCGATAAAACCGGCGGCCTGACCGAGGCGCTGTTTCTGGCGCAGGAGGCGGAACAGCTGGGGTTTGAACGCATGCTTGGCTGCATGCTTTGCACCTCGCGGGCCATTTCCGCGGCGCTCCCGCTGGCGCCGCTGGCCCGCTTTGCCGATCTGGATGGCCCGACCTGGCTGGCGGTGGATGTTGAACCGGCGCTGCATTTCAGCACCGGGGTACTTCACCTTTGAGTATGCCAGTGCAGCAGGTCAGTCATCGCCGACAGGTGCTTTTCCGTGGCCTCGTCGGCTGAGATGGGCGGAAACTCGGCGGTAATGCAGGGCAGGCCGATATCGGCGCACCAGCTGCCAAAAGATCCGGGAGTTTCGTAACCGACGCTGCTCACCAGCGGTAGCGCAAAGGCGTCGGCCAGCCACTGACCCAGCTCGCTGTGGCCGGGATCTTCAATGCAGGCCAGGGGATCGTGAAACGACACCACCCACGCCGGGTGGATCTGATGGATCAGCTGGCACAGGGCCTGCGTCTCCGGTTCTGAGGCGGGTTTTTCGCCGGTCAGCAGGACCACGTCGCGCTGTTCCGCCGCGCTATTCCAGCGATAGACCGTTTCCCCTTCCTTCCAGTTAGCCGCCGGAAAATTGCGGTTAAGATCGACGCCGCGGGCGTTGGCGCGTAGCCCCAGCTGGCAGCCGTCAGGGTTCACCGCCAGGACGACATGATGGCGACGCAATTCCGGTTTTAGCGTGCGTAGCGCACAGGAAAGCGTCACGATCGAGGAGTTTTCATCGCCATGGGTACCGGCAAGAATCAGGCCGCTGCGGCTGTCCGCCAGCGGTGCCGGGAACCACAGTAGTGGCGCGCCAAGGTGTGACTGACCATAGCGTTGGGTGCCGGGCGGGAAGGCACCGCGCAGAGGGCGGGGACGAGAAACGGGCATAGGGCATCCTGTTAGCAGGTTATTTTCTGCAGTGTTGTGTAAAAGCGCCCCGGAATCAAATAGTTTCCTGAGGCGGTTAAATCAGAATACAGGTCAATTTTCTATCACAAGCCGTTTGCAATTTCAGGTGATGAAACAAATAATTATCGCTCTGCCAGCTCTGGTTTTTTTATTTTAAAGGGGATCTCATGAAGTATCCTGTCACATTGACATGCGGCGCGCTGTGGTTAGCCAGCGTTTCTTCTCTGGCCTGGGCGGCGGATGTTCCCCCGGGAACCGTATTAGCCGAAAAGCAGCTGCTGGTACGGCATATTAAAGATGAACCCGCATCATTGGATCCCGCTAAAGCCGTTGGTCTGCCGGAAATTCAGGTGATTCGCGATCTTTTCGAAGGGTTAGTCAATCAGGACGCCAAAGGCAATATTATCCCCGGCGTGGCGACCCGCTGGCAGAGCAACGATAACCGCGTCTGGAGCTTTACCCTGCGTGATAACGCGCGCTGGTCGGACGGTTCGCCGGTGACGGCGCAGGACTTCGTCTACAGCTGGCAGCGGCTGGTCGACCCGAAAACGACCTCGCCATTTGCCTGGTTCGCCGCGCTGGCGGGGATAACCAATGCGCAGAATATTATCGATGGTAAAGCGGCGCCGGATACGCTGGGAGTGACCGCCGTGGATGGCCGCACCCTGCGCGTACAGCTGGACAAGCCGCTGCCGTGGTTCAGCAAGCTGACGGCCAGCTTCGCGTTTTATCCGGTACAGAAAGCCAACGTCGAGAGCGGCGCCAACTGGACGCGTCCGGGTAGCCTGGTTGGCAACGGGGCCTATGTCTTAAAAGACCGCGTGGTAAACGAAAAACTGGTGGTCGTTCCGAATGGCCACTACTGGGATAACGCGAAGACGGTTATCCAGCAGGTGACTTTCGTGCCGATCAATCAGGAGTCATCGGCGACGAAACGCTACCTGGCCGGCGATATTGATATCACCGAATCTTTCCCGAAAAATCTGTACCAGAAGTTGCTGAAAGATATCCCCGGGCAGGTGTATACCCCGCCGCAGCTGGGCACCTACTACTACGCGTTTAACACCCGGAAAGGGCCTACCGCCGATGAACGCGTACGTCTGGCGTTAAGCATGACCATCGATCGCCGTTTGATGGCGGAGAAGGTGCTGGGGACCGGAGAAAAACCGGCATGGCACTTTACGCCGGACGTCACGGCAGGCTTTACGCCGGAGCCATCGCAGATGGAAAGTATGAGCCAGGCCGAGCTGAATGCCCAGGCGAAGGCGTTATTGCAGGCGGCAGGTTACGGCCCTGGACGCCCGTTACAGCTGAAGCTGCTGTATAACACCTCGGAAAACCATCAGAAAATTGCCATCGCGGTGGCGTCGATGTGGAAGAAGAACCTCGGCGTCGACGTCAAGCTGCAGAATCAGGAGTGGAAAACCTATATCGATAGCCGCAATACCGGTAATTTCGATGTCATTCGCGCGTCGTGGGTTGGGGATTATAATGAGCCTTCCACCTTCCTGTCGCTGCTGACCTCCAGCCATAGCGGTAACATCTCCCGCTTTAACGATCCGGCCTATGACAAGATCCTGAGCCAGGCAGCACAGGAAACCTCGGATAAAGCGCGCAACGATGATTACAATGCGGCGGAAAAAATCATCATGGGTAAAGCGCCCATCGCCCCGATTTACCAGTACACCAACGGGCGGTTGATTAAGACGTGGCTGAAAGGGTACCCGATTACCAACCCGGAGGACGTGGCCTATAGCCGCACGATGTATATTGTGAAGCATCAGTAGACATCTGCGGTTATTTCCTGAATCCCATCATGGCGCGGTTTACCGCGCCATTCTTTTTTTGCGGCATTAGCCATTCACAACGTGTAACGCTATTGTGCATAAAAAAGAGGCGAGTGGTGCATGAAGTCACTGAGCGAGGTAATACGCAATCGTCAGCCCTGGAATATATACCGTTGATGAGCAGAAAAATAAATGGCTTATCTATACCCTAAATAATTCGAGTGGCAGGAAGGCGGCCCGTAAGGGCGAGTCTCATGGATGAGTCGGGTAACAAAGCCAACGCGCATGCAACCTGAAGTATGACGGGGATGGGTAATATTCATTATTGGCTTTACTTATGCTTAATATCGCTATTGCGCCATGACCTGACATATCCGATAGAGAAAATGGTGATGCGATGTCTGCGGCGATAACTATCGTTAATGTCAGGTCACAGGAGTTAAGCGGCATGAACCCAGAGAAGATGCCGGCAGTCGTCTCAGCCGTTTTTGTCGCGCTTAGCGTCGTTTTTTAAACGTAAACTGCTGTTTTTTTCTGTCCCTGATGTAGGAAACGAGAGAAAAAACAGCAACCAGAAGTAATACTATTGCCAATACTAAAAAGAGTAAGTTTGCCATGTGGTTTATTCCCCGGGAAGTTTATGGACATTATTGCTTTTATGAAATGGAATCTACTCCTGGATTAAGAAAAATCCTAATGAAATATTTTGAGAGCTCAGAAGAAAAGTATTTTTAATACTGCTGACGTCTATTTTGTGGAGTTTAATGCTAATGCCCCCGAAGTGGTATAGCATGTTATGGCAATAGGGAATGGATTTTTTACTTAAAAACACCGAACCTACTATTATTTAGCAGAAGTTTAGCAGAATGTAAAAAGGTTGTTGCTGGCAGGGACTATCTGACTAAAAAGTAAATGGAAACCGACAGGAAGTCGGCGATGGAAAGCTTAAGATGAAGAGAGACAGCAGACACCAAAGGATGCCTGCTGCAGGGGCTTATTTAGCGCAATACACACGCGCATCGCGCGGAGTATAAATTCCTAAGGTCACAAAACCGAGCAGCCCATCGACAAACGTCTGCTGGACTTCGGTACGTACCACTTTATCCGCACCACCGCAGACCTGAGCGGCGTCGATTTGTTTTGACTGGCCGATCCCGCTGACGAAGAAGTGGTGGGTTGTGACCTGCTGAGGCGCAACGGCAATACCTTGATTCACGGAGAAGGTTTGTTGCGCACAGCCAGAAATTGCCGTTGCTGCCAGAATCACCATCATTAACTTTTTCATTTTATCTCTATCCTTGTTGAATTAACCCTGATTCAGGGTAGGTGAATTCTATACATTAAACGGTCCGCTTCACAACCGACCTGTTTTGTGGGGGGAGTCCGCTAACTCGTTCCTGTTGGAGCCGACGTTAGCGGTTTGAGTATGCAGATATGCCGATGCTGTAGGGGGGCGAAGATCATCGGACAGGGGGGACCAGCAGGCTGCTCCGTCGCTGCGCGCTATTTTGCCTGACCGGCGTTCAATCAACGTTGTTGAAGTAGTCCCGTGCAACCGTTTCGACGCGCTTTGCATCGAGACCCGTTTTTTCGCTAATCAATGCAATGAACGGTTTGAATTTTTCGGTCATCACGTTGCCGCCATCCCAATGGGCGACGTAGAAACGACACTGGTAGCGATAAAAATGGAGGGTGGTCTCTCCTAACGTGTAGTACATAAGCATCTCCAGTTCAGTCTGTCGGGTATATCGCCACTATGCCGGGATGACGATGACCCATAACGGTCGGCTTTACAGAGACTATCCTCCTCCCAATCAGCGAAAATTTCCACAGATGCGTCTTACTCTTTGCCATTTTTCTGCTCACTTCTTCTGCCTGCGGTTTTGTCCGTGGAGAGGTTCGCTGGCTGAACGGTATGTTATGTCGCCCGCTCCGACGACGGTATTCTTTGCTCCTGCGCCCGGTTTGTCTTGCGGCCTGGTCCTGCAATTAGTCTAAAAGAGTCGTTATCAAATCAGCGGCATACGTAACCGATACGCCGTTATCACGCAAGCAGCTCTTGATTTCCATCGCCGATCGATAATACTGTATATGTATACAGTATTACTGATGGTGATTATCATGTCGTTTTTCACACCTACCGAGCTACGTCAGATCGTGGCATTGCCCTTGTTCAGCGATCTTGTTTCATGCGGCTTTCCGAGCCCGGCACAGGATTATGTTGAGCGACGCATTGACCTGAATGAACTGATGATTCAGCACCCGAGTGCGACCTATTTTGTGAAATCCAGCGGTGATTCAATGATTGACGCCGGAATTGGCGAAGGGGATTTACTGGTGGTGGATAGCTCCCGTCAGGCTGAGCATGGCAATATCGTTATTGCTGCGGTCGATGGCGAATTCACCGTTAAGCGCCTGCTGCTGCATCCCGTTGCGATGCTTAAGCCTGAAAACAGCGCCTATGCGCCGATCGCGATTGGCCGCGAAGACCGTCTGGACATTTTCGGGGTGGTGACCTACATCGTGAAGTCTGCGAGCTGATCATGTTTGCGCTGTGCGATGTGAATTCGTTCTATGCCTCTTGTGAAACCGTATTTCGCCCGGATCTGAAGGGGAGGCCGGTGGTCGTTTTGTCAAATAACGACGGTTGCGTTATTGCGCGTTCTGCTGAAGCGCAATCTCTGGTGAAAACCGGCGAACCGTACTTCAAACTGAAGGATCTCTTCAGGCGTCACGGGGTGGTTTGTTTCAGTAGCAACTATGAACTCTACGCGGATATGTCCAGTCGGGTGATGACCACTATCGAGGAGATGTCTCCCCGCTGCGAAATATACTCCATTGATGAGATTTTTTGTGACCTCACCGGCGTGCGTAACTGTCGCGATCTGGCGGAGTTTGGGCGTGAAATCAGAGCCACGGTTCTGCAGCGCACGCATCTGACGGTTGGGGTGGGTATCGCCCAGACCAAAACCCTGGCCAAACTGGCGAACCATGCGGCAAAAAAATGGCAACGGCAGACCGGTGGGGTGGTGGATCTGTCAAATATCGAGCGTCAGAGGAAGCTGATGGCGGCATTATACGTTGATGACGTCTGGGGCGTCGGTCGGCGTATCGCGAAAAAACTGGAAGGCCTGGGTATCAAGACCGTATTGCAGCTGGCGGACAGCGATATTCGGTTTATCAGAAAGCATTTCAACGTTGTGCTGGAGAGAACCGTGCGGGAGCTACGCGGCGAGCCATGCCTTGAACTGGAAGAGTTTCCCCCGATAAAACAGGAGATTATCTGTTCCCGTTCCTTCAGCCAATACATTAGGGAATACGAGGAGATGCGGCAGGCTATTTGCAGCTACGCCACCCGGGCGGCGGAGAAACTGCGTAGCGAGCATCAATATTGCCGCTTTATTTCGGCGTTTGTTAAAACCTCGCCATTTGCGCAAAACGATCCGTATTACAGCAACAGCGCATCTTTTAAACTGCTGACGCCGACACAGGACAGCCGGGATATTATCGGTGCGGCGACGCGCTGCCTGGATGCCATCTGGAAAGATGGCCATCGCTATCAGAAAGGTGGAGTCATGCTGGGTGACTTTTACAGCCAGGGCGTAGCGCAGCTTAATCTGTTCGACGAAAATGCGCCGCGGCACAACAGCCAGAAGCTGATGGAGGTGTTGGATCGTCTGAACGCGAAAGAGGGCCGCGAAACGCTTTACTTCGCCGGGCAGGGTATTCAGCCGCAATGGCAGATGAAACGGGAAATGCTCTCGCCGAGATACACCACGCGATATGCCGAGCTGCTTACGGTTAAGTGATAACCCGCAGCTCATGACTCATCGCTCTTCATCAGCGATTGCCGCTCATCGCGGCAATCGCGCAGCCCGGTTGGGGCTGGATAATTGGCGATCGAGCGGCTCGCCTGACCCGGACTGAATTTCTTTTAAACGTGAGCGAATAGTCAGCGCCGTTATTTCGTTGCAAGCTCCTGGCGGATGATTTCTGCACCAGCGCTTAAAGCATGCAGCTTGCCTGTAGCGACCTGACGGGACAGGGGGGCCATACCGCAGTTGGTTGAGGGATAAAGCTTGTCAGCGTCGACAAACTGCAGTGCTTTTCGCAACGTACTGGCGACTTCTTCCGCTGTCTCTATGGTATTGGTTGCCACGTCAATGGCCCCTACCATCACTTTTTTACCGCGAATCAGTTCAAGCAGATCCATCGGAACATGCGAGTTATGGCATTCCAGGGAGATGATATCGATATTAGACGTCTGCAGTTTGGGAAACGCCTCTTCATATTGTCGCCACTCTGACCCGAGGGTCTTTTTCCAGTCGGTATTGGCTTTGATGCCATAGCCATAGCAGATATGGACAGCTGTTTCACATTTCAGCCCTTCAATGGCTCTTTCTAACGCGGCGATCCCCCAGTCATTCACCTCATCAAAGAAAACGTTAAATGCGGGTTCATCAAACTGGATAATATCGACACCGGCAGCCTCTAATTCTTTGGCTTCCTGATTGAGAATTTTGGCGAATTCCCAGGCGAGTTTTTCGCGGCTTTTATAGTGGCTATCATAAAGCGTATCGATCATCGTCATCGGCCCTGGCAGGGCCCATTTAATCGGCTGGCTGGTGAGCTGCCGTAAAAACCGGGCATCTTCCACAAAAACGGGCTTTTGACGAGCGACAGCACCCACGACTGTCGGGACGCTCGCATCATAGCGATTACGAATTTTAACGATCTGACGTTTCTCAAAATCAACGCCGCTGAGATGCTCAATAAACGTCGTGACAAAGTGCTGACGCGTTTGCTCGCCATCACTGACAATATCAATACCTGCCCGCAATTGATCTTCGAGGGACAAACGCAGAGCGTCTTGTTTTCCCTCAATTAATTCCTCATTTTGCAATTTCCAGGGCGACCACAGCGTCTCTGGTTGCGCAAGCCAGGAAGGTTTGGGTAAACTGCCAGCCGTTGAGGTGGGGAGCAATGTTTTCATAATAAATGACCTTGTATTTTGGGTTAATCACAGAGCGTAGCTAGCAGACCATTGCTCAAGAATAGTTTTATAGGGTTTGATGAAATGTTCTTCAGTAAATCTTCCCTGCTCAATCGCCAACTGGCTACGTTCTTCGCGGTCATAAACAATTTTTGTCAATGAGTGATCCTGGTTATTCAGGTCTGGTTGATAGTATTGGCCTGCAGCCGAGTTAGCATTGTAAATTTCAGGGCGGTAAATCTTCTGGAAAGTCTCCATCGTGCTGATGGTAGCGATCAGTTCAAGATCGGTGTAATCACTCAGTAAATCACCAGAAAAATAAAATGCCAAAGGCGCAACGCTATTTTTCGGCATGAAATAGCGAACCTGCAAGCCCATTTTATTGAAGTATTTTTCAGTCACAGAAGAACCATTCTGCTGGTATTCGATGCCCAGTACTGGATGCTCATTCCCGGTTCGCTGATAGATGTTTTTGCTGGAAACGCTCAGGCATATGACCGGCGGTTTTTTAAAACTCTCGCGGTATTCATGTGAGTTGACGAAATGTTTGAATATATTGCCATGTAAATCGCCAAAGTTATCCGGAACGCTAAATTCGGATTTGTTCTTATTGAGCTCTAACAGCAATACGCTGAAGTCATAATCTCGCACGTAAGAAGAGAAATTGTTCCCCACAATGCCGGCAATGCGTGCGTTCGTTTTCTTATCAACGATGGTAGTTTTTAAGATTTCAATCGCCGGGAAGGTGGCGTCGTTGTCTTCAAGGCCAATATTCATCTCAACAGAAATGATTTCAAGTTCGACAGAATAACGATCGCCTGTAGGGTTGTCCCAATGCGCCAGAGTATTGAAACGATTGTCAATCATCACTAACGTGTTGCGCAGGTTCTCCTGACGGTTCTTTCCGCGGGCGAGGTTGGCAAAGTTGGTGGTAATACGCGTATTTTCTGAAGGGTTATAATTTTCATCGAAATCACTGCGCGTAATAGTAAATGTAAAGTTTCTATTCATTGCGATGTTGTATCCTAAGTTCTGCCAGGAAAACTGAATTTATTTCTTGATTTGCCAGATTTTCTCTTCCGGCTTTCTCATTCAGTTATCTTCATATTGTCTGTAGTTGATAATGCATATTTTATGCCTGAGTCATTAGATGAGTGGAAGTGACTTAATTTCATTACAACATGAGTCATCTTCATGATCCGGGATGCGACCCGGTGTGGCGTTGTTGGCTAACGCCCGGCGGGTAAGATTCACCGTGGGGATCCATGGGCAGGAGCGGCTAATTGAGCAGGCGTCCGGTCACCGGAAGGGCATTCTTGCCTGGAAGAGAGCGACTTGAGTTTTACTCATATTGCTTAGATTCACAGCGTATTTTTATGCCGCCCGATGTCCTGGCGCGAACTTGCTATGCGCTGGTGGCATTTTCAGCCGAACGGGATATCCGGGAAAGCGTGGGGGAACCTCCGATTTTGACTAATCTCTGACACGCTGCGGTAGGCCAAAGAGTGCCGCGGACATCCCCGGACCTGCGTGGCTATTTTTTCTTTTTAAACGAGCTCATTATAAGGATATAAAGCGCCGTTAGAATCATGGTAAGCGCCATCGGTATGGGCATCCTGAAGGATACCTGTATGCTATAGTTTTATGCCTCTCTTTAGGTGAGGGCGCGTTTATCACCACACAACGACAGGAAATGTAATTTGCCTCAACGTCAGGAGCAGACCATGCGCAGGAGGGCATTTTTGGCCGACACCGTTGCGCTGATCCTCTTTTTCACGACAACGGGTATCATTAATGAACGCCTGATAGCGGCTATGACGTGGGAGCAGGTTTTTCATGCCCGCCTGTTGGGAGCGGCCCTGATGATTCCGGTAGCCAGGCCATACGGCATATGGCGGGATTGGATAATGAAGCGTGCCGGCCAGGGGCGAATGTCTCAGTTGCTATGGGACAGTGTAGCCCTTGTCAGTTTCTAGGTGCCTGTCTATGCCGCGATCATTGCTTTCAGCGGCGCTTCGGGAAGCGGCCTGCTCCGGGGCACTCTCGGTGCCGCCTTGATGATGCTCTTTCTCGGACGCCCTTATGGTGCGTTTCTTAACCGGGTTCGTAAATTGTTTGGCTTACCTCCGGGTGGCAGTAAACCTATGTCGTTGAACAGCTGAAGGGCGCCTGGTGCCGGAAGGGGTCATTGGCGCTTTAAACTAACCAGAATATACGTCGCCCGATTATTGCATGCAGTAATCACTGAGACTGCATTTTTAATGGCAGTGAGGAATTGCAGAAAAGGCCCCCCCCCGCTTCAGCGGGGGGCGCAATATCAAGAGGCTTTTATTCGGCAAATTTCAGCAGCGCTTCGCCATCCAGACGATAGCGTACCCATTCAGACTGCGGCAGTGCGCCAATGCTCAGGTAAAAATCAATGGCGGGCTGGTTCCAGTCCAGCACACTCCATTCAAGACGGCCGCACTGCCGTTTTACTGCGCATTGCGCGATATTTTTCAGCAACGCTCTTCCCGCGCCTTTGCCGCGATAATCGGGGGAAATGTATAAATCTTCCATATAAATACCGTTACGCCCCAGCCAGGTGGAGTAGCTGGTGAAGAAAACGGCATACCCTACGGTCTGGCCTGCCATCTCACAGATCAACGCTTCGGTTTTACTGCCGGCGCCAAAGAGCGTTTCGCGGATCTCATCCGGCGTGGTGACCACTTCTTCCGGCGCTTTTTCATACACCGCCAGCTCATAGATCATATCGTAAATTGCCGTTGCATCTTCCGGGCGGGCCTGGCGAATTGTGATACTCATTGGTTTTCCTGTTATTTCTGCATGGTGTCGACATTGATGGGGCTAAGCATAAGGGTTATTGTCAGGAGAATTAAGTGCAATGAAATCACCAAATGATGAATATTATGCATCCGGCGCTGAGGCGCCTTGATTTAAACCTGCTGCCTGTTTTTGACGCGATTTATCGTCACCGTTCCGTTCGTCTGGCGGCGGATGAACTGGCGATGAGCACATCGGCGCTGAGCCATGCGCTGTCCCGGCTGCGTATCACTCTCAATGACCCATTATTTTTCCGGGAAGGCCACCGGATGTCCCCGAGCGTGTATGCCGCACAGCTCGCGCCTTCTATTGCTTCGGCGCTGAAATTGCTCAATCAGGAGCTGGCACCGCAGCCGGAGTTTGCAGCCGCCTGTAGTACGGAGCGTGTACAGATTGCCATTACGGATTTCACCGCGTTTTGTATTTTCCCTGCGCTGATGCACAAACTGCAGCACGAAGCGCCCGGCTTGCGCTTTGAGTTATGCTATTTGCCGCACAGCCCGGCGCTGACGGAACTGCTGGCGGGCGAAGTGGATCTGGCGCTGGGATTCAGCACGTTGGATGATATCCGGCATCCGGAACTGGATGAGATCGGCTGGTTTGAAGATGAGTATGTCGCCATCAGCAATACCCGCCGAACGCAGCTGACGCTGGAGGATTATCTTGCCGCGCGGCACCTCGTGGTGACGCCCTGGAATGAGAAGCAGGGAGTGCTGGATTTACAGCTTGAACAGATGGGGTATACACGGCAGATAGCGATCAAAACGCCGTCAATGCTCAGCGCGCCGTTTATTGTTGCGGAAAGCGACCTGCTGATGGCGATTCCTCGTTTTGCCGCTGAGAAGCTGATTGTGGCAACGAAGATCAAGATTTTTTCATTGCCGTTCGCGATCCCTCCGTTTGAAGTGAAGATCTATTCACATCAACGGAGCGGCCAGCGAGGCGTGACGAACTGGCTGAAGGCGAAACTGCGTACGCTGGCGACAGAGGTCAGGTCAGGGCGGTGAATGCGGAAATGCTAAAGCGGGCAGGGGGTTAACTCATCGCTTTTCTCCGTAGACGCAGACACCGTAATGTTTGAGTCAGTATCCCCAGCTAAGCCTATTATCCGGGGGCAGTAGCAGATCATAATCATGCCCGTCTTTTCTGTGGCGCCCGTACAGCGGTTTCTTCTGGCTGCCTGTATTGCGTATAATTCGGCTTCTACGTTTTCTGATAATGGCTGTGGCTAATGGTATGAATCTCAATCGCTGTTGTTATTTGCTTCTGGCCTGCGCGGCGATCGGGAGTATTTTGACGTCTCATCCCGTGGCTATGTGGCTCCTGCTCGCCAACGTACTGACGCTGGCGATTTACGGGGTGGATAAAATGGCGGCGCGTAAGGCCTGGCGCAGAGTGCCAGAATCCACCTTGCTGCTGTTTGGGGTGGTCGGTGGGTGGGCCGGCGCGATTGCGGGTCAACAGCTCTTTCGCCATAAAACGCAAAAGCAGCCATTTAAAACATACTTTATTGTCAGTGTGTTATTGAATATCGCGGCGATGGTGGCGGTTTACCAGCTTGCTCCTTTTTCCGCATCCTGAACACAGATATTCCCTGTGATTTCAGGCAGCAGTTGCTCGATCACGCTGACGATGCTCCTGACCCTCTGGGGGATAAAGCGGGCATCGGGATAGACGGCATAGAGGAAGCGGTCAGGTAAGCGGTAGGCGGGTAATACCGGAACCAACCTACCGGCCTGCAAAGCTTTGACCGCGAGCGGTAGCTGCATGCCACCGATACCGATGCCTGCCTCTAGCGCCTGTAACAGCGCTTCACTGGTGTTGGCCCGGAAAACGGTCTTCACTTTCACGTCGAGAGTGTCATTAGCAGAGACTAACCGTAGCGGCGCTTCCAGCGCGATGCCGCTGAAACGCACGTGCGGATGCGCAGCCAGCTCGCTCACGGAATGAACCGGCGTAAAACCGGGGGCGGCAAAGAGCCTCGTTTCAATACGCGCCAGCACGCGCGCCGCATGGGTTGGCGGAGGCTCATTGCCCAGCCGCAGCGCGACATCGACCCCTTCAGGGACAAGCTCGGCGATACGGTCATCAAGTGAAAGCATCAGGTGCAATCCTGGATTCATTTTCTGCAGTTCGAGCAGATGTGGCAAAAAGCGCTGGCCCAGACCGCTCGGCAGCTGCACATGGACCCTGCCCTGAAATTGGCGCTCGGCAGGGTTCAGGCGCCTTTCTGCTTCCCGCATGGCTTCCAGCAAAAGCTGCATATCGCGCCGGTAGCTTTCTCCCTGCTCAGTCAGCGCCATCACCCGCGTTGTACGGTGCAGCAATACCACCCCGAGTTCCTCCTCAAGGGCGGCTATCTGCTGACTGACGGCCGATTGCTTCATACCGCTCTGGCGGGCGGCCGCAGAAAAGGAGCCGGCTTCTGCGACGCGTAAAAAGGTGGCAATGGCATTGAGCTTATTATTCATTTAATGATTCTGCTTATAAGTGCCATCAGTTTCATGGGATATGTGTGAAAAAAATAATATATCACACTGTGTCTGTCACCTTATCTGGAGAAATACCATGAACAAGACGCAGCAACAGAGAGTCGCGCTGGTCGCCGGCGCCAGCGGTATTGTCGGCAGGCAGCTGGTTAACACGCTGCTGGACAATGAGTGGGAGGTGATCGGCCTGAGTCGCCATGCACTATCCCACCCGGCAAACATTCCGATAGTCAACGTCGATTTACTGGATGAGCGGCAGAGCGCGCAGATATTGCAACCCCTTAACGGCATCAGCCATATTTTTTACAGCGCCTGGGTGAACGCCGCGAACTGGACAGACATGGTTGAGCCGAACGTCACCATGCTGCGTAACCTGGTCAGTAACGTTGAGCAAACCGCGCCGCTACAGACGGTAAGCCTGATGCAGGGATACAAAGTCTATGGTGCGCATCTTGGTCCGTTCAAAACCCCGGCGCGTGAAAGCGATCCCGGCGTACCCGGCGCAGAATTTAATGCCGCACAGCTCACCTGGCTCAGCCATTTTCAGCGTGGGAAAAGGTGGCGCTGGAATGCCATCAGGCCGGGCGTAGTGGGCAGCGCGGTGCCTGGCAACGCCATGAATCTCGCCCTCAGCATCGCCCTGTATGCCTCGCTGTGTAAGGCTCAGGATTTACCTCTGCGCTTTCCCGGTTCGGAACACACCTGGCACAGCATCGTTGATCATACTGATGCCGGATTGCTGGCGGAGGCGACGCTGTGGGCAGCGACCTCGCCGATGGCAGAGAATCAGGCTTTCAACGTGAATAATGGGGACGTCTGGCGCTGGAGCGAGCTGTGGCCGCGTATCGCGCGCTGGTTTGCGCTGGAATCCGCACCGCCGGTCAGGCTGTCATTTCACCAGTTGTTTAAGGACTATCGTGAGGTATGGCGCGAACTTGCCGGGCAGCGGCTGGTGGAAGCGGATATTTTACAGCTGAACGACGGGCAGTTTGCCGATTTCGTGTTTGGCTGGAATTACGACATGTTTGGCGATGGTAGCAAGCTGCGCCGGGCGGGCTTCACGCGTATGCAGGCAACCGACGAGATGTTTTTCAGCCTGTTCACGCAGCTGAGAGCCGCGCGCATTATCCCCTGACAACGCATTGAGCCGTGGATTGCCGATGACGTGGATCCCCGGCTCCTGGCTCAGGCAGGGATGCGTAGCGCGGAGAAGAGCATGTCAGGGGAGAGTGCATGATTTGCTTTGACCCAGAGACGGAGCAGAAAACATATCGGTATGTGTATAGTTTGTGTCAGGAGCGGGCGTAACAAGGTGCTGTATTGATGTTCTCTATGCACAGAGCCATTATCACAAGGAGTGGCTAAACGGCCCCCTTATATACAGCGTATCGAAGTGGGGAAGGGGCTTCACGCTGAATGCCCGCTTCTCGCTCATGGCGGACCTTAGGCTCAGGTTACATGTCCGTTTCGTGCCAGAAGCGGACATTGCTGACCCTTAGATGCTCCTGTCAATTAGGTTAGATCACATACCGCAAAACATCGATTGGCCACTCATTCGCAGAAATGCAGCCGTTCGGAGGTTTTTTCCTCTTGCAGAACTATCAGAACCTTGCATTATTGATTTCGTTTCACCTCGTATCGCAGGCACACTACGCCCGACGGGAAAACTTTACTATTCACCAGCATGAGTGAGGTTCTGTCTTTTATGTTTTTGAACAAGGGAATGCCTTGCCCCAGCAGAATCGGATTGACGAATAGCCAATACTCATCGATAAGGTTTTCCGCCATTAGCGCGTGAGTAGCTGAGGGACTGCCAAACATTAAGATTTCGCTGCCCGCGTTATGCTTGAGCTTGCTGATTTCGTCGCTTAAATTGTTACTGATAATTTGCGTATTAGGGTGATTTTTTTCCAACAGGGTTTTCGACAACACCACTTTATGGGCAGATTTATACCAACGCGAATGCGCATGGTCATGCGGGCTGGCGTCAGGCTTATCGGCAGCAGTTGGCCAGTACGACTCCATCATCTGGTAGGTGGTACGCCCATATAAGGCGGTGTCGGTCTGCTGAATCCGCTGCTCCACGTATTCAAACAAGTCGGGGCTTATGTTTATCCAGGCCAGACCTGCCGGGCCCTCGGCGGTAGAAGCGACAAAACCATCCAGCGACACATGGACAAAGGAAACTATTTTTCTCATGATTTTCTCTTTGATTAAGTTTTGATTGCATAACCTGCGAGGCGCGCCAGGGTTTGGTTCCCGTCTTCAGTCTCACCAATTTTCACCAGCGCCATCTTGCGTGCTCCCGCATCCGGAAAAAACAGATGTATCGTCACTTTGGTTTGTCCATCCACCGCTGACCACGCCGGAGGTAGTGACGAAGGTGTTCCTGAGCACGCTCAAGTTGTATCGGGTCAAGATGAACAAAAGAACGAAGCAGTGAGAAAAACTGGTTGCTCCCCATGGTAAGCCCCTAATCCCGAAACATCTGGAACTAAGTAACCAGTACGGTTCTGGAACAACGCCCATTGGATAATTGACCCTGATTTGTGTGATAAGTGCCAACTTCTGCTTTTCGCTCATGGCAGTCCGATGATGACATGATGTTTGGTTTCGTGCCAAAACGAACCCAACTAATAGTATGGTGTGTTAATCAACGAAGAGCAGGCCAAAAGTCGCCTGTTTGTTGTTCTTTTCGTCCGACTTTGCAAAGATGTATCGCACACGATTCCAGACCTGCCACGTCATCAGGGCCAGGATCTACTCCCCATGATCGGTGCCCTGGCAGCAACGCGCTATGTGGCAATGTCGACGTCGAACTGGTTCTGCTTTGAGGATTCCGATATGACCACCTTTCATCAACTGACAGCCACCAGTCTGGGCGGCCAGGTTATTTCTATGGCTGACTACGCTGGTAAGGTGACTCTGGTAGTTAATACCGCTAGCCATTGTGGATTCACACCACAATATGGCGGCCTTGAAGCGCTCTACAAGAAATACGCCGCCCAGGGTTTAGTGGTGCTTGGTTTCCCCTGTAACCAGTTCGGTAAACAGGAACCTGGCGGTGCCGACGAAATCGCGCAGACATGTCACATTAACTACGGTGTGAGCTTCCCGATGTTCGAGAAAGTAGAGGTCAACGGCACCGCCGCGCACCCGGTGTTTCGTTATCTAAAAAACGCATTGCCCGGCGTGCTGGGGGGGCGGATCAAGTGGAACTTCACTAAATTTCTGATTGGACGCGACGGTAAACCGCTCAAGCGTTTTGCACCGTTCACCACCCCGGAGAAAATGGAAGCCACAATCCTTGCTGCACTTGAAATCTAAGTGTTTTGTCATCCGAACCAGTCACTTTTTCAGCGCTTGCGAAAAACTTATTATCCGCGGGAGGATTACTCCCGCTCCTTGCTCATAGTGGACATCAACACTTTAGATCTTTCTTCTTCGTGCATCAGATAGATGTTCGGGCAGATTGCATCTCTGTGATGGGGCTATCCAGGCCGATGACTCCAGCGGCAATGATAATAATGCTACCATTCCGGTAGATGTCGTATTTCCTGGCATCATTAGCGAGTTGAATCTCAAGCACAAGCGTAAATAAATCTGCGTCAGAATAAGCTATCTTTTGTCGCTCTTCGATTCACAGTATAAAGACTTTCCAGGAGCATTACGCAAATGAGCCCTCCGGTAAGGGGGCGGTGGTGTAGAATATGGCTATTACTCCAGCGACCTGATAAAACGCTCTCCCAACCCCAATGGTGCACTCTTCTCCCTTACCCTTAAAGACCGCTTTTGCGGGCGTGGCATTATTCGAGCCAAGGTTGGCTGAAATCCGGCCATCCCGGCGATAGCTATTATGTAAAGGGCGCAGTTAAGAACCTGCGCCAGCAACGTGTTTAACATCATGAGACCAGTCAGGCATCCGCTTGCCATTTTTCCAGTTTTGCGCCTGCCCGGCATGCGGTGCCGGGTAATATGTCGGCATCGGCGACATAACCATCCGGATCGAGACAGCGGTTATGATTTTTCGCCTGTTGCAGGATCTCCTCGTCCCAGTAGAGACGTTTACGCTGATCGCCGCGGGTGGTGAGGATAAATTCGGTGTTGCCGCCTGTCGCGCGGTAGCGCCGCCAACTGTTTGCCGGAATGGAAATTACCGAACGTTCCGGGGCGATGACGCTAACTTCTTCGCCGGCCTCGTTCCAGATCACCTCCAGTTGGCCCTTAAATACCATAATCACCTGAATATCGGGACATAAGTGTCGGCCCACCACATGATCGTCGGCGAGCCGCAGCCATTCGACGGAAAAACCGTGCGGACTGGTGATGGCAGGGGAGGAATCTCGGTCCTGTGAAATGCCAAAGCCGATGACCGGCACGATTTCGCCGCCGTGTCCCGGCAGCACCGAGTCCAGCAGCCCCTGTGCTGACCAGCAGCGGTCATCGCCGGTTACCGCGCGTTTACGCATCTCTGCAACGCTGTAATCGCGCAGACCGGCAATATAGTCCTCCGACAGCGGTGTCAGCAGCGTTGCGGGGTCAGGCGGCGGGTCGCCAGCTTTCTGCGTAATTAGCATATTATCTTTGCTCAAATACATACCGTACTCACCGGCGGCTGCGAGTACTGAAGGGTGCCAGATGATGCCGCCCGTGTTGTCGCCGCCGAGCACGGTAAATACCATACCGCTGGTGTCTTCTTTACTGACGTTGGTGAATCCGCGGAAGATCCAGGTCGGAATGGAGAGAATCGCAGGGGCGCTGAATTCCGCTTCATGTTCGCCGTTGGCACCCCAGCGAAAACGCCATGTCCCTTCATGGATCAGGAACACCTCCGCCGTAAAATGCAGATGCAGGTTATTGGTCACCCCTTTTGGCATCGCTGCCGCGCCGATGTTAAACCCGTGCGGCTCGGGGATATTCACTACCTGCTCAGTTGACTGGGTGACGCCGGGGCCGATAAACGAAAAGTTTTGCTTCAGGTGTGAGCCGGGCAGCTTGCAATCGATAAAGGCAAGATTGCAGGACACCATATCGTCGGGAGCGATTAACCGGCTTCTTGCCTGGATCTGGGTAAGATGAATGTCTTTCATATGTTCTCCTTTTAATAACCGGACGCGCCAGTGACCAGCACACGTTTGCCATGCAGGGTAAAAGAAGGGGGTTGTGGAAACGTCATGGCTGGACCTTTTCCCTTATTTGCTGGTTGGCTTGCTGGCGTTCTTCGGTGGATTTAGCCGTTGTTAATTTCCGCGACATACGTTCCTCCTTACTTTTTTAAGATGTCAGTTGCCCTCCCGGCGAACCGGGACAAGTTGTTACCTTTCAGGATGTGTTATTGATCCGGCGTGGCGGCGTAAGCGCCGTTTTTTAGCAACCGGGCTGATTTTTGCGCCTTGCGGGCATACACCCAACGGGCGGACAGCGGCGTGGCGATAGCGGCGATAACAGAGAGGACGGCAATCAAGATATAACCCGACGACAGGTTAATATGTTGCATCATTACACCCATCATCACAGGCCCGGCAAACATGCCGCAGGAATAAATCGTCTGGAATAACCCCATGCGGGTGGATTGCTCATCGGCGGTGGTATTGACGACGCTCAGCGACATAAAGGCGGCAAAAGCCATCCCGAAGGAGAATCCTGCCAGCGCCTGCCACAGGTAGATGACATACATATTGCTGGTGAAGGGAATACCAAAAGTAGATATCGCCTGAAGTCCGATGCCGAGGACGGCGGTTTTTACCAGCCCCAGACGCTGATAAAAAACGGAACTGCACAGGGCGATCGCCAGTCCGTAAAACAAAAGATGAATGTTGCTGAGCAGCGCCAGTATTCCGGCGCGTGCGCCGAGCTGTTCAGCATAAATGGCTGTCAACGTGTCACGGGTGGCGAAGGGAACCAGAATCACGATAGTTGCCAGGATGCCAATCAACCAGACGGAACGGTCGGCCAACTGCTGACGAGCCCCGGTAATACAGGCTTTCAGGGTAGGGGCCTGCACCGGGTCGTGAATGTCCTGAATGCGGGTAGTCAGGAACAATGCCACCAGCGCAGAGACGCAGGAGACGAAAAAGGCGATGTTGTTAGTAAAGTAGTGGATCAGCACCGCACCAATGCAGTTGCCAAGAAACACACCGATGGGTCCGGCTAGCGCCAGCAGCGCGACGGCGGCAGGGGCTTCATTGCGGTCGAAATAGCGGATGAACAGGATGTTGTACAGTACCCATGTCGCCGCCGTCACGCCATCGGCCGCTTTTGCGATATACAGCGTGACGGCGTTCGGTTCGAGCCAGGCAACAGGCCAGGCGATAATCGGCAGCGCCAGACCGATTTGAATAAAGATCCTCCGACTTTTTACCACATCAGAAATGATACCCAGCGGGAAACGAATGAGCAGTGTAGCCAGCCCGGACGCACCCATAATGATGCCCATGATTTGTGGCTCGATGCCCTGGTTGATCATCATCGGGGCAAGGAAGGCATCGATGCTGTGAATGCAGATATAGAACAGGACGCTGATGATAAAAAAGAGCCGGGCTTCCCGACGGCGTAACAGTGCTCGAAACATGGTTCTGAACCTCTTAAAAAGTAATGGGTTATAACCAGCCAGGTACGACGTTTACCGGTTCAATCCTTTGGGCGACTCCTGTTCTCTCCGGAACTATTGACGGTATGAAATGTTTTGCATACGTATTCAAGATGTGAAGTTACGAGAAGGTTTCATGTTTGTAAAGTGATCTTGATCTTGTTGTGAGAATTTTGATTTTTTGTGTTGCATACGCATGCAAAGGTGGTGTAAGTATAAAAAACACCCACCTGCTAAAGTGCAGGGACAGAGGGGAAAAGGGTATTTTCACTGGTCTGCAACAAGGTAAACGTGGGTAAGACGTTGATAAGGAATCAGGGGTAATGAAACGTAAGACTTTTGCAGCAGTCACATCTCAACAGGTCGCGCAGCTGGCGGGGGTATCGCAATCGGCGGTCTCGCGAACGTTCACGCCGGGAGCCAGCATTTCACCCGCGACGCGTGAAAAGGTGCTGAAGGCGGCCCGTGAACTCGGCTATCGGCCGAATGCGATAGCCCGTTCGCTCAACACGGCGCGCTCACGCATTATCGGCGTGGTGATTTCTTACTTTGATAATCCCTTTTATTCTCAGGTGCTTGAGGTACTGGCGCAGAAGCTGGATACGCTGAATTATCACCTGTTGCTGTTTGTCGGCGATCGTGAAGGCAACGTTGACCGGATTTTTGACCAGATTATGCAGTACCGGGTGGATGGCATTGTGCTGGCATCGGTAACGCTGTCGCTGGAGTTGTCTGAGGAGTGTCTTGCTGCCGGAATTCCGGTGGTGCTGTTTAACCGCAGCGAAGAGAGCGGGATGGCTTCCAGCGTCAACAGTAATAACGAGGCGGCGGCGCGGCAGATTGCTGAATTTCTGCTGGCGGGGGAGCATCAGCGTTTCGCTTACGTCGGCGGTGTGGCCGATTCCCCGGTCAATATTGCTCGCCAGCGCGGATATCTCTCTACTCTGGCCGAACATGGCATTACCGATGTGCAGGTGGTGAACGGGAATTACGATGTTCAGCAAACAACCCGTGCGGCTTATACCCTGTTTTCGGCATCGCCTGCGCCGGATGCCGTCTTCGTCGCCAACGATCATATGGCGGTTACGGTAATGGATGTAGCGCGCTATGAGTTTGGTTTACGTATTCCGGAGGAGGTCTCCGTTGTCGGCTACGATGATATCGGCCCTTCCGGCTGGCCCTCCTATGCGTTGACTTCGGCGTCACAGCCGGTAGATGCGATGGTTGAGGCCACGGTCGAACTATTAATGAAGCAAATTGAAAGTGGAACCATTGAGCCTGAGCAGATTACGGTGCCCGGCATGCTGGTCATACGCCACTCAGCCCGCCGCCCACGCAGCGGCGTTATCGAAACCAATGGTTTATCGTTATTTCAGTCTAAGGAACTCAAATGACCAGATTGCGGGGCTTCAGCCCACAATTCGACTCTATCCAGCAGTTCATTCTGACGCTGACGCACGTAGTATGGGAACAGAAAGATATCGGTCAACTGGCAGATTTTTACGCCACGCCGGTTATCTTTATAACCCCGGAAAAACAGTTGCACGATCTTTCCCAGTTTATGCGCCTCACGCTTGAGGCGATGCACAGTTTCCCGCAGCGATCGGTGATGACGGAAGATATTCTGTGCAGCCTGAATCCGGGAGATGAATACTACGCGGCACAGCGAACCGTGGCGCGAATTCAGCATCAGGGGGAAGGTTTTTTTGGGCCGCCGACCGGGAAAAATGTTTGGGTACGCACGTGGGCGGATCGTATTTGTGTTGACGGTGCCGTACGCCAGGAGTGGTTATTGCAGGATCGCGCTGCCATTGTGGCGCAACTGGGGCTGGATATCCGCGAGTTTGCGTTTAACCTGGCAACCATGCGCCAGCAGCTTGGGCTGGAGTCTGTTTCTGCCGAGACGATAGATGAACGCTGGGTGGGAGGACCTGAAGGCGATGATGTGGAGGGGGCGCTGGCGGGGGTTGTCGAGCGCTATCTGACGATGTGGGCGGGTGGCAACAGCGGCGTGGTGCCCGGTTTATATCACCCGGCGGCGACGCTGTATGCCCCTGGTCACAGCATCTGTACCGGCGAACAAGAAATCGGCGCGCAGCTTTCCGGCTACCGCGCCTCCTTTGCCGACAGTGAAACACAGCTTCATCATCTGATTGTGCGTAAAGACGCCAACGAACCGATTCGTATTTCATTGCGCTGGTCGTTATTAACCTGGCATGACGGTTATGGCAAGTTCGGCGCACCAACCCGGAAACCCGTTTCCATTACCGGCATCAGCCAGCTTGAATTACGTGATGGTTTAATTTTCCGCGAATATCTGGGTATTGATGAATTAGCGATCTGGTCACAAATATTTAATTAATGTAGCGGGCAGCTCTTTTATTCCATCTGCCAAATATAGCCATGTTTTATTCACCCACACTTACGGGTGCGGGTTTTTATTGTCTAAAAATAGAGCAGGAGTTTATATGTCTTCAACTGAAGCAACAAATAAAGCACCAGCCGTACCCGAAAAAAACAGCGTGAAAACGCTGAAAGAAGAGCCGGTATTGCAGGTGGAGCGCCATGATTTTGTCGACCTGGTACCGGAAAAGCGTCCACGTATGCAATCATTACGCGGCTTTGATGACTGCTATACCGATATTGTCGATTATATTGTTCGCTGCACCCATAAAATATGGGATGAGCGTGACGTCGGCTTAATTTATTCCCACTATACCCATAACTGCGTGCTGTATAACGCGTTGGGGACGCTATATAACCGTGAACAGGTGGTTCAGGATACGCTGCAAAGATTAATCGCCTTCCCGGAACGGCGAGGTATGGCGACGCAGGTAATCTGGAACGGGAATGACGTTGATGGTTTTTATACCTCACACCTCGTGACGGGAAGCGGGCGGCATACTCAGTACAGCCATTTAGGCAAGCCGACAAACCGTACCTTTGTTTCTCGTACCGTGGCGGACTGCATGATCCACGAGAACAAAATTTACCGGGAGTGGGTGGTCAGCGACAATATGTCGCTGATGAAGCAGCTTGGCCTGAATACCGATGAAGTCGCCTTCAATATGGCGAAAGAGCAGTTTGACAAAGGCTTCCGCGTGACGGATATCGGCGAAAACGGCCGCATGCTGGGGCAATATCCGCCGGAGATTGAGTGCGATATCTCTATTGCGCACAGCGATACGGAAGAACAGTGTCTGCGCTGGCTGCATGAGATCTACAACCGCCGGATGTTCGGCAAGATTAAAGAGGTATACGCGCCAAACGTACAGTGGCACGGTCCCCTGATGAAAGAACTGTACGGAACTGCGGCGGTGACGCATCAGACGCTGGCGCTGGTGGGAATGATCCCTGATGGCGCGTGGTTACCACAGCATATTTGCTCTAACCCTTGCGACGAAGGCGGCGTCAAAGTGGCGATTCGCTGGATTATCGAAGGGCATCACCTGGGTTACGGCGAGCTGGGTAAACCTACCGGGGAACGCCTGTTTGTGATGGGCATGTCACATTACCACATCGTCAACGGCAAAATTGTCGATGAGTGGCTGGTTTACGACCATCTTGCGCTGCTGGCGCAGATCAAACTCGGCCAGATGGAGGACGCGTAAATGATAAATCAGGTGAGCTGGATTAAGCGTCCACAAGGGCAGGATGTGCAGGCCGATCGTTCTTTGACGCAGACGGTCAGTGCCATTATCGAACGCGTGAAAACCGAAGGTGACGCGGCGCTGAGAGCATATTCGCAGCAGTTTGATAAAGTCGTGCCAGCGCAGTTTGAAGTGAGTGAGCTGGAGATTGCCGAAGCGCTGGAGGGGATGGATGCCCAGACGCGTCGCGACAGTGAATTCGCCATTAACCAGGTGCGCCGTTTTGCGCAGGCGCAGCTGGCGACCATGCAGCCGCTGGAGGTAGAGACGCTGCCGGGTGTGCATCTTGGTCACCGGATCATCCCGGTGCAGACGGTGGGCTGCTACGTTCCGGGCGGGCGTTATCCGATTCTCTCCGCGCCGGTGATGTCGATTGTCCCGGCGACGGTAGCGGGCTGCGAGCAGATTATTGCCTGTCTGCCGCCGGGAGCGCATCCGGCGATGATTGCGGTTTGCCATCTGGCGGGGGCGCATCGCATTTTCAAAGTCGGCGGCGCGCAGGCGATCGCGGCCATGGCCTGGGGAACGGAAAGCATTCCCTCGGTGGATAAAATTGTCGGGCCGGGGAACGCCTTTGTTAATGAAGCGAAACGTCAGGTGTTCGGTAAAGTCGGCATTGACGCACTCGCCGGGCCGAGCGAGATTTTCACCATTGCCGATGACAGCGCCGACCCGCGTATTCTGGCTGCCGATATGCTGGCGCAGGCAGAGCATGACATTCATACCCGCGTTGGGCTGGCGACCACCAGCAGGGTTATTGCTGAGCGCACCCTGGCGGAGGTTGAGCGTCAGTTAACCAGCCTGCCAACGGCGGCCACAGCGGGTGAGGCATGGCGTCGGCAGGGCGAGATCGTGGTCTGTGAGGATGAAGCGCAACTGATCGCCTTTGCCGATCAGATGGCGACGGAACATCTGCAGGTGCATACCCGCGATCCGCACGCCACGGCGGCGAAGATCCGCAATTATGGTTCGCTGTTTATCGGTCAGAACGCCAGCGTGGTGTTTTCCGATAAATGCTGCGGCACCAACCATACGCTGCCAACGATGGCGGCGGCGCGCTATACCGGCGGTTTGTGGGTGGGGGCGTATGTCAAAGTTTGTACTCATCAGTGGATTGATGTGCAGGGCATTCCGGCGATTGCCGAACCGGCGATCCGCCAGAGCCGCACTGAGGGAATGCAGGGGCACCGGCGGGCGGCGGAAATTCGTCTGCGTCCGCAGGATATTGACGCTATCACCAACGGCGTTCGGGACTAAGCCATGTGAAAACACCGGGCGGGATACCGCCCGGTGGTCAGTGCAGGAGTTCTTTGACATGACCATGATGCGCCTGATACCGCCAGACGATTGTCCGGCTGAAATCGCCCACCGTCTCGGCATAATACAGCGGCACCGGGCGCTTAACGCCATCCTTGGAGTTAATCCTGAAGCCATACCTCTGGCAGAACAGTGCCAGCAGCAACGTCGGCGCGGGGAGCATATCGGGCCTTTGCATGGGGTTCCGTTGATCATCAAAGATAATATTGCCTGCGCGTCGATGCCGATCACCCTTGGCTGTCGGGCGCTGGCCTCGGTCGGGGCGACATCGGATGCGCTGGTCGTGCAGCGATTACGCAAAGCGGGGGCGATTATTCTCGCCAGGGCCAATATGTCGGAGTTTGCCTTCGACGTGCGCTCGCGAAGCTCATTGGGTGGCGATGTCGCCAACCCGCTTCGCCCGACGGTTACCGCTGGTGGTTCAAGTGGCGGATGCGCCGCCGCAGTCGCGGCCGGAATGGCCGATGGCGCGCTGGGTACCGATACCGGCGGCTCCATCCGGATCCCCTGCAGTTATACCGGGCTGGTGGGGCTTCGTCCCACCTTTCGCCGTTCACAGCTGGATGGCGTTGCACCGCTCTCGCCCAGTAAAGACACCGTTGGGCCTATGGTTCATAGCGTTGCAGATGCCGCCTTGCTGCATGCCATCATCCACGGTCTGCCCCCGTTTCCACTTGCGAATTGTTCGCTAAAAGGCGTCCGCTTTGGTGTGGTCACCGCATTACAGGGTGAGGATGAAACGCAGCTGGCGGTGTGGCAGACGGCACTGCACGCATTAAGCCGGGCTGGGGCGGTGCTCGTGGATATTTCGTTACCTTTTCTGGAGGAGGTCAGACAGGCAACCTGCCTGAGTCTGTATGAATTTCGCGTTGCGATTGATGACTGGCTCAGCAAACAGCCTGGTGCGCCCCTGGGACTGACTGACATTATGGCCTCTGGCGCTTTCCTGCCAGAGTTCGCGCCGTTTCTCATGCAGCTGCTGACGTATGACACGCTGAAAACCCCGCTCTGGCTGGCGGGGCGGCGTTTTCAGCGCCAGTTGCGGCAGAACCTTAACCGGGTGGCGACAGAGCAGCGCATCGATGGATTTTTGTATCCTACCGTACAACGTTTACCGGAAAGTATGGCAAAAATGCCTCCCGGCTGTGCACCTGAGCTTGCGGCAATAAGCGGCATGGCCGCGATGACCTTACCCTGTGGGGTAAACCGAAAAGGGCTGCCGGTGGGCATGGAAATTTTATCCGTGCAGGAGGATGAAACTTCGCTAATGAGGCTGGCGATGGCCTGCGAGCGCATTTTTTATCTGCAAGAATGAAGAGATGTGGCCGTGACGCAGGGAATTCCACTGCGCCGTTCGTTTAAATGTCTTCAGGTTTCCCATTTTCCAGGCTGCGGTGCGCTGCCGCGCAAATCTCGCCGACCGCCAGCCTGTTCCCGGTATTTTATACCTTTTAACTCCCCGTTTAGAGTCATATGAGATCTGCTGTCCTTCAGACGCCCGCTTCGTGCCAGAAGCGGACATTGCGCACATTGTGGCGTGGTCAATGTGAGTCACCTGAATATTCCTTATCAGGTAGGCATCTCACTTCTTAAGCCCAGATGATACTTAATAATTAATTGCATAGTCTAAAATGTCTGACAGAAATACGATGAATAATTAATCCTCTGTGTTCACACTTATGCCATAAGGTCAGTCATGAAATCAGTAAGTCTGCAAAACATGTATCTTTCTGCAAACGAGGACACCATCGCAATATGGGCGAAAAATGCAGGCATCGGGGAGATCAGAGAAGAAAACTACTACGATCCGCTAAAACTCGCTCTTGCCGCAGGCATACAGCCTCCTGTACCCGTTTGTGTCTCACGTCTTATTGGTGAATTGAAACGACTCACAAAGGATGATCCACTGGCCGATACTCTGCCAACCCAAGGTTTCCATTTTACTTTCTTACCCCTGACTCTGCCGCGGTATAAAGTGAACGAGCTATTGCCAGCGAAAGTGGATCAATTGACAAATATCTGGACTGGATTTCATGGGAAAAAAATTGTTATCAGGGATCTCCGGTTAGTTGCGTTGCCCAGTCAGTTGTTGCTTGCCGGGATCCCTGAGAGTCCTGCGATAGACATGCGTCAGTCATTTTGCGAAAAGGTTCTGAATTCTCACTGGAAAAATGAGTTGCTGATGCGCCATACCGGCAGCCCTTTACCAGCACCCTTCTGGCACAGCACGCTTCTGCGCTACAGCGCTGCTTTTTTACCCGTAACCTTGCGGCAATTTTTTAGTGAACGTCAGGCCATTAATTTCGGGGATGTTGCCGGAGAACTGACATTAGCGAAGATCAATTACAACTGGACAAAATGTTATCCATTAAAGAGTTAACTGCGGCGATGTGATTACATACCAAAAATAATACTGTATGTCCTCCACTGCGTGCACTGGCGTAAACGCCATCAAAGCCGAATGAATTTAAGTCCACTTCTTGCTCAGCGACAGCCCCAGGCGCCACATTTTCGCCTGCTTGCGCGTAATGACGATATTGCTTTCGCCGGGATTGTCGCCGGGCACAATTTCCATAATGGTTCAATTATCGTCAAGGAAAGGGAAGCAGGCGTATGCCGAAAAAGAGAATGTTCTCGCCGGGGAGTGAGGGAAATAATATGGTTCTGACCTATTGTATTTCAGGTAATAATATTAAATTGTCGCGCTTTTCCCTACCATGCCAGCGAAGTCACCACGACCAGAAAATGCAGCGCCGGCTTAGGTGAGAGGCCGCCCGCTAAGAACATGGATAGGCATTTACCTGAAAACGACACTCTGCCGCGGGCTATTGCATGCCGGCCGGCGGCGCATGACCTGCGGAAAACCGCAGATCATGCGCCGGGGAGAATTATTGCAATGCCGCCAGCTCATCCGCGGTTAACGCTAAGGTTTGCCGGGTGCCGGATTGCGCAGACTGTACCGCCGCTTCTAATACCGCCATCACGGCCAGCGCTTGTAATGGTGATACCGGGTTATCAATTTTGCCGGTTAACGCATCGCGCACGTTAATATAGTACTGCCGCTGGTCGCCCGGCGGGGCGGGGATTGCCCGCGGCTGTGAGCCGGCATCAAACACCACGAGGCTATCGTCGTCATGACCCCAGCTATCGCTACCGGGGAGCACCCCCGCCAGCAGCTGACTTTCCTGCTGGTCGGCTTTCTGTTTCACCACGCTGCCTTTGTCCCCGTGGACCGTAAAGCGCGATACGCCGCCGGCCACCAGCATACTGCAATGCAGAATCACCTTATGCTGCGGGTAGTTTAAGACCACGTGCGCCCAGTCATTGATTTCCGCGCCCTGGCGCAGGGTAGCAATATTGCCCTGCACCGATTGCGGCAGGCCGAACAGCTGTAGCGCCTGGTCAATCAGGTGCGGCCCTAAATCAAACCATAATCCGCTGCCCGGGACATTTTGTTCTCTCCAGCGGACGCGAACCTCCGGGCGGAAACGATCAAAATGCGACTCAAAGTGCTTAACATTACCGATAAGCCCCTGGTCAATAGCCTGTTTAATCCCGAGGAAATCGCTGTCCCAGCGGCGATTGTGGAATACGGAGAGCAGCAGCTGTTTCTCTTCCGCCAGCGCAATCAGCTCGCGGGCTTCCTGCATATCCAGCGTAAACGGCTTATCGACCACCACGTGTTTCCCGGCGTTCAGGGCCAGTTTGGCTAACGGCGCATGGGTGGCGTTCGGGGAGGCGATCACCACCAGATCGATATCCGGATGCTGAATCGCCGCTTCTGGCGAAGCGATAACCGTGACATCCGCAATATCACGCTTCACCTTCTCTTCGTCGCCGGAGGCGACCACCGCCAGCTTCAGTCCTTCAACCGAGCGGATGAGCGGCGCATGGAATGTTTTGCCAACGAAACCATAACCGATCAGCGCAATATTGATGTTCTTACCATCACCCGCGATTACTTTGTTCATTACCCTCTCCACGTTATTGAGCGTCAACAATATTGACCTGCAGTGCACTATTTTCCCCGAGCTCTTCCCAGGGGCGGTCTAAAAACAGCCGATCGATTTCGGCTAACCCGGCCACCAGATGCGGCTCGCAATGGTTTAATTTCATATGATCGGCGACCAGCCAGCGTTCGGTGCTGGCCGCCAGCATGGCGCGCTTGGTTTCGGCATCGGCCTCCTGGCTGGCGCTTAAACCGAGTTGTGCATGAATGGCGCAGGCGCCGAGGATGGCGATATCGGCGCGATAGCGTGTCAGCAGGGCCAGCGTGGCGCTACCGGCAAACAGACGCTGCTGCATATCCCATGTCCCCCCCAGCACAATCAGCTGGATATCCGCCCGGGCGCTGAAGTGCTGCGCGATGTCCAGAGAGGGGGTGATGACCGTCATCGGTCCTGTTATCTGCCTGGCGACGGCCAGCACGGTGCTGCCGGCGTCTAAAAACAGCGTCGACCCGCCGGGAATTTTGCCGGCCACCAGCTGGCCTAAGCGCTGTTTGGTCTGCGGCAGCAGAACGTTTCTGCTCTGGCGATTCATGGCGGAAAGGTTAAGGGCGATCGCGCCGCCGTGGTTCTTCTGCGCCAGGCCCTGTTTTTCCAGATCGGTCAGATCCCGACGAATGGTATCGGCGGAAACCTGCAGCTTTTCCACCAGCTCGCTGATACTGACCTGGCCATTTTCGCTGATGAGATCGAGCAGGTACTTCTGCCTCGCGGTTTTATGCATCGAATGTAACTCCGCAAAATGCTGCAATAAATCGCATAATACAGCAAATTGCGGCAAAAGGAATCCCTGCTGCCGGCAGTATCGGGCACAACGGAAGAGGGAACGGTAGCTGAAGGTCACGCTGGAAAAATGACCAGAGTGGGAGAGGTTTCCCTCTCCGCGCGCAGAGAAGAGATTAGTTCAGCGTGATGCGGGCCACGCTATCCGGGCCTTTGGTGGAGTTGTCTTCGTTAAAATCCTGCTTGAGGGTGACAAAAAGCGTCTCACCGTCAGGGGACAACTGCAGGCTGTTCGGATGGCTGGCGAACGACCAGCTGTGCTTGACGGCATAGCTGCCGGCGTCCAGTTGCAGTACCTTCCTCGATTCACGCTGGCTGATGTAAATTTCATTGCGTTTAGCGTTGAATTTAATCCCCAGCGCATCGCCGGCAAGCCGTTTGATCACTTTACCGCTACGTTCATCAAAGACTAACGTCGTTTTGGCCTGGGAATCATCGGTGACAAACAGCCGCCCGGTGGCCGGATCTTCCGCCAGGTTAAGGAACAGATATGACTGGCCATCACCCGGCGTCCAGCGTTGTTCGATGCGGTAGGTCGTCGGATTAATCACCAGGATTTCGCCGCTACCGTTAGCCGCATAGATCCGCTGGGTTAGAGGAGAGTAGATCAGCCCGGTGACCCATTTCCCGGCGTTCTCGATGTGGGTTTTCAGCGTCATCGTCTTCGCATCGACCACGGTAATAAAACCAGGGTCGGCGACACGGCCGATAAACAGCTGATTATTGTGGAACAGGACCTCACGCGCGCCAATAGGGTCGCCATCTTTGTCGGTTCCTGTAAACAGCACCCGCTGCAGGACTTTGCCGCTGTGCGCATCGACTTTCGAAACGCCGCCGTCCAGCGAGTTGGTGGTGTAAAACACCTTCCCATCATCATCCACGGCCATACCGAAGTTTTTTAAATCCGTGTGCGTTTCCGCTTTAGTCGCCAGGGTGGCGGGATCCAGCCGGTAGATCATTCCGCCGTTGACCGCTTTGAATCCCTGGGCGCTGGCGACATACAGCGCGCCTTCCGCGGGTAGATAGGCCATTTCATATAAGCCATCACCAAGGACGCGTTGCGTCACGGAGGCGGTGTTCTGCGCAGTGGCGGCCTGCGCGGCCGGGGGGGGCGCCGCCGAAGCCTGGAAACCCGTCAGGGCCAATGCCGCGGCAAACGCAGCAACAAGCGCCGTTTTACGCGGGGTGAGCAACACTTTCATTCTCGACTCCATCATTGGATAAATGCTTCCCGGCAGGTCAGCGCTGCCCGGGAAAAGGCAAAACAAGAATGAGAATAATAATCATTTGTCCGGATTGCGCAAACGTGGTGCGCCGGTCTGAGGTGGCGCGAGAGGGGATTCCGCCGATTCCACCGGCATAAATTGGCGTCTGGGGTGGGCTTTTCACTCTCCTCCCGGCCGTCTGTTAGCGGGATGTGCGCTCAACGTATTGATTTACTGAATATATACATTTACTTACATATAACTTACAAAACAGACTGCGCACAATAAGGCAAATAATTATCATTAACATTCTCATTGGCTGCCATTTCCCGTTTTTGCGACGCGAAGGCTCATGGAACAGAGCGTTATTTCATCTGCGCTGCGGGCGAAGCGGCGACACCCACAATTATTATTCCTGATGGAAAAGATATGTTTCTCAATGGCAGGGGAAGGTGCGGGCAGCTAGCCGCAACGAGCGTAAAAATACCGTTTACCGTTTCGCTACTGGCGCTGGCGGTTCACATCCTGGCCCAGCCTGCGCGGGCGGCCGAGGAGAGTAAGGATACCGATTCCCGGCAAGAGATGGTGGTCTATGGCGACGCGGGAAAGCGTGCCGATGAAGCGCAGGATTACGCGGTCAAAACCACCCGCGCGGGAACCAAAATGCTGCTGGCCCCGCGGGATATTCCGCAGTCGGTCAGTGTGGTGACCGGGCAGCGGATGAAGGATCAGGATCTCCAGACCGTCGATCGGGTCCTGGCCAACGCGACCGGTGTTTCCGCACAGCAGATTGATAGCGAACGTTCGCAGTACTTTTCCCGCGGATTCGAAATCACCAGTTTCTCCTACGACGATATTCCCACCTCGATGGGCGACGCCTGGAACTACGGCGACGCGGCGGAAGACACGGCGATATACGATCGTATCGAAGTGGTGCGCGGCGCGACCGGTTTGATGACCGGCGCAGGCGACCCCGGTGCGACGGTGAATATGGTGCGTAAAAAAGCGGACAGCAAAACCTTAACCGGGAATATCAGCGCCAGCTACGGGAGCTGGAACAAACAGCGCTATGTGGGCGATATCTCGGGGCCGCTGAACGGCGACGGCAGCGTACGCGGACGGGCGATCGCCGGCTATCAGGACCAGGATAGCTGGCTCGACCGATACCACAAAATCAGGAAGTTTTTGTATGGCGTGGTCGATGCCGATCTCAGCGATCGGACAACGGTTTCCCTCGGCTGGGACTATCAAAAGTCCACTACCGGCAATCCGACATGGGGCGGGCTGCCGAGTCTGTATAGCGACGGCTCGCGGACCCATTACCAGCGCAGCACCAGCACCTCCGCCGACTGGACGCATTATGCGATTGAGTCGCGCAAAATATTCGCAAATCTGACCCATGAGTGGGACAACGGCTGGTCGTTGCGCCTGAACGGCACGCACGGCGAGCAGACCCTGAACGATACGCTGCTGTATATCATGGGTAATCCGGATGCGAATAGCGGAGAAGGGGCCACCGGCTGGGGGAGTAAAGATCGGGGGGAACGGACCCTCGACTCGTATGATGCGTATGCCAGCGGGCCGTTTGACCTGCTTGGGCGGCAGCACCAGCTGATGGCCGGCGCCAGCTATAGCCGCCAGCATAACGCGAGCCACAGTCAGGATGGCCCGATGGATAGCGACCAGCTGGGGATCTTTGACAACCGCTGGAACGGGCGCGTCGCGGAACCGGAATGGGGCGACTGGTATCTGAACGCGGATGATATTGTGCGGCAGAAATCCGCCTATACCGCTGCGCGCTTGTCGCTGGCCGACCCGCTGTCGCTGATTATTGGCGCGCGCTACACGCAGTACAGTACCAGCGGCAGCAGCGGCGAGATGCGCAAATACAACATCACGCCGTATGGCGGGCTGGTCTATGACATCACCGAGAGTTTGTCAGGCTATGCCAGCTACACCTCCATCTTCTCGCCGCAAACCAAACGCTCGGCGGGCGGCGGCTGGCTGGCGCCGGTGACCGGGAAAAACTATGAGACCGGGCTGAAAGCGGACTGGATGGAAGGCCGCCTGACAAGCAACCTCGCTATCTTCCGTATTGAGCAGGAGAATGCGGCGGAAGCCGTCAGCGGCGAGTTTGTCAATGGCTCCAGTGAGCAGGCCTATCGCGCCACGAAAGGGGCGGTCAGTAAGGGGGCGGAGTTTGAAGTCAATGGCGCGGTGACCGACAATATGCAGCTGACCTTTAGCGCCACCCGCTATGTCGCCACCGACAGCGGCGGGCGGTACAACAGCTTTGCGCCGCAGACGCAGTTGAAGCTCTTCACACGCTACCGACTACCGGTATTACCAGAGCTGACCGTCGGCGGCGGCGCAACCTGGCAAAACCGGGTGTATCAGGACATCAGCGGGCCGGATGGCGACACGCAACGTCTGTACCAGGGCAGCTACCCGCTGGTGGACCTGTTTGCGCAATATCAGGTGACGAAGCAGCTGGCGGTGCAGGCAAACGTCACCAACCTGTTTGACCGCGAATATTACTCCTACCTTGATGATTCGGCGGTGTACGGCGAACCGCGCAACGTCTCGGTGAGCATGAGTTACACCTTCTGATGCGTACGGTTCCCCTGGCGTATCGCGGGGGAACCGACGAAATAGTGCTATCTATTGCCCGGTGCCATAGATTTTGCGATACACCGTCGGCGTTAAGCCGGTGACTTTAATAAAGGCCCGGCGCAGGACGTCGCTGCTGCGATAACCGCAGCGGAAAGCCACCGTCTTAAGCGGCACCTGAGCGCTCAGCAGTTCCCGCGCCCGCGCCATTCTTACCCCTTCCAGCCATTCGCCGGTACTCATGCCCATCTCCTGATGAAACAGCCGGTTAAGATGGCGGGTGCTAAGGTTGATATGCTCCGCCATCGTTTTGATTCCGCCGACCTGTTCCAGATGAGTGAGCGTCCAGCGCTGGAGATCCTGCAGTGCGCTTCTACCGTTGAGCGACGCCTGGCGCTTGCGGATGTAATGCCCCTGGCCCACGGGGCGGCGGAAAAACATCACCAGATTAGCCGCCACATCAAGGGCTACCTCCCGCCCCAGATCCTCTTCGATAAAGCGCAGCGCCAGATCCATCCCGGAGGTGACGCCCGCCGCCGTGCGCACCGGGCCATCCGCGACGTACAGCGCATCGGCATCGACCTGGATGCCGGGATTCGCCGCGGCAAGAGCGTCGGCAACGGACCAGTGGGTGGTGACCCGACGCTTTTCCAGCAGCCCGGTTTGTGCCAGCAGCAGGGCGCCGGTGCAGACCGAGCCGTAACGCCAGCTGGCGCCACAGAGCTGGGTGACGGAGGCGATTTGCCGTACGGTTAGCCGCTGCTGCCCGATGTCGGGGGCGCCGGCGATCAGGAAGGTCATATTGTCGGGGGGCGGGCTCTCTCCCAGCCGGGCGTCGGCGGCCAGGGTCACGCCCGAGGAGGCGCGCACGGTCTCACCGTACAGCGCGAGGATCTGCGGGCGATAAACCGGGCGGCACAGCAGACGGTTGGCTTCGGCGAAGGCATCCAGCGGCCCGGCGACATCCAGCAGCTGTACGCCGGGAACCGCCAGAATCACAATGTGGTGCTGCATTTATTCTCTCCAGGTCCCGCTTTGACGTAATGTCCGATATCGTCTGTTTAATACCATTTAAGACAGAGGTTGTCTCTACCACAATAGCGCTTACACCCACCTGAGGAGACATCAGATGACTTTTACCGTACAGGGCATCACCATTCCGGACAGCCAGATGGCGCGCGATACCACGGCGTTTATTCGCGATAGCGAATCGGATCTGCTTTTCCACCATTCCAGCCGGGTTTACTACTGGGCCGCGCTTGCCGCCCGGCAGCAGGCGATTAAGGTTGACCATGAATTATTGTACGTCGGCTGTATGTTTCATGATATCGGCTTGACCCACGAACACTGCAGCTGCGATCGGCGCTTCGAGGTGGATGGGGCCAACGCCGCCCGCGAATTTATGCAGGGTTATGGCGTGAATCAAAACGATATCGATAAGGTATGGACGGCCATTGCCCTGCATACTACGCCGGGCATTCCGCAGTTTATGGCGGCGGAAATTGCGCTGGTGACCGCCGGCGTGGAGATGGACGTGCTGGGAATGGGCTACGACGCCTTTAGCGAGGAGGAGCGTACCGCCGTCGTCGGGCAGCATCCGCGCCCGCCGCAGTTTAAGGAGGCGATAATCCAGGCCTTCTATGACGGCATCAAACATAAACCGGCCACTACCTTCGGCAATGTCAAAGCCGACGTCTTGCGCGACAAGGATCCGGCATTTACGCCGCTCAACTTCTGTCACATTATTCGCGCGTCGCGCTGGCAGGGCTGAGGTAAAACGCCTCCGGCGATCGCTGTAATCACCATCGCCGGAGGCGGCTAGCGCATACTCCGCGCCGATCTCATCCTGCCCGGCGGGCGGGTTCTTTTTTCTGCCGCCGCTTTTCATCAGCGAATTCAGCACCCTGCTTGCTTTAACTCTTGATTAACCGATGTGGCAGGCTAGACTACGAAAATTAGCATTCATTGACGGAGGTTGGGTGGACGCCATTAAGGGAGCGGAATTGAACGTAGCGGATGCCGTTTTTGCATGGCAATTCGACGGGCAGGGCGGCGTGAAGCCGCTGACCGACAGCGACACTATCGATAAGGATCACCCTTGCTGGTTGCATCTGAACTACACCCATGCCGATAGCGCCGAATGGCTGGCATCGACGCCGCTGTTGCCCAATAGCGTGCGCGATGCCTTAGCGGGGGAGAGTACCCGGCCGCGGGTGACGCGCATCGGCGACGGGACGTTAATTACGTTGCGCTGTATCAACGGCAGTACCGATGAACGCCCGGATCAGCTGGTGGCCATGCGCCTGTATATGGATGCGCGTTTAATTGTCTCCACCCGGCAGCGGCGGGTGCTGGCGCTGGACGATGTCCTCGGCGATCTGCGGGAAGGCACCGGGCCGACGGACTGCGGCGGCTGGCTGGTGGATATCTGCGATGCGCTGACCGATCACGCCAGCGAATTTATCGAGCAGCTACACGACCGGATTATCGACCTCGAAGACAATTTGCTCGATCAGCAGGTGCCGCCGCGCGGTTTCCTGGCGCTGCTGCGTAAACAGCTGATTGTGATGCGTCGCTATATGTCCCCGCAGCGCGATGTGTACTCGCGCCTGTCCAGTGAACGCCTGCCGTGGATGAATGACGATCATCGTCGGCGCATGCAGGATATTGCCGACCGGCTGGGGCGCGGCCTCGATGAGATTGATAGCTGTATTTCCCGCACGGCGATCATGAGCGATGAAATCGCGCAGATTATGCAGGAGGGGCTATCGCGGCGAACCTATACTATGTCCCTGATGGCGATGGTTTTTCTGCCCAGCACCTTTTTAACCGGCCTGTTTGGCGTCAACCTTGGCGGCATTCCCGGCAATGCGTGGCATTTAGGTTTTTCCATCTTTTGCATAATGTTAGTTGTTCTCATTGGTGGTGTTGCATGGTGGTTACATCGTAGTAAATGGCTGTAAATAATCGCCTTTTATCGGCGTTCGGATGGGGAAAATCCGGCAATGTTTGAGCGAAATCAATAAACCCTCTCCCCGTTCGGGGCAATATCTCTCTCGCAGGTGAATGCAACGTCAAGCGATGGGCGTTGCGCTCCATATTGTCTTACTTCCTTTTTTTGAATTACTGCATAGCACAATTGATTCGTACGACGCCGACTTGATTAAGTCGGCTTTTTTTTGCTCTCTGCTCGCCAGCTTCTACGCTTAACAGATGCACCCGCTCATAACCGGGAGAGTCAACATGCGATATCAGCCCTTAACGTCAATACCCATCTCACCTGAACCTAACGAACCGACGCCGGTGCCCGATCCGCGTCCGCGCCCACACCCGTTGCCGGACCCGCCGGCGGATGATGAACCGATTAAATTGTCGCATCAGAGGCGCAGATCTGCGAGGATACGCGCCTGCCAACCGTGCGCCCTTTAATTCGAGAAAAAATTGTGACCGCTTTTTCAACCCTGAACGTTTTGCCCGCCGCCCAGCTCGCTAACCTGAATGAGCTGGGTTATCTCACGATGACCCCTGTCCAGGCAGCCGCCTTGCCCGCCATTCTGGCCGGTAAGGATGTGCGCGTGCAGGCAAAAACCGGCAGCGGTAAAACGGCGGCGTTTGGCCTGGGGTTGCTTCAGCAGATTGATGCGACCCTGTTCCAGACGCAATCCCTGGTACTGTGCCCGACCCGTGAGCTGGCGGATCAGGTTGCTGGCGAACTGCGTCGCCTGGCGCGTTTTTTGCCGAACACAAAAATTCTGACGCTGTGCGGCGGGCAGCCATTCGGCGCTCAACGTGATTCGCTGCAGCATGCGCCGCATATTATTGTCGCCACGCCGGGCCGTTTACTCGATCACCTGCAGAAAGGCACCGTGTCGTTAGATGCCCTGCAGACGCTGGTGATGGACGAGGCCGACCGGATGCTGGATATGGGCTTCAGCGATGCCATTGATGAGGTGATCCGCTTTGCCCCGTCCAGTCGTCAGACGCTGCTGTTTTCCGCCACCTGGCCGGAAGCCATCGCCGCAATCAGCGGGCGGGTGCAGAATGACCCGCAGACGATTGAAATCGATGCCGTAGATGCGCTGCCGGCGATTGAGCAGCAGTTCTTCGAAACCTCTCAGCGCGGGAAGATCCCGCTGCTGCAAAAATTGCTCAGCCAGCATCAGCCGGCCTCCTGCGTGGTGTTCTGTAACACCAAAAAAGATTGCCAGGCGGTGTGCGATTCGCTGAACGCTTCAGGGCAGAGCGCGCTGTCGCTGCATGGCGATCTTGAACAACGCGATCGCGATCAGACGCTGGTGCGTTTTGCCAACGGCAGCTCGCGCGTTCTGGTGGCAACCGACGTTGCCGCGCGCGGTCTGGATATTAAATCGCTGGAGCTGGTGGTTAACTATGAGCTGGCGTGGGATCCGGAAGTTCACGTGCATCGCATCGGACGTACCGCCCGCGCCGGGGAGAGCGGTCTGGCTATTAGCCTGTGCGCGCCGGAAGAGGCGCAGCGCGCCAATATTCTTGCGGAAATGCTGCAGCTGAAGCTGAACTGGATGGCGGCGCCGGCAAACGGCGCCATCACGCCGCTTCACGCGGAAATGGCGACGCTGTGCATCGATGGCGGGAAGAAGGCCAAAATGCGCGCCGGCGATGTGCTTGGCGCCCTGACCGGCGATATGGGTTTTGACGGCGCGGATATCGGCAAGATTAACGTCCATCCGGCCCACGTCTATGTCGCTATACGTCAGGGCGTAGCGCAGAAAGCCTATAAGCAGTTACAGAACGGTAAAATCAAAGGCAAAAATTGCCGCGTCCGCCTGCTGCAATAGAGCCTTAAAAGGCGTCCCGGAGCGCGCTCCGGGACGCCGGGGGTTTACTTCACTTCCACCACGTTCAGGCGCAGTTCATCCAGCGGTGTGCTCTCATCTTCCGGCTGCCAGCCCGCAGGCTGTAGCGGGATCTCTTCACGGTCAAATGCCAGATCGCCACCGTCAACCACTTCAGAGTGGTGGTTAATGCCTTTAAAGTCGAACAGATTAACGTCGCTAAGATGGGATGGCACCACGTTCTGCATGGCGCTGAACATGGTTTCGATGCGGCCGGGGTAACGTTTATCCCAGTCGCGCAGCATGTCGGCAATCACCTGGCGTTGCAGGTTAGGCTGTGAACCGCAGAGGTTGCATGGAATGATCGGGAAATCTTTGGCCTGCGAAAAGCGCTCGATGTCTTTTTCACGGCAGTAGGCCAGCGGACGAATCACGATATGCTTGCCGTCATCGCTCATCAGTTTCGGCGGCATGCCTTTCATTTTTCCGCCGTAGAACATGTTCAGGAACAGCGTTTGTAAAATGTCGTCACGGTGGTGGCCGAGAGCAATTTTGGTTGCCCCTAACTCGCTCGCGGTGCGATAGAGGATGCCGCGGCGCAGACGTGAGCAGAGTGAGCAGGTGGTTTTGCCTTCTGGGATCTTCTCTTTCACAATACCGTAGGTATTTTCTTCGACAATTTTATACTCGACGCCGAGCTGCTGTAGATATTCCGGCAGAATGTGCTCAGGAAAACCCGGCTGTTTCTGGTCGAGGTTAACCGCCACCAGTGAGAACGAAATCGGCGCGCTTTTCTGCAGATTGCGCAGGATTTCCAGCATGGTGTAGCTGTCTTTACCGCCGGAAAGGCAAACCATAATCCGGTCGCCTTCTTCAATCATGTTGAAGTCGGCAATTGCTTCGCCGACGTTACGACGCAGGCGTTTTTGCAATTTATCGAGGCTGTACTTTTCTTTTTTGCTAATTTCTTGATTTTGCAGCATTTAATGATAGCTCAATTCATAGTGTGGCGCACGCATTCTGCTCACAGCTCTGCGGGCGATCGCAATTAATGACGTCTTACATTGATGAGTAGAAGTCTGTGGCGTGTATGGTACGGATTCGCGATGGGGATGTCAGCACATTTCAGGCGGTTTAGCCTGACGATGAGTAAGATAAAAAGCCCGCCGTGACGGCGGGCTGAAGAGGTTAACGCACCACCAGCACCGAGCAGTCGGCGTGACGGACAACCGCCGCGGCGTTTGAGCCGAGCAGGTAGGTCGTAATATCCGGACGGTGAGAGGCGATGATCACCAGATCTGCCGGAAGCGTTTTCGCCAGTTCCAGAATATTGTCTTTCGGCGAGCCTTCCTTGACATGGAAATGGACCCGGTCTTCAGGAATGGCAAACTGGGCCACGATCTCTTTCAGACGGGTTGCAGATTCCGCTTTAAACTCATCCATTGGCGGCAGTTCGGTAGTGTAAGCCATCCCCAACGAGGCGTAATAGGGAAGGGATGGAATCACGGTCAGAAAGTGCACCTCGGCATCATCAATGCGCGCCTCGGCTTCAACGTGGCATATGACGCGTTGAGTTAATTCTTTATCTGAGATATCAATGGGTACAAGAATTATTCTGGCCATAAAACCTCTGTTTAAGTAACCACTTAAAGTGTACGCCATCCTGGTGGATTATGTACCCTATCCGGGTCACATTTTGGCTTTAGCTGCACCGGCGTTCGCTAAATTTCCCCTTAATGACGCCATCATAAAAACGGCCTTTAGACACCACCTGCAGGAAATTGCGGAAGATGCGTTCGGGCACCTTGTCATATTGCAGCGTGGTATTGTCGCGAAAACGAATTTCGAGGATGCCAGAGGCTTCGTCATAAGCGACGGAAGCAATTCGGGATGAGTTAACAGGATGATGATGCATGACAGGCGTCCTTTTACGACAGGCTTTACAGGCAATATATCATCCATTGGGCCACTCTTTTAATACTGTAGCTATATTGTTTTGATTTGATTGAAGTTGCTGGCGTAATGCGCGGCCAGCGGCCTGGGCGTCAGCCCGCACAGGGCCGGCCCGGAACGGGGATGTTGTCATCACGAACGCCATCTTTGCGCTGGTTTATTCTGCCATCAACCCAGGCGGAGATATTTCACCGGAGGCGACAGGCGGCGCCAGCGCCGATCTGTTTCACCTGCGCTTATTGTTGTGGTGCGGATCGGAACGCGCGTATGCAGGAGTAAACAGGACGGCGATGGCGCCGTGGCGTTAATTTTCTGTTTTTTATGAAAGCCGCCATTTTAATTTTTGCGGCGATCTAGGGGGGGGGGGGAGAATATGTCGTCAGTAGAAATATAGTATTAGCGGCATACTGCCTAATCCGGTTGCGGATGTCGGCTTTAGCGCCGTCGGCCGGGCCCGCCGCCGCGCCATTCGCGCTGGCATGTCCGCGGGGGGACTGACTGCTATTTTTTATTTTGCTCTCCTGGCGGCGCGTAGGCTTATGCTCAAAGCGAAAATTAAGACTGGGTAAATAATCGATGATCCGGTGATGAATTGCGGCAGGGTAAATAACGCTGCGCTGATGGTGATAATTACTGTGAATATATGGTATGAAAATATATATAATAAAAATTATACACAGGTCATGTACGGGCGTATTATCCGCGTGTTATATGCCTTTATTGTCGCCAGAATTTATTATTGCCGCCGCATTGTGCAGCAGGTGTATTTTTAGCGGTAGAAATGACAAGCCCGAATCAGTATTCGGGCTTTTTTTATTGCTGGGGTTCTGTACGCCGCGGCTTAACTTTCGGTCACCGGCTTCTCCGCTTTTCCGGCCATCTGCGCCAGGAAGTCGTAGCGTTTTTGCAAATCCGCTGCCGCATCTTTCCACAGCTGCTCCGCTACCTCCGGCTGCTGCGCATTGAGCCGACGGAAGCGTTGCTCGTTAAGCAGCGTTTCGGCCAGCGCGTCGGACGGCGGGCGAGAATCCAGCGCCAGCGGAAGTTTGCCCTCATCCGCACGGCGCGGGTCGAAGCGATACAGCGGCCAGAAGCCGGTCGCGGTCAGCTGACGCATCTGATCGTGACTCAGCGCGAGATCGTAACCGTGCTCTTCGCAGGGGCTGTAGGCGATAATCAACGACGGGCCGGGGTAGGCTTCCGCCTCCTGAATCGCTTTCACCGTCTGATTCAGCTGTGCGCCCAGCGAGATCTGCGCCACGTAGACATGGCCGTACATCATCATGCTGACGCCGAGATCTTTCCGCGCCTTACGTTTACCGTGTTCGCCAAACTTGGTGACCGCGCCGAGCGGCGTGGCTTTCGATGCCTGGCCGCCGGTATTGGAGTAACACTGGGTATCGAGCACCAGAATGTTGACGTTTTCGCTCAGGCTGAGGACGTGATCCAGCCCGCCAAAGCCAATGTCATAGGCCCAACCATCGCCGCCGATAAGCCAGATAGATTTTTCCACCAGCGCGTCGGCATCGGTGAGCAGCTCCTGCGCGTCGGCGACGCCGGCCAGCGCCTGACGCAACGCCGCCACCTGTTCCCGGCGAACCTCGGGCGTCGCTTCGGCCTGCAGCGCGTCGTTCAGCTCCGCCGGGATCTTATCGGCAAACTGCGCCAGCAGTCGCATTACCCGCTGGCGATGCTGATCGACCGACAGACGGAAGCCGAGGCCGAATTCGGCGTTGTCCTCGAACAACGAGTTCGCCCACGCCGGGCCACGACCGTTGACGTCGGTGGTATACGGCGTTGATGGCAGGTTGCCGCCATAAATGGACGAGCAGCCGGTGGCGTTGGCGATCAGCATCCGGTCGCCGTACAGCTGGGTCAGCAGTTTAATATACGGCGTTTCGCCGCAGCCGGAGCAGGCGCCGGAATATTCAAACAACGGGCTGATCAGCTGCGAGGTACGAATATCGATGCGTTCCAGCTTGCTGCGGTCAATTTCCGGCAGCTTGAGGAAGAAGTCATAATTCACTTTCTCTTCTTCCACATGTTCCAGTCGCGACATCATGTTGATGGCCTTGATTTCCGGGTTCTGGCGATCTTTGGCCGGGCACACCTCCACGCACAGGTTACAGCCGGTGCAATCTTCCGGCGCGACCTGCAGCACATATTTCTGTCCGCGCATGTCGCGGGATTTGACATCCAGGGAGTGCAGGCTGGCCGGGGCCTCTGCCATGTCCTCCGGCGAAACCACCCTGGCGCGAATCGCCGAGTGCGGGCAGGCGGCCACGCAGTGGTTACACTGGGTGCAAAGCTCTTCCTTCCAGATGGGGATCTCTTCGGCGATATTGCGTTTCTCCCAACGGGTGGTGCCCATCGGCCAGGTGCCGTCCGGCGGCAGGGCGGAGACCGGCAGCGCATCGCCAAGCCCGGCCAGCATCGCGGCGGTGACGGTTTTGACAAAGTCCGGCGCGGCGTCGGATACCACCGGCGGGCGATTCGGACTGGCGGCGTCCACCTGCTGTAACGGCACTTCAGCTAACGATTCACGCGCCAGCGCCAGCGCCTGCCAGTTACGCTCAACCAAATCCTGGCCTTTGATGCTGTAGCTTTTGGCAATCGCCCCCTGCAGTTCGGCCAGCGCGCTGTCGCCCGGGAGAATCTGCGTCAAATGGAAAAACGCCATCTGCATGACGGTGTTGATACGGGCGCCAAGGCTGCATTCGCGGGCGATCTTCGCGGCGTTAACAATATAAAAGCGCGCCTTTTTCTGATTCAGGGTGGCCTGGACTTCCTGCGGCAGACGCGACCAGACCTCATCGGCGCTGTACGGCGTATTGAGCAGGAAGATTCCGCCGGGCTTCAACCGTTCAACCATCTGATATTTGTCAATAAACTGTAGCTGGTGGCAGCCAACGAAATCAGCCTGCGAAATTAAATAAGAAGAACGAATCGGTTTTTCACTCACCCGCAAATGCGAAACGGTCAGGCCACCGGCTTTTTTCGAGTCATAGACGAAATAGCCCTGCGAGAACCACGGCGTGGAGTTGCCGATAATTTTGATGTTATTTTTGGTCGCCGAGACGCTACCGTCGCTGCCGAGACCGTAGAACAGGGCCTCCAGCTTGGCCTCCGCCGGCAGAGTATTTTCTCCCAGCGGCAGGGACAGGTTGGTCACATCATCGTAGATCCCGACGGTGAAGCGCGGTTTGGGCCGGGCTTCGCGTAATTCATTGAAGATAGCCAGCACGCACTCCGGGCCGAACTCTTTCGACGACAGGCCGTAGCGCCCGCCGATGGTGCGCGGTAAGGTTTCCCGCTCGCCACGGTTAAAGGCTTCCGCCAGCGCGGTCATGATATCGAGATACAGCGGTTCCGCCTGCGCGCCGGGTTCTTTGGTGCGATCCAGCACGGCAACCGCGCGGGCGCTTTCCGGTAGGACTTCCAGCAGATGGGCGGCGGAGAAGGGGCGATACAGGCGCACTTTCAGGACGCCGACTTTTTCACCGCGGCTGAGCAGTTCGTCCACGACCTCTTCACAAGTGCCGATTGCCGAGCCCATGATCACAATCACGCGTTCCGCCTGCGGGTGGCCGTAGAACTCGAACGGTTTGTACTGGCGTCCGGTGGCGGCGGCGAAGTCGTTCATTGCCGTTTCGACATGGTCGTACACCGCGTCATACCACGGGTTGGTCGCTTCCCGAGACTGGAAATAGGTATCCGGGTTGGCCGAGGTCCCGCGAATGACCGGATGTTCCGGGTTCAGCGCACGCAGACGGTGCGCGTCAATCTCTTCCTGCGGCAGCAGACTACGAATGGTGTCGTCCGCCAGCGGGGCGATTTTATTGATTTCGTGCGAGGTACGGAACCCATCGAAGAAATGAATAAACGGCACCCGGCTTTTAAGGGTGGCGATATGGGAAATCAGCGCAAAGTCCTGGGCTTCCTGTACGCTGCTGGCGCACAGCATCGCGCAGCCGGTCTGACGTACGGCCATGACGTCGGAATGGTCGCCGAAGATGGATAGCGCGTGGGTGGCGACGGTACGCGCGGCGACGTGCAGGACAAACGGCATCAGCTGGCCGGCCAGTTTGTACAGCGTGGGGATCATCAGCAGCAAACCCTGCGATGAGGTGAATGAGGTGGAGAGCGCCCCCGTTTGCAGCGCGCCGTGTACGGCGCCAATGGCCCCGGCCTCCGACTGCATTTCCACCACGCGCGGCACATCGCCCCACACGTTTTTTAGCCCGTTACCGGCCCAGGCATCCGCCTGTTCCGCCATCGTCGAACTGGGCGTAATCGGGTAGATGGCGATAACCTCACTGGTGCGAAACGCGACTGAAGCCGCCGCGCCATTACCGTCGATAGTAATCATAAGAAGACACCCTAACATTGCGCAAAAAGAAGGGACCGCCAGACAGCCGCGGATCCTGTAATTATAGTAGTTAGTATAAGGGCATTCTCTATACCCTTGAAGTTATGAGGCTTTCGAGTGCACAAATTGATCCATGAATTCTCCCTGAAGGGGGAGAAGGGAGCGAAGGAGGAGGACTGATATCTTGCTGATTCTGGTTCAGTTCTCGCGATGTTTCGCCCGCCCCTGGCAACCCGGTCAGCCGCCTGCGCCGCAGCGATTTTTAGCCGTCCCAACCCCCTGCTGTCTGTGCCGATGTTCCATGCTTACATGGGCGTTGCTGACAGCAACGATAGAGCTACAGAGTGGCCACGGGCTGGCAATGCGGGGGCCATGGGGGCGAGCGAAACGCCCCGTGCCGCTCACCCGCAGAGGGTGTGAGAAAGTGCATTATGCAGATGGCAGGGTTTTATCGTGTTAGATGCACAGAATGCATGGTTGAACCCGGGTCCATATGGACGGTATCATCCTGTTCTGTTCCGCCATTAGCTCAACCAGGCAAGAGCATTGCTTTGTGACAGGAAGTAGGGGCCGGGGTTCGAGACCCCGATGGCGGACCACTCTATCTAATCTTCGCCATCTCTTTCTGATAGTCAGAGTACCTGATGATAATCAGACGACCATACTTGCTTCTGGCGATGTACATGGGAAAACCGGTTATTTCATCATGACCGACGTGCAGTTTCCAGCCTCGACCGGCAAGGCTGATTTCAATTGCTGCACATTGCTGTATTATCAGGGTATTACGAAATATTTCCCACGCAAAAGGGAGCTGCTGCGACTCGATGAGCAACGTGTATCGGGCCGAATATCGGCTGAGTTGTTTTCTCAGACTGTACATGGCATCCTCGCCGAAAAAGCCCAGTCACTGGGAAGTTTGTTGGCAGCAAATTATGCAATAACGGGTAAAGGTTGCGGCATGCCTCCCTGTTGATGTTTAAATGATAATCATTATCATCTGAGATGTAAACAACCCTGCGAATGGCAAGGGGTAAGGCATCCGGTCACTCTCCACGAACTTTTCCCGCGCCTTGCCGCCAAAATAGAACCCGGTATTGGGCGGATCACTCTTAACCGCCGGCTGAAAGGTAGAATCATCGCGATACGCTTACCCGCTGGCCCGGCCTGTCAGCCACGGCGCCCGTCGCGGGTAAAGATTGACCACCTGTTCACCCTTCTCTTTTCCTGACAAAATCAACGATCGGCCGGGAAATTTGCTAGAAAATGTTAATGAGGCGCATAAATACGTATTTCGCCTCTCGACGTCCGGCGCTACGCTGCCTATTATTCTTGGGTTTGTTTATTTTAAGATGTTTCTGAGGGGGAGAGACGATGCGAGCTGCGTTTTTAATGGGGTGTGCCGCGTTATTATTGTCGGCCTGTAGTAGCGAACCAGTACAACAGGCAACCGCGGCACACGTGTCGCCGGGCATGCGTGCCGCGATGAGCAGCTCCGGGCAGGCGAATTGCGCGATGGTTGGCGGCTCGCTCTCCGTGGCACGCCAGCTTGATGGGTCAGCGATCGGGATGTGCGCCTTGCCTAACGGTAAGCGCTGCAGCGAGCAAGCCCTGGCGGGCGGTAGCTGCGGAAACTACTAATTCATAAGCTCGGCGAGCTTATAGACCAGCGTCCGGTCGGCGGTGGCCAGCGTCAGCTGACTTTCCGTCAGATCAACCTGTGCGCCATCGCGCAGCATTTTGCTCAGGGTGCTATCCAGCGCATTCAGCCCGGGATCCGCGCACAGCATGCGGGTCATGGCCAGCGTTTTCACCTTCAGCTCGCCGTCGCTGATTTTGCCTTTGCCGCTAAAGCGGTTACACATATTGCCTGAAACATACATATCTTCGCCAAAACTCAGTTCCAGCGGTTTTTCCCCTGGCTTCAGCCCCTGACCGTCAACGCTGGTCAGAACAAAACGATGGTGCTGAAGTTGCTCTGCGCCGGTGGAGACCTTGCTGTTGTAGACGCAGCCAGATAACAGCACTCCTGCCGCCAGCAGTGCAGCATACTTGTTCATTATTCCTCCAGAATAGCGATCGCATTGATAAGTTAAGCAGAGTGTAACTTTACGGCAGGCGATTTCTGTGGGGCTTATCTGAAAGTGCCCCCCGCGGAGGGAGGGCACAAAAGGGCAAGGACGATCAGACCAGCGCGTTCGGGCAGGTTTCGCCGTTATCGACCTGGCGCAGGTTGTCCAGGGTGGTTTGCGAAATACCGATCAGCGCTTCGGCGGTCAGGAAGGCCTGGTGCCCGGTGAACAGCACGTTGTGGCATGCCGAGAGGCGGCGGAAGACGTCGTCCTGAATGACGTCGTTGGACTTATCTTCAAAGAACAGATCGCGTTCGTTCTCATACACGTCCATTCCCAGGGCGCCAATTTTCTGATGTTTCAGGGCATCGATAGCCGCCTGCGAATCAATCAGCGCGCCGCGGCTGGTGTTGATCACCATCACCCCGTCTTTCATCTGGTCAAACGCCGCATGGTTCAGCAGATGGTAGTTGTCTTCGGTCAGCGGGCAGTGCAGCGTGATGACGTCGGATTGCGCGTACAGGGTCGGCAGATCGACATACTCGACGCCGAGATCCAGCGCCGCGGCGCTCGGGTAGGGGTCGAACGCCAGCAGGCGCATACCAAAGCCCTTCAGAATACGCAGCGCGGCAACGCCGATTTTGCCGGTACCGATTACCCCGGCGGTTTTACCGTGCATGGTAAAGCCGGTGAGTCCTTCGAGGGAGAAGTTGGCATCACGGGTACGCTGATAGGCGCGGTGAATACGGCGGTTCAGCGACATCATCATGCCGATGGCATGTTCAGCCACCGCTTCCGGTGAATAGGCCGGGACGCGAACCACCCGCAGGCCCAGCTCTTTCGCCGCATCAAGGTCGACGTTATTAAACCCGGCGCAGCGCAGGGCGATGTACTTCACCCCATACGCTTTCAGCTCTTCCAGAACCGGGCGGCTGCCGTCGTCATTAACGAAAATGCATACCGCTTCGCAGCCGTTGGCCGTTTTCGCCGTTCTTTCGGTCAGCAGAAAGTCGAAAAATTCGAGTTCAAAGCCATATGTATCATTAACATGCTGAAGGTACTTTTTATCGTACTGCTTCGTACTATACACCGCGATTTTCATAAGACTTTTCTCCAGTGATTATACCGCCACGGTAGCATATTTAAAATAATCACACAAATATTAAAAAATAGTTTATCTTGCTGGTTATAATGATAATTCTAGAGCATATCGCTGAGTAGAGGTATCTCTTTAAAACACAATGTGTTTTACCAAAAATTCACGCTGAACGCGCCGGGCGCCAGCAGTATCAGCGGCCAGAGTAAACCCGAGCTGATATTAGCCAGTTGAAAGCGCCAGAATGGCGTGCCGCTGGCGCCGCTTGCCAGGGGAAGGGTAGCGCGAAGCGGGGAAAGAAAGCGGCCGAAAAACACCGCCCATGCGCCGTGACGCCGGAGAAATATCTGGCTGCGCGCCAGCCGTTCATCGCGCAGCCAGCGCAGGCGCAGCAGGCGATGCTGATGGCGGCGTCCCAGCCACCAGGAGAGCCAGAATCCGCCGATTGCCCCAAGACTGGCGCTTAGCCACATTAATAAAAAATGCGTCAGGCTGCTGGCCGCCAGCGGACCGAACAGCAACAGCCCGGATGTGCCCGGCACCAGCAGCGAAATCAGCGCGCAGGATTTGCTGAACGTCAGCAAAAAGACCAGCAGCAAGAGCAATGCATAATAGCGCTGTGCGTATTCAATGAACGAAACAATCAATTCCACGGGATCCGCCGGCTTCTTTAATCGTATACCGCGAGTGTGGCAGCGGGCGGTTAAATGACGGCTAAATAGGTCATGGACAAAATTTCACCGTAGCGATGGCGGCGCAGCAACTATTCTTAGGCTGGATGGAAACTTTAACTCACTGGTCGAACGTGCCACAATAAGCGCTACTTTCGGCTTTTACTTTTGTTGAATCAGGATATTACTGCCCATGAAGGGTAAATATAAAGCCGCCATCGCGCTACTGTTAGCACTTATTCTGCTACCGCTGGCTTTGCTGTCGACGCTAACCCATTGGGTACCCACGCTGGCAGGCATCTGGCTGCCCGCGGGCACCCGTATCGCGTTTACTGACAGCCCGCGCCTGACGCGCTCCGGGTTACGCATTCCCGATCTTCGCTATCTGGTCGGCGATTGCGAGCTGGCGCGCATCACCGACGCTCAGCTTTCGCACCCCAGCCGCTGGCGGCTGCACGTTGACGAACTCGATATCAACAGCGCCTGTCTGAGCAAGCTCCCGGAAAGCGAACCGGCGGCCGGCGCGCCGCGTACCCTGGCGGAATGGCAATCCATGCTGCCCTATAGCTGGCTGACCATTGAAAGCCTGCGCCTCTCGCCGTGGGAAAAGTGGCAGGGGCGGCTGGTGATGTCGTTGACCCCGCAGCAGCAGGATATCGGTTATAGCGGTAAAGAAATCACGTTGCAGGCGCGCCTGCGCGGACAGGCGCTGACGGTCAGCGACTTTTCGGCCCGGCTGGTGGACGGCCAGGCGCCGGTTAAGCTCGCCGGCGAGTTTCATATGCCGCTGGTGCCGGACGGTTTACCGGTTGATGGCCACCTGGTCACCACCTTTGAATTCCCGCAAACGGCAGGGCTGGTAGATGCCGAACTGGAGTGGGAGAAGAACCGCGGACAGCTGGTCGTGACCCCGCGCGGCGAGGTTGAGCCGATGCTCGATTTGCCGTGGGAAATCACCCCGGAGCGCATGACTATCAGCGATGGGCGCTGGCATACCGAATATGCCGGCTATCCGCTGAACGGCCGGGTGGCGCTGTCGGTCGGCAACTGGCAACAGGGTACCGAACAGATGCAGGTCAGCGGCCGTCTGAACGTGCTCACCCAGGGGGACGCCGGTAAAGGGAACGCGGTTCTGACCATCGGTCCCGGTAAACTGAGTATCGACGACAGCGACATGCCGCTGCGCTTGACCGGCGAGGCCAAACTCGGCGACCTGATCGTTTATGCCGCGCTGCCGGCGAATCTGCACGGCCCGCTGGCCGCACCTGAACTGGCGTTCCATCCCGGCGCGCTGCTGCGTTCCCGCGGGCGGGTTATTGATTCATTAAACATTGATGAAATTCGCCTGCCGCTGGCTGGGGTAAAGGTGACCCGGCAGGGCGTGGACGGCCGCCTGCAGGCCATTTTGCGCGCCCACGAGCAGGAAATGGGCGATTTCACGCTGCATCTTGATGGCCAGGCCGATAATTTTATGCCCGATAGCGGGCGCTGGCAGTGGCGCTACTGGGGCGAGGGGCATTTTACGCCGATGCAGGCGCGTTGGGACGTAAAAGGCGCGGGGGCATGGATTGACAGTGCGATTGTACTCAACAGCCTGTCGACCGGCTTCGATAAGCTGCAATACGGCACTATGCTGGTGAGCACGCCGCGCTTGACCCTGGACCAGCCGATCCACTGGCTGCGAAGTGAACAACACCCCAGGCTTAGCGGCGCGCTGTCGCTCGACGCGGGGAAAACCACGTTTAGCAGCGGCAGCGAACTCCCGCCCTCGACGTTAAAATTCAACATCGACGGACGCGATCCGACCTGGTTCCTGTTCAACGGTTCGCTGCACGCCAACAAGATCGGCCCCGTGCGGGTGACCGGGCGCTGGGACGGTGAGCGGCTGCGTGGCCAGGCCTGGTGGCCGAAACAGTCGCTAACGGTTTTTCAACCGCTGGTACCGCCGGACTGGAAAATGAACCTGCGCGCAGGGATGCTGTATGCGCAGGTCGCCTTCTCGGCGGCGGCAGACCAGGGATTTGAAGCCGGCGGGCATGGCGTCTTAAAAGGCGGCAGCGCCTGGATGCCGGATAATCAGATCAATGGCGTCGATTTTGTGCTGCCGTTCCGCTTTAGCCAGGGGGCCTGGCAACTGGGGATCCGGCGGCCGGTGACGTTGCGTATCGGCGAAATTGTCAACCAGGTGACGGCGAGCAATTTGACGGCAGACCTGCAGGGGGCTTATCCGTGGAGTGAAAGCGACCCGCTGCAGCTCAGCAACGTCAGCGTCGATATTCTCGGCGGCAAAGTGACGATGCAGCAGCTGCGGATGCCGCAACACGATCCGGCGCTCCTGCGCCTGCAGAATATCTCCAGCAGCGAGCTGGTGAGCGCGGTAAATATCAAACAGTTCGCCATGTCCGGGGCCTTTAACGGCGCGCTGCCGCTATGGCTGGATAATGACCAGTGGATCGTTAAGGACGGCTGGTTAAATAATCCGGGGCCGATGACGCTGCGTCTTGATAAGGATATGGCGGATGCGCTGGTCAATGACAATGTTTCCGCGGGCGCGGCGATTAACTGGCTGCGCTATATGGAGATCTCCCGCTCGTGGACGAGCATCAATCTCGATAATCTGGGCGTGCTGACGCTGAAGGCGACCATCAGCGGAACCAGTCGCGTCGGGGAGCAGAGTAATACGGTGCATTTAAACTATTCTCATCAGGAGAATATTTTCGACCTGTGGCGCAGTTTACGTTTTGGCGACAATGTGCAGGCATGGTTTGAGCAAAACGCCGTGCTTCCCGTGCAGCGCTGTACGGACGGTAAAAAGTGTAAGGAACAACAATGATGAAATTGCTAACGGCGGTGCTGGTCACGATGCTGCTGGCGGGCTGTACGCCACGGATCGAAATCGCGGCATCGAAGGAGCCGATCACCATCAATATGAATGTCAAAATTGAGCATGAAATTCATATCAAAGTGGATAAGGACGTTGAAGAACTATTGAAGTCGCGCAGCGATCTATTCTGAGGTGGCAATGAGAAAACGACGGTTAATCGTGACCCTGGCGCTCGGTCTCCTCAGTACATCGGCGATGGCGTTGACGCTAAATGAGGCGCGTGAACAGGGGCGGGTAGGTGAAACGCTGAAGGGGTATCTGGCTCCTCTAAGTCAGGACAAGGAGACGCTGGCGCTGGTAAAACAGATCAATACCGCGCGCAGCGAAAGCTACCAGCAGCTGGCGGATGAGAATAATTTGCCGGTGGATGAAGTGGCTAAAATGGCCGGACAGAAGCTGGTGGCCAGGGCGCAGCCGGGGGAATATGTGCAGGGCCTTAACGGCAAATGGCTGCGGAAATCGCTCCCGCAGTGACGCGTCGGCTTGTCGCTGACTGAGCGCCGCCGGCGATGACGATTCTTTCATCGCCGGCGGCGAGGGCCGGCCGGGCTTAAACGTTTTCGACGTTCAAAGACCGTGACTAGCGATGTTGCTGTAAAATTTTCAGGAAGTCCTGCTTGTTTGAGATTAATGACAGCGCGTTGGCAATGATCTCATCGCTAAAAATAGAGGCGATCTCCTTCAGCACATCGATGTGCTCCTTTTCTTTGGCAATCACTCCGATAGCAATGAACATGACGTTGCTTCTGTCCCAGATGACGCCATCAGGAAACTGAAAAATTTCCACCCCGCTCCTGATAATGATCTGGCCTGCAGATTTCGGCAGGTGCGGGAGCGTAATCCCGTTACCTAAGAAAGTGGAGACCTGGCGCTCTCTTTCCTCAAGAAAAACGATGCAGTCTTCGCTGACATAACCTTTTTTCCTGAATTCATCACCGAGTAGTGACAGGACTTCGGTCTTATTTTTAGCCTTGTAGCCAAGGTGCAGATTATCTGCCGTAATGTTATCGATCATAGTGGGCCGCCTCTGCGCCATGATTAATCAGCACATCGTTGTTATTAGAGGATAACTCTTCTTCCAGTTGTTCCAGGGATTTGTTGGCCGTTTCCGGCAGTGCGGTAACCACAAAGAGAATGGCCAGATAGTTAATCGCGGCAAAAATCAGGAATACCGGGCCTAAACCGAGTTTGGCCTGCAGGAGAGGAAACAGATAGCTGACAATCGCATTCATGATCCACATGAAAAACACCGAAATGCCCATCGATAGTCCGCGATATTTCAACGGGAAGAGTTCGGCTAATACCACCCAGGTAATAAACCCCATGGTTCCTTGCATCACCCCGACAAACAGCGCGCCGAGCAGCCAGATCGCCGTTGCTTTGAGATCGCCGACCAGAGTGTAATCGACGCCGGCAATAATCAGGTGCAGCGTCGCCATAATAGCAAAACCATAAATAATAATGGTCTTGCGTTTAAAACGGTCAACGAGGAACATGACCCCAATCAGCATGCCACCCACCGAGAACACGCCGTTAAGTACGTTGCATATTAATGAAGTTCTTTCGGAGAATCCGGCGGTGCTGAGAATTTCCGTACCATAGTACATAATGACGTTAACCCCGGTGGTTTGCTGCAACGCCGCCCAGATGATACCCACCAGCAGTAATTTAAAAATCCATGGCGTATTGATGATGGTGATAAAGGCGTTTTGGTTACTCGATTTTCTCGCCTCTTCGATGTTGATTAAGGTCGTAATATCTTCATATTCCTGGATGGCCCGTTCCGGAGAGCGAATTTGCTTTAAGACTTCCAGCGCTTCTTCATTGCGGTTCTTGCTGACCAGCCAGCGCGGACTTTCCGGCGAACGCAGCATCCCGACAAATAAACAAATGGCGGGAATGGTCTGGACCATTAACATATATCTCCAGACTTCAGGGAGGTGTCCCCAGACGATGCCAATTACGGCGTTGATAGCGAATGCGGCCAGCTGTCCGATAACGATCGCCACTTCATTGAGGCCGGTGAGCCTACCGCGCATTTCGGTTGGCGCGACTTCGGAGATAAATGTAGGCGCGGTCACTGAAGCGCCGCCCACGGCATAGCCTAACAAGAATCGGGAAATCAGCAGAACGGTGATATCCGGGGCCAGAGCAGACATTAATGCGCCGATGAAGAAAATAAATGACAAGCACAGCAGGTACTTTCTGCGGCCGAAGAAATCGGCAAGCGTGCCGCCGAATACGCTGCCAATGGCGGCGCCAACCAGCAATACGCTCATGACCAGACCTTCCGTTGTCGGAGTCAGGGCCATATATTGTTTTAGTGAAGAAAATGCACCATTAATAACCCCGGTGTCATAACCAAATAGCAGGCCACCGAATGTCGCCACTAAGGTTATTTGGTGCAGGCGTTTTCTTTGCTGTAGGTTCAGATTCATGATAGCTGACATTTTCATACCTTTTATTTTAATTAACGGCACGGAAAAAGTTTCGCTTCAGGTTCGCGCGATAGCGTATGGTCTACCGCCGCGGCACGGCGGCGAATTATTTTTTTCGGTGCAATTATTCGCGCTCACCATCATGCGTTTAATCAACATGGGCGCTGAGGCTTATTTTTGAATAACGGTGTGTTATCAGTATATCTGGCATATTTATTCCTCCGCGGTGGCTATTTAAACGCTAACCCAACAACGTTTTTGCGCGGAACTGGCGATGGCTTCCAGAACCTGAGAAACACGCAGGCCTTCCTGGAAATCGGGCCATAGCGGTTCATCTGCCGCGATGCCGTTTATCAACTCGCCGATTTCAACCGTTTTCTGATCGTTGAAGCCGAAACCGTGCCCGGCGGAGACGCAGAAAGCAGAATAGTTGGGGTGCTCAGGACCAATGAGGATCGTTTTAAAGCCCTGGCGGGATCGGTCATCGTCATGGCGATAGACGTTGAGTTCCGCCATCCGTTCCTGGGTGTAGCTAATCGTCCCCCTGGTGCCGGTCACAACGAACGTCAAACCCATTTTACGCCCGCAGGCAATACGCGATGTTTCAATGACGCCCATCGCGCCGGACTCGAAGCGCACCAGGGCGCTGGCCTGATCTTCATTCTCTACGCTGCGCATTGTTTGCGGATCCCGCGGATCCGGGCGTACCGGGATGACCGTCGCCATATCACCGGAAACTTCTTTTATGCCGCCGACTAAATAATGGGCCATATTGACGATATGGGCCGCCAAATCGCCCAGCGCGCCTAAACCGGCCAACTCTTTTACACAGTGCCAGTCGATAGGGGTGTGTGGGTTAGCCAGATAATCTTCATTATGCGTACCGTAGAAATGGACGATATCTCCGATTTCGCCGCGATCGATAATCTGCTTAGCCAGCTGCGCCGCGGGATTTTTCATGTAGTTAAATCCTACCAGCGTTTTGACTCCCGCCTGCTCAGCTGCGGCGACCATCTCCCGGGCGTCGCTGGCGGTTAAGGCTAACGGTTTTTCGCTATAGACGTGTTTGCCGTGTTTAATCGCTTCCAGAGCAATAGTTTTATGCAAATAGTTCGGCGCACAGATATCCACGACATCAATGTTGGGGTCCTGGCACAGCGTTTGCCAGTCGCCGGTGTAGCGATTGAAGCCAAAATCCTGCGCTTTTTGTCTGGCTAAATCTTCGTTGATCTCTGCCACCATCTCCTTGACCAGCTTGCCTTTCAGTTGAAATACCGTCGGGGCCTGAGCGTAGGCAATGGCATGACAACGGCCAATATAGCCGGTACCGATCAGTCCTATTCTTACTTCCTTCATCTCTCCTCCTTGTTAGCGGGTTCAGGTACCGCTAAGGGTCGTCAGGTTTTGTTTTATAAAGAGTAATATGACGTTTTATTATGAAATAAAATCACAAACATATCTCAATTTGGAAATTTTATTTCATTTCATTTTGTTCAGGAGAGGCTGAATTTTCATGATGGATAAAAAAGACATGGTGTAATGTGTTGATTTTTAATGCTATTTATTTTGGCGCTTTATGAGTTCAGGAAATTCAACATATTGAATTAAAAGTTAAAATTTTGATGGGAATCACACTTCTAAATCCGCATGATTAATATTGAAATTTAAATTCCATTTTATCGGTTGTTGGCGAGTTCATGTCTTTAGCGGCAGGAAGGGAAATCGCCTGCGCGCTACGCTGCATGCGCCTCGCACGCCCGGGCCGGGACTCGCGGGAGGGGGTCAGACGTTCAATAGCGCGTGCAGGGGGCCGGGGTAAAGAGGCGCGGGCTGCGTCAATCCTCAACGGCAGCGCTTGCGGTATTCTCCAGGCGAAACGCCAAAGCGCTGCTTGAAGGCGGTGGAGAAGTGGCTGTGGTCGCTGAAGCCCCAGCGATAGCCAATCCCCGCCAGTTTTTCATCATCGTGGGCATTGCGCAGCGCCCGGGCGCAGAGGTCGAGACGGCGGTTCTTAATATACTGCGCGACCACCAGCCCCTTATCGGCAAACAGCCGGTACAGGCTGCGTACCGACATGCCGGTTTCGCTGGCCAGCCATTCCGGGCGCAGGTGCTCCGCCTGAATGGAATCATCGATTAAATCCATAATTTTCTGAAACTGCTTCTCCCGACGCGAGGGCTGGGCATCGTGATGATGCAGCATCGGCCGTAGCAAACAGACGATAGCCTCCAGCGCCGCTTCACTCTCGCTTGCGGAAAGTCCGGGGCTGCTCATGCTCTCCTGCAACAGCCGCTGGCTGAGCTGCACCATCGGCAGGGATTTTTCCAGCCGCGTGGCGATGCTGATTTCGCTGCCGCGCAGCTGCTGTTCGAGCAATGGTCGGGGCAGCAGCAAAGATGCCTGGCGTGAGGTTTGCTGCCAGAAGATTGAACATGGGCGGGAGGCGTCAATCAGGGCGATATCACCCGCTTCCAGCACCGCCTGACGATCGTCCTGTTCGATGGCCGCCTGGCCGGAGAGCTGGAACACGGTATAAAACCAGTCATCGTTATCGCGCTTAATTTCATCGCGGGTGCGGAAGAGATTAACGCCACAGGCGGTGACGGTGCTGACCTTCAGGTTACCGGCGTAGCTGGCATCGATCTCCCCGTGAAAGCGGCCTTCCAGCGGACGGGCGGCAAAATGGCCGCAGACCTGATTGATTTTCGCCAACCAGCGCTGGAAGTCCTGTCCGTTCTCCACCGTCGTCATAACCCGTCTCTTGTAAAAATAATGTTTTGGCATTGTTGCATTTACGCTGCCGCATTCAAGAGCGCGGGGCGGAGTATATGAAAGAACTATTACCTGAGGCACATTTCTGGGCGCGCAATCTGCTTAATTGCGGCGCTTGTCACAGCAGCAACAACGAATGTCACAGAGAAAAAAGCGGGCGCGCCGGCCTCGTCGTAGACTGAACTCACGATCCGTCAGGAATAAGGAAGCGATATGTCCACAGCACAGGTAGCGCTGCTTGCCAGCGTACAGCAGTTTTTAGACCGGCAGCATGGCTTATACATCGACGGCACCCAGCAGGCGTCGTTCGACGAACGCCGGCTCACCGTCTGGAACCCGGCGACCGGGCAGGCCATCGCCAGTACAGCGGACGCCAGCGCCGCCGATGTCGATCGCGCCGTGATGTCGGCCTGGCGGGCCTTTGTTGCCCGTAGCTGGGCAGGACGCCCGCCCGCCGATCGTGAGCGGATCCTGCTGCGTTTTGCCGACCTGGTCGAGCGGCATGGCGAAGAGCTGGCGCAGCTGGAAACCCTCGAACAGGGGAAATCGATCGCTATCTCCCGGGCGTTTGAAGTGGGCTGCACCCTGAACTGGATGCGCTACACCGCCGGACTGACTACCAAAATCAGCGGGCGTACGCTCGACGTCTCGATTCCGTTCCCGCAGGGGGCGCGTTACCAGGCGTGGACCCGCAAAGAGCCGGTGGGGGTTGTCGCCGGGATCGTGCCGTGGAACTTCCCGCTGATGATCGGCATGTGGAAAGTGATGCCGGCGCTGGCGGCAGGGTGCTCTATCGTTATCAAGCCGTCGGAGACCACGCCGCTGACCCTGCTGCGGGTTGCCGAGCTGGCAACCGAAGCCGGGATCCCGGACGGGGTGTTTAACGTCGTGACCGGTAGCGGCGCCGGCTGCGGCGCGGCGTTAACCTCCCATCCGCAGGTGGCGAAGGTCAGCTTTACCGGCTCCACCGCCACCGGCAAGCAGATTGCCCGCGTTGCCGCCGACCGTCTGACCCGCGTGACCCTTGAGCTGGGGGGCAAAAACCCGGCGATTGTGCTGAAAGATGCCAACCCGGAGTGGGTCATTGAAGGGTTAATGACCGGCAGTTTCCTCAACCAGGGTCAGGTGTGTGCCGCCAGCTCGCGTATCTATATTGAAGCCCCGCTGTTCGATAGCCTGGTGAGCGGTTTTGAGCAGGCGGTGAAGTCGTTGCAGGTCGGACCCGGTATGCAGGAAACCAGCCAGATTAACCCGGTGGTGTCGCGGGCGCACTGTGAGAAAGTGGCGGCTTATCTGGATGACGCGCGCAAGCAGCATGCGGAACTGATTAGCGGACAGGCCGGGCCGGATACGCAGGGCTATTATATCGCGCCGACGCTGGTGATTAACCCGGACGCCGGGCTGCGTCTCAGCCGGGAAGAGGTCTTTGGTCCGGTGGTCAACCTGGTGCGCGTCGCCGATGGCGAAGAAGCGCTGCGCCTGGCTAACGACAGTGATTTTGGTCTGACCGCCAGCGTCTGGACCGGCGATTTGACACAGGCCCTGAGCTATACCGAGCGCCTGCAGGCCGGGACGGTGTGGGTCAACAGCCATACGCTCATCGACGCCAACCTGCCGTTTGGTGGCATGAAGCAGTCCGGAACCGGACGCGACTTCGGTCCGGACTGGCTGGACGACTGGTGTGAAACGAAATCGGTTTGCGTGCGTTATTAATCTCTGACCCCAGCGCCTGACGCCCGGCATCCCGCCGTGGCGTCAGGCGCTGAAATATCCCCGCGTGTTCGCTGACTTATCGCTGCGCCGCCATTCTTCTTTCTTCCCCTCCGGCGATTAAACTCTGCTCTCCCGCTGTATTGTCCCGAGCGCTGGCGGGAGGCGCTAAGCGCCAGTCGGGGAGTGACGTCTGAATCTGGCTGGATTTCACCGCAGATGCGCAAACGTGCCCGGGGAGGGCACGTTTAACGCTGTGCAGAATTCCCCGGCCGCATGTCGCGGACCGGGGCCAGGGCTACTTTTTCTTGTCGCCCAGGGTCGGGGTTTCGTCAAAGAAGTTCCACGGCTTCAGCAGCGCATGCGCCCATTCGGTAGGCATAATCGGCCACTCTTCGGCCCGCGCTACGTGGGTGGTGCCGGTGGTGATCCAGACTACGTCGTCGTGGTTATTCAGCGACTCGTTATCGCTGGCATACGCGCCAAGACCGGTATCGTGCACCGAACGGTTGGGGTATTTCCCTTCCGGGTAGCGCTCTGCCTGATGGTAACGGGTCACCCACAGCTGCTTATCCATAAAGCTCAGACGGTGATAAATCCACTCGTCCGGGGCGAATTTGGCGCCGGTTGCCGCCGGGTGGGTACCGCCCGCGTACGGGATAATTTGATACGATACCGGGTTGCCCATCCGGTTCTCTTTGGTGGTGCTGCTCAGCAGACGGATGGTGCCGGGGTCGAACTTCTGCGCCGCCTGCTGCTCGCTGTCGATGCTGTACTGGTTCACCTGCATGGTGCTGGTGCGCGGGCCGCCGGCGGTATTGGGCTTCACTTCCGGGTCCATCGCCACCAGCGTGTTGTTCTCGCCGTCGACGTCGAGATCAAGGCGGAAGTTGTAGATATGCTGGTGGGTGGTGCCGACGATGTTATGGTCGATCAGCGTCCCGTAGCGGGTATCTTCTTTTGCGCTCGGGTCGTGCATGGTCTTCGCCATCACCCCTTTGACCGCTTCAATCCCGGTGGCCCCGGCGTCGATGCCGATGGTGCCGTTCTCGTGGAACACCCAGTCGAAGATATAGTCATAGTTGCCGACGGTGCTGATCCAGCGTACCACCAGTTCGCGACGCTCGGTGCTGACGTTCGGCTGCCCCATCTCCTGGTGCTTATATTCCGGTCCGGCGTAGCGTTCAAAGATGGCGATGGCGCGCGGGATGGTGGTTGGCGCGCCGGTATAATCGGCGATGGTTTCATCCAGCAGCACCGAGTTGGCCGGCGCATCTTTGCCGCGCGCGATTGGCGAGGTCAGGGTACCCATGCCGTAGTCGCCGGAGTCGAGGTAGGCTTTGAAGTACCAGCCGACATCCGGATCGCCGTAAGGCACGATCATCCCGCCCAGCGAACCTTCATACATCACCTGGCGTTTCTTGCCATGGTCGTTGTAAGTCACGGTGGACAAAATGGGCCCCACGCGCGAATTCAGCCGCAGATGGAAATCCCAGTTCTGCCAGTGAATGGTGTCGCCGGTAATGGTGTAGTTTTTCCCTTCCGGCTCGCTGATATCCAGCGGTTTGACGGAGGGCGCTACGCGGTCGCGGCCATCATAAGGGCGCGGCGCCATCGGCACCGGGATCACCGGACCTTCTTCAATCTTAACGATCTTTTTCTGTTCGAGATCCACCACGGCGACCAGGTTTTCGATAGGGTGCGCCCAGTAGTTGCCGTCGCCGGTATCAAGATAGCTCACCACTTTCAGCAGCCGCGCGTCCTGTCGGAGGCCATCTTTGCCGTCAAAGTAGCCGACGGTCAGCGGGGTGGTAATCACTTTTTTGCTATCGGCGATCCCGTGCTTTTTCAGCACCGCGGCAAATTCGTCGCTGGCGTTAATGATATTTTGCACGCTGGCGAAATCATCCAGCAGCACCATGCCGTGCGCATCTTTAATCGGTTTCCAGGAGAGAATTTTTTTGTTCTGTAGATCGACCACGCTTTCAATCACGTGTTTGCCATCGAGCATGATCACGTCGGCGGTTCGCGGGGCATCGACGGCGGTGCCGTTTAAGGCAAAGGCCCATACTGCCGCCTTATCCGGCTCGTGCAGGGAGATTTCGCTGAAACGGGTGTTGGGGCGGAATTGCGGCGCGGCCTTCACGATGGTGACCGCTTCGCTGATTTCGGCGGCGGATAACGAGTTGAGCGGATGCGGACGCTTCTCCACCTGGAAAGTCTGGTCAAGTCCGGACTGGAAGACATCATTGATAAAGGTCTCGGAGACCCACGCTTTGCCGTCTTTCATTACCACCGGAACCTGCAAATTCAGCGGCTTACCGTTGACGATGGCCGTTTTAGCGCCGGGTTTCACTTTGACAAACGCGCCATCCTTAATCAGGGTGAACATCCGGGCATAATCATCCCACTGCACGTCGGCGCCGAACGCCTGCAGAGTCTTATCCATCGGGACCATATGGGCTTCGCCGCCGTGCGCGAACGCCGGAGACTGCCAGGCGCAAAACAGGGCAACGGCCAGGGCTAACGCCGTTTTGCGCGGGGAACGAATTGAGCTATTTGCCATTGTGACCTCATCTTATATTTATATTCCCGTCATGCTGCAGATTGCGTGTTCATCGGCTGCGGGTCCGTGCGGCCCATCCTGCAATCCCAATGATTCAGGGCGAGTGGTGGTATTGCTTGCCGCGGCGAAAAGGCGGCTTCACACGCTTTAACCTACCAGCGGTGAGTGGCAAGACGTTTGCGTGCTCTTGCCAGGTTGTTTGTCAGATGTGCCAGTTATGCGGCGAATGCTTCAGCGCATGGCACAAAAAATGCCTCCGAAGAGGCATCTGGAACCGATGCTGTTGGCCCGGCGCAGGGCAAACACCGCCGCGCGTTAGCCCGGAAAATCGCCGTGCTGGCGGGCCACCAGCGTCAGGATCGAATACAGCGCCACCGGCTGCTGGTGCTGGTTGACTATCTCCACCGCCCACTCCACGACGCCGGTCGCTTTCTCTTCGGCAGTTCGCTGGCGCTTCACCGTTTTCCGCTTGCAGGTCAGCCGCACCTGGATGGTATCGCCCGGCTTCACCGGTTCGATAAAGCGCAGGTTTTCCATGCCATAGTTGGCGATGACCGGACCGACGCCGGCATCCACGAACAGCCCGGCGGCGGCGGAAATCAGGAAGTAACCATGAACCACGCGTTCGCCGAAAATCGAGTCGGCGGCGGCAATCTTGTCCATATGGGCGTAGAAGTGATCGCCGCTGAGACAGGCAAAATTAACGATATCCGCTTCGGTCAACGTCCGGCGCGGGGTCAGCAGGCTATCGCCGGGCTGAATCTCTTCAAAATATTTACGGAACGGATGGATGCGATCCTCGTTGACCTGCGCGCCGCGGACCCACTGCTGGCCGATGGCGGCCAGCATGGTTGGGCTACCCTGAACGGCGGTACGCTGCATGTAGTGTTTCACCGCGCGCAGCCCGCCCAGCTCTTCGCCGCCGCCCGCGCGTCCCGGCCCGCCATGGACCAGCTGCGGCAGCGGGGAGCCGTGACCGGTGGATTCCACCGCCGACTCTTCGTTGAGGATCTGAATCCGGCCATGGGCGCGCGCGGCGCCGAGAATAAAGCGACGGGCCAGTTCGCCGCTGGCGGTCACCAGCGTCCCCACCAGGCTACCTTCGCCAGCGCGCGCCAGGGCCAGCGCATGTTCGCGATGCTGATAGGGCATCAGAGTGGCCACCGGGCCGAACGCTTCGATGGCGTGCACCGCCGGCGTTTCATCCGGCTGCGGGCAGAACAGCAGCGTCGGGGGGAAGAAGGCGCCGCTCGCGTTGAGATCCGCCTGGCCGCCGAGCAGGACTTCACACCCGGCCTGCACCAGCCTGTTGACGTTCTCCTGCACATCCTGACGCTGGTCGTGACTGACCAGCGCGCCCATCCGGATCCCTTCCTGCGCCGGGTCGCCGACGGTCACTTTTTGCAGGCGGGCAATCAGCGCCTCGCTGACCGCGTTAACCTGCGCCTGCGGGACGATAATGCGGCGGATAGCGGTACATTTCTGCCCGGCTTTGGCGGTCATCTCGCGCACCACTTCGCGGATAAACAGGGCAAATTCCGGCTGTTCCGGGGTGATGTCATCCCCGAGCACGCAGCAGTTCAGCGAATCGGCTTCCATGGTGAAGGGGATCGATTTCGCCACCAGGTTCGGGTGAACGCGGAGCTGTTGGCCGGTATGCGCCGAGCCGGTAAAGGTTACCACGTCCTGACTGTCCAGATGATCGAGCAGATCGCCCGCGCCGCCGCAAATCAGGCTGATGGCGCCTTCCGGCACCAGCCCGCTGTCGACAATGGATTTGACCATGGCCTGGGTCAGCTGCGCGGTAGCGGTCGCCGGTTTGACGATCGCCGGCATCCCGGCAAGCCAGGTTGGCGCCAGCTTTTCCAGCATCCCCCAGCAGGGGAAGTTGAAGGCATTGATATGCACCGCGACCCCGGATTTTGCGGTCAGCAGGTGGCGGGCGGCGAAGCCTCCCTGTTTTGACAGCGGAATCAATTCATCTTCCGGCCACAGCGTATCGTCCGGCAATTCCCGGCTGCCGAGGCTGGCGTAGGTAAACAGCGTGCCAATCCCGCCTTCGATGTCGACCCAGCTGTCGGCGCGGGTCGCGCCGGTTTGCGCCGAGATGGCATATAACGCGGCTTTTTCTTCCAGCAGATGTTTGGCCACCGCTTTCAGCATCGCGCTGCGTTCGATAAAGGTCATGGCCTGTAACGCCTTGCCGCCATGGTCGATGGCAAAGCGGCGCGCCTGGGCCATATCCAGCCCCTCGCTGGTGACCTCCCATAGCGCTTCACCGCTGATGGCGTGGCGAATAGTACGGCTGCGGCCCCGTCCGGTCTGCCAGGCGCCGGATAAGTAGCTGGCTAACTGCTGCATCGCAAATCTCCAAATGTGTTACGTTAAATATTCTTAAATAGTTATTTTATGAATCACAAAATGCAAGGTGCTATTTAATAATTTATTAACATTGTGATCGCGGGCGCTTAGCGTTTCGGCGCTATCCTGTTGTATTTCAGCCTTTTCTCGCATTGTTTTGCGGTAGTCATCACAAAAAGAACAAACAAAATTTGTGGTTTTATTTAACCTGAGTGTAACTTTTATAAAACAAAGTGATTCGCAAATTGGTATTTATTGGATTTATCGGAATCATAAAAGGTGATGACGTGACAGAAGAACAACGCTTTGAGCAGCGCATCGCGCAGGATACGGCCATCGAACCGCAGGACTGGATGCCGGAGGCCTATCGCAAGACGCTGATCCGGCAGATTGGCCAGCACGCGCACTCTGAAATTGTCGGCATGCTGCCGGAAGGTAACTGGATCACCCGCGCGCCGACGCTGCGCCGTAAAGCGATTTTGCTGGCGAAGGTGCAGGACGAGGCCGGGCACGGGTTGTATCTCTATAGCGCGGCGGAAACGCTCGGCTGCGCCCGCGAAGATCTGTATCAGAAGATGCTCGACGGGCAGATGAAATACTCCTCGATCTTTAACTACCCGACGCTGAGCTGGGCGGATATCGGCGTTATCGGCTGGCTGGTGGACGGCGCCGCTATCGTCAATCAGGTCGCGCTGTGCCGGACCTCCTACGGCCCGTATGCCCGGGCGATGGTCAAAATTTGCAAAGAGGAGAGCTTTCACCAGCGTCAGGGGTTTGAAGCCTGCATGGCGCTGGCCGAGGGCAGCGAAGAGCAGCGTCAGATGTTGCAGGATGCCATTAATCGTTTCTGGTGGCCGGCCCTGATGATGTTTGGCCCCAGCGACGACAACTCGCCGAACAGCGCGCGCAGCATGGCGTGGAAAATCAAACTCCACTCCAACGACGAGCTGCGCCAGCGTTTTGTCGATAACACCGTACCCCAGGTGGCGATCCTCGGCATGCAGGTGCCGGACGCCGATTTGCAGTTTGATGAGGCCACTGGCCACTACCGGTTTGGCGCAATCGACTGGCAGGAGCTGAACGAGGTGATCAACGGACGCGGGATCTGCAACCACGAACGGCTGGCGGCCAAACGTAAGGCCTGGGAAGAGGGGGCATGGGTGCGAGAAGCCGCCCTGGCCCATGCGCAGAAACAACACGCCCGCGATGCGGCATAAGGAGAAGCATGATGAGCAACGTTTACTGGCCGTTATATGAAGTTTTTGTCCGCAGCAAACAGGGATTATCCCATCGTCATGTGGGCAGCCTGCATGCCGCCGACGATCGAATGGCGCTGGAAAATGCCCGCGACGTATATACCCGGCGCAGCGAAGGCTGCTCGCTGTGGGTGGTAAAAGCCAGCCAGATTATTGCCTCGCAGCCGGATGAACGCGGGGAATTTTTTGACCCGGCGGAGAGCAAAGTCTACCGCCATCCGACTTTTTACAGCGTGCCCGACGGCATGGAACATATGTGAGGCCGCGATGAACAACCTCAATCCCGTTGCAACCTATGCGCTGCGTCTCGGCGATAACGGTCTGGTGCTGGCCCAGCGCTTAGGCGCGTGGTGCGGCCATGCGCCGGAGCTGGAAATCGATCTCGCGTTGGCCAATATCGGCCTCGACCTGCTGGGCCAGGCGCGTAATTTCCTCAGCTACGCGGCAGAGCAGGCGGGGAGCGGCGATGAAGACAGCCTCGCCTTTTGCCGCGATGAGCGTCAGTACCGCAATTTACTGCTGGTGGAACAGCCGAACGGCAACTTCGCCGACACCATCGCCCGCCAGTTCTTTATCGATGCCTGGCACGTGGCGTTATTTAGCCGCCTGGTGAACAGCCGCGATACGCAAATTGCCGCCATTGCCGCCAAAGGGCTGAAAGAAGTGCGCTATCACCTGCGCTTCAGCCGCGGCTGGCTGGAACGTCTGGGTAACGGCACGGAAGCATCGGCGCAGAAGATGCAACAGGCGGTCGATAGCCTGTGGCGCTTTACCGGCGAACTGTTCCTTGCCGATGAGCTGGAAATCACGCTCGCCGAACAGGGCATTGCGGTTGACCCGCGCGAGCTGCAGGCGGAGTGGCAGAGCACGGTACACAACGCGCTGCTCGATGCCGGCCTGCAGATCCCGCAGGAAGCGGCGTTCCGCCACGGCGGCAAGCAGGGCCTGCACAGCGAACATCTCGGCCCGTTGCTGGCGGAAATGCAGTATCTGCAACGCGCTTATCCCGGTCAGCAGTGGTAACAGGAGGTGGCTATGCAACGTCTCGCCGCTATCGCGCCCGCGGAAATTCACGCTATCTGGGCGGTGTTAAGTGAAATCCCCGACCCGGAAGTACCGGTCCTGACCATCACCGATCTCGGGATGGTACGCAGCGTGGCGCCGCACGGCGAAGGTTGGCTCATTGGCTTCACGCCGACCTACTCAGGTTGCCCGGCGACCGAGCACCTGCTGGCGGAAATCCGCGCGGCAATGACCCGCCATGGCTATACGCCGGTGCATATCGTCCTGCAGCTGGACCCGCCGTGGACCACCGACTGGATGAATCAGGACGCCCGCGAGCGCCTGCGCCAGTACGGTATCAGCCCGCCGCAGGGACACGCCTGCCATGCTGAAATGCCGGGAGAGGTGGCCTGCCCACGTTGCGGCAGCGTCCATACCACGCTGATTAGCGAATTCGGTTCCACGGCCTGCAAAGCGCTCTACCGCTGCGATAGCTGCCGTGAACCCTTTGATTACTTTAAATGTATTTGAGGTTGCCATGACGACGTTTCATTCGCTTACCGTCGCGAAAGTGGAGCCGGAAACCCGCGATGCGGTGACCATAACCTTTGCGATTCCCGAAGCGCTGCAGGCCGACTATGCCTTCCGCCCCGGTCAACATTTGACCCTGAAAGCCCAGCTAGGCGGGGAAGAGCTGAGACGCTGCTATTCCATCTGTCACAGCCGCGGGCCGGGGGAGATCAGCGTGGCGGTAAAAGCCATCGACGGCGGGCGTTTCTCACGCTATGCGCAGAGCGATATCCGCCAGGGAATGGCGCTGGAGGTGATGGTGCCGCAGGGGCATTTCGGCTACCAGCCGCGGGCCGGGCGCCAGGCGGACTATCTGGCGATTGCCGCCGGCTCCGGGATTACGCCGATGATGGCGATTATGAGCGCCACGCTGGCCATCGAACCGCACAGCCGCTTCACCCTGATTTACGGCAACCGCAGTAGCGCCAGCATGATGTTCCGCCAGGCGCTGGCGGATTTAAAAGATCGCTATCCACAGCGCTTGCAGGTGATCCATCTGTTCAGCCAGGAGTCGATGGACAGCGACCTGCTGCAGGGGCGGATCGACGGCGAGAAGCTCCATGCGCTCTCCGGTCGACTGCTGGACTTCAGCCGCTTCGACGAGGCCTTTATCTGCGGCCCGGCGGTGATGATGGAAGCAGCGGAAATCGCGCTGCGGGGGCTGGGGATGGCGGAAAACAGTATCCACCTTGAACGCTTTAATACCCCGGGGAGCGGCGTCAAACGCGCCACCGGCGTGCAGGCGGAAGGCCGCACCGTCACCCTCCGTCAGGACGGCCGCGATCGGCAGATTGCCCTCACCGCGGAAGATGACAGCATTCTGGATGCGGCGCTACGTCAGGGGGCGGACCTGCCCTTCGCCTGTAAAGGCGGGGTCTGCGCCACCTGTAAATGTAAGGTGCTGCGCGGCGAGGTGGCGATGGCCGCCAACTATAGCCTTGAAGCCGATGAACTGGCGGCAGGCTATGTCCTGAGCTGCCAGGCGCTGCCGACCAGCGGCGACGTGGTGGTCGATTTCGACGCGAGGGGGATGGCATGAGCGAACTGCTGATAGCCCGTCACCAGCGGGTCCTGCTGCTGACCCTGAATCGTCCACAGGCGCGTAATGCCTTGAATAACGCGCTGCTGACGCAGATTGCCGACGCGCTGGACGCGGCGGCGTCTGACCCGGATATCCGTGCCTGCGTGATCGGCGGCACTAGCCGCTTCTTTGCCGCCGGCGCCGACCTGAACGAAATGGCGGAAAAGGACCTCCCCGCCACGATGGACGATATCCGCCCCCGTCTGTGGGAGCGAATTGATGCCTTCCCGAAGCCGCTGATTGCCGCGGTCAACGGCTATGCCCTCGGCGCGGGCTGCGAACTGGCGCTGCTGTGCGATCTGGTGGTGGCGGGCGATAACGCGCGCTTCGGCCTGCCGGAAATCACCCTCGGGATTATGCCCGGCGCCGGCGGTACCCAGCGTCTGATCCGCAGCGTCGGCAAAGCGCTGGCCAGCCGGATGGTGCTGAGCGGTGAAAGTATTGATGCGCAGCGGGCGCAACAGGCCGGTCTGGTGAGTGACATCACCCCGGCGCTTTTGACCGACGAATATGCCCTGAAGCTGGCGGCCGCTATCGCCCGTCACTCGCCGCTGGCGCTACGCGCGGCGAAACAGGCGCTGCGCCAGGCGCAGGAAGTGAGCCTGCAGGCGGGACTTCAGCAGGAGCGGCAGCTGTTTACGCTGCTGAGCGCCACGGAAGATCGCCGTGAAGGCATCAATGCCTTCTTACAAAAACGAACCCCGGAATTTAAAGGACGCTAATCGTGGACGCATTTATTCTCAGTGAAGTCGAACAGGGGGTGATGACAATTACCCTCAACCGTCCGGATCGTCTGAATAGCTTTAACGATCTTATGCATCAGCAGCTGGCAGAGTGCCTGACCCAGGCCGAACGCGACGATAGCGTGCGCTGCCTGCTGATTACCGGTGCCGGTCGTGGTTTTTGCGCCGGCCAGGATCTGAATGACCGCAATGTTGATCCCAGCGGCCCGGCGCCGGATTTGGGCCTCTCGGTGGAGCGTTTTTATAACCCGCTGGTCCGCCGACTGGCGGCGCTGCCCAAGCCGGTCATTGCGTCGGTGAATGGCGTGGCGGCCGGTGCCGGCGCCACGCTGGCGCTGGGTTGCGATATCGTCCTCGCGGCGCGTTCGGCGAATTTTGTTATGGCCTTCAGTAAGCTCGGGCTGGTGCCCGACTGCGGCGGCAGCTGGTTCCTGCCGCGAGTGGCCGGACGCGCCCGGGCGATGGGCCTGGCGCTGCTGGGGGAAAAACTCAGCGCCGAGCAGGCCGCGCAGTGGGGGATGATCTGGCAGCTGGTGGAGGACGCCGAGCTGGCGGATACCAGCCGTCAGCTGGCTCGCCATCTGGCTTCCCAGCCCACCTTCGGCCTGGGGCTGATCAAAAAAGCGCTGCTGGCCTCCGGGACCAATACCCTGGATGCCCAGCTGGATCTGGAGCGGGATTACCAGCGCCTGGCCGGACGCAGCGATGACTATCGGGAAGGCGTCAGCGCCTTTCTCGCTAAACGTCCCCCTCAGTTCAGCGGGAAATAAGCCATGAGCAAAACATTACCAACCGTCGCCGTGATCGGCTGCGGCACGATGGGCGCAGGTATCGCCGAAGTGGCCGCTGCCGCCGGACATCCGGTCCTGATCTACGATATCGCCGCCGATACGCTAACCCGCGCCGTTGACGGCATTGGGCAGCGGCTGGCCTCGCGGGTGGCGCGCGGCAAGCTGGCGGCGGAGCAGGCGGAGGCGTTACTGGCGCGCATTGTTCCGGTCACCGGGCTGGCGGCGCTGGCCGATGCCTGGCTGGTGATCGAGGCGGCCTCCGAACGTCCCGAGGTGAAAAAAGCGCTTTTCGGTCAGCTGGCAGCGATCTGTTCCCCCTCGACGCTGCTGACCAGCAATACCTCGTCGCTTTCGATTACCGCCATCGCCGCTGACGTTAAACACCCGGAGCGCGTTGCCGGGCTGCACTTCTTTAACCCCGCGCCGGTGATGAAGCTGGTCGAGGTGGTCAGCGGTCTGGCAACCTCGCCGGAAGTGGTTGAACAGCTGTGCCAGTGCGTGAGCGCATGGGGCAAACGGCCGGTGCGCTGCCGCTCCACGCCGGGCTTTATCGTCAACCGCGTGGCGCGTCCGTTCTACGCCGAAGCGTGGCGCGCGCTGGAAGAACAGGTCGCCCCGCCGCAGATCATCGATGCCGCGCTGCGCGAAGGCGGCGGCTTCCCGATGGGGCCGCTGGCGCTGACCGATCTGATCGGTCAGGACGTCAACTTCGCGGTGACCTGTTCGGTGTTTAACGCCTTCTGGCAGGACCGTCGTTTTCTGCCGTCGCTGCTCCAGCAGGAGCTGGCGCTGGCCGGGCGGCTGGGCAAAAAAAGCGGCCAGGGCGTCTACCGCTGGCCCGCTGAAGCCACGGCAGAACCGGCGCTGGCTGCCGTTCCCGAGGCGCTGGCGGCGAAAACCGTGCGTCGCATTAGTGACAGTGTCACCGGAAGGCCGCCGATCGCCCTGGACGACGTGCGGGTGGTGGAAACCGAAGGCGAAACGGCCCAGGCGCTGAGCGCGCGGTATGGCGCGCCGGTGGTGGTGTATGACTATTGCGCTGGCGACACCGTCGTGCTGGCGAGTGCGGCCACCAATCCGCCGTCGGCGACCGATAAAGCGGTGCGCTACTTCCAGCAACAGGGCCGGAAAGTGCTGCTCATTGCCGACTACCCTGGGCTGTTGGTCTGGCGCACGGTCGCCATGCTGATCAATGAAGCGCTGGATGCGCTGCAGAAAGGGGTGGCCAGCGCCGAGGATATCGATACCGCGATGTGTCTGGGCGTTAACTATCCGCATGGCCCGCTGGCATGGGGACAGACCTTAGGCTGGGGCCGCGTCCTGCGCCTGCTGGAGAACCTGCAGCAGCACTATGGCGAAGAGCGCTATCGGCCCTGTTCCTTGCTGCGCCAGAAGGCGCTGGTGGAGAGGCTAAATGAGCAATGATGCCTGGCGCAACGCGCGCGTGATGTACGAAAACGATACCTGTGCGAGAACCCTTGGGATCGAGATTATGGCGATGGATGAGGGCTACGCGCAGATGAGTATGACCGTCTCGCCGGCCATGCTCAACGGCCATCAGACCTGCCACGGCGGACAGCTGTTTTCCCTCGCCGATACCGCCTTTGCCTACGCCTGTAACAGCCAGGGGCTGGCGGCGGTGGCCTCGGCCGCCAGCATCGACTTTCTGCGCCCGGCCTTCGCCGGCGACCGGTTGGTCGCCACGGCACGGGTTAAGCAGCAGGGCAGGCTGACCGGCGTCTACGACATTGAAATCGTGAACCAACAACAAAAAACTGTGGCCCTGTTTCGCGGTAAATCGCACCGCATCGGCGGCACAATAACGGGAGAAGTGTGATGCGCGATGCCTTTATCTGTGATGGGATTCGTACGCCGATTGGCCGCTACGGCGGGGCGCTGGCCAGCGTCCGTGCCGATGATTTAGCCGCCATTCCGCTACGCGAACTGCTTAGCCGTAACCCACGCCTGGATCCATCAGCGATTGATGACGTGATTTTCGGCTGCGCCAACCAGGCGGGGGAAGATAACCGTAACGTCGCCCACATGGCGACGCTGCTGGCGGGATATCCGCCGACGGTTCCCGGCACCACTCTCAACCGGCTATGCGGTTCCGGTCTTGACGCCATCGGCTTTGCCGCTCGCGCCATCAAAGCCGGGGATGCCGACCTGATGATCGCCGGCGGCGTGGAGTCGATGTCGCGCGCGCCGTTTGTGATGGGGAAAGCCAGCGCGCCGTTCCAGCGCCAGGCAGAGCTGTTTGATACCACGATTGGCTGGCGTTTTGTGAACCCGCTCATGCAGCAGCAATTTGGCACTGACAGCATGCCGGAAACGGCGGAGAATGTAGCTGAATTGTTAAATATCAGTCGGGCCGATCAGGATGCTTTTGCCTTGCGCAGCCAGCAGCGGACGGCGAAAGCCCAACGCGAGGGGATCCTGGCGCAGGAAATCGTACCGGTAGCGATCGTCGGTAAGAAGGGGGCTGTCAGCGCCGTGCGCGACGACGAGCATCCGCGGGCGGAGACCACCCTTGAACAGCTGGCGCAGTTAAAAACGCCTTTCCGTAAAGGTGGCGTGGTCACCGCCGGCAACGCCTCCGGAGTGAACGATGGCGCCGCCGCGTTGATTATCGCCAGCGCGCAGCAGGCGCAGGCGCAGGGACTGACGCCGCGGGCAAGAATTGTCGCGATGGCGACAGCGGGCGTCGAACCACGGCTGATGGGGCTGGGGCCGGTGCCCGCCGTGCGCAAAGTGCTGGAACGCGCGGGGGTGAACATTAACGATATGGACGTCATTGAACTAAACGAGGCCTTCGCCGCTCAGGCGCTGGGCGTCCTCCGGCAGCTGGGTCTGGCGGACGATGCGCCACATGTTAACCCCAACGGCGGCGCCATCGCGTTAGGCCATCCGCTGGGGATGAGCGGCGCGAGACTGGCGCTCAGCGCCAGCCTGGAATTGCAACGGCGTAACGGGCGCTATGCGCTGTGTACGATGTGTATTGGCGTGGGTCAGGGCATTGCCATGATCCTCGAGCGAGTGTGAGCTAATTTACCTGCGAGTACCCTAAAATGATAACTAATACAAAATTAGATCCGATTGAAACTGCTTCTCGTGACGAATTACATGCTCTGCAAACCCGGCGCCTGAAATGGACGCTGCACCACGCCTACGACAATGTGCCGATGTACCGTCGCAAATTTGATGCCGCGGGTGTCCACCCGGACGATTTTCGTGAGCTGAGCGATCTGAGCAAATTCCCGTGCACCACCAAACAGGATCTGCGGGACAACTATCCGTTTGATACTTTTGCGGTACCGATGGAACAGATCGTGCGTATCCACGCCTCGTCCGGCACCACCGGTAAACCGACGGTGGTGGGTTATACGCAAAATGATATCGACACCTGGGCCAATATTGTTGCCCGTTCGCTGCGCGCGGCCGGCGGTACGGCAAAAGATAAGATCCACGTCGCCTATGGCTATGGCCTGTTTACCGGCGGGCTGGGCGCGCACTACGGCGCGGAACGCCTCGGGGCGACGGTGATCCCGATGTCCGGCGGACAGACGGAAAAACAGGCGCAGCTGATCCGTGATTTTCAGCCGGATATGATCATGGTGACCCCGTCTTACTGCCTGAACCTGATTGAAGAGCTGGAGCGGCAGATGGGCGGCGACGCCAGCGGCTGTTCGCTGCGGGTTGGCGTCTTCGGCGCCGAACCGTGGACGCTGGCGATGCGCGCCGAGATTGAGCGTCGGCTGGGGATCTCCGCGCTGGATATCTACGGCCTGTCGGAAGTGATGGGGCCGGGCGTGGCGATGGAGTGTCTGGAAACCGCCGACGGTCCGACCATCTGGGAAGACCATTTCTACCCGGAGGTGGTTAACCCGAACGACGGCGCGCCGCTGGCAGATGGCGAACACGGCGAGCTGCTGTTCACCACGCTGACGAAAGAGGCGCTGCCGGTGATTCGTTACCGTACCCGCGATCTGACCCGCCTGCTCCCGGGCACCGCCCGCACCATGCGTCGGATGGACCGTATCAGCGGGCGCAGCGATGACATGCTGATTATTCGCGGAGTCAACGTCTTCCCGTCGCAGCTGGAAGAAGAGATCCTTAAGGTGGAGCATCTGGCGCCGCACTATCAGCTGGAGGTCAATCGCCGCGGTCATCTTGATTCACTTTCGGTGCGGGTCGAGCTGAAAGAGAGCAGTCTGTCGCTGAGCCATGAACAGCGTTGCCAGATCTGCCATCAGCTGCGCCACCGGATTAAGTCGATGGTGGGGATCTCGACCGATATCAGTATCGTCAACTGCGGCAGTATTCCGCGCTCGGAAGGCAAGGCCTGCCGCGTATCTGACCTGCGCAAGGTCGCGGCCAACGGCTGACGTTGTTCCTCCCGGCTTGCGGCGAATACGCCGCAAGCCGGGCTGCCCGCCGAGGCGCAAGGTCGTGGCTATGGTTAAGCCGCTTCTTCGCACATTACCCGCCGACGGACCGCGCCCCGCGAAGCTCGCGCTGGCGCGGATTTTCCTGTGCTATGATTCAGAAAGGACAACAATAACAACAGAATGAATCAGATGAGTAAACTCGATACTTTTATTCACCAGGCGGTAGAAGCGATGCCGATCAGCGGCACGTCGCTGATCGCCTCGCTGTACGGGGATTCACTCCTGCAGCGCGGAGGGGAAGTGTGGCTGGGCAGCGTGGCCGCCCTGCTCGAAGGTCTGGGGTTTGGCGAACGCTTTGTGCGGACGGCGCTGTTTCGTCTCAACAAAGAGGAGTGGCTGGATGTGGTGCGTATTGGCCGCCGCAGCTTCTATCGGTTGAGCGACAAAGGGCTGCGGCTGACCCGCCGCGCGGAGCATAAAATCTACCGCGCCAGCGCGCCGGAATGGGACGGGACCTGGCTGCTGCTGCTGTCGGAAGGACTGGAGAAAAACCTGCTGGCGGAGGTCAAAAAACAGCTGCTGTGGCAAGGCTTTGGCGCATTGGCTCCCAGCCTGCTGGCATCGCCGTCGCAAAAAATGGCCGACGTCCAGTCGCTGTTGCATGAGGCGGGGGTGGCGGAGAACGTCATCTGCTTTGAGGCCCATTCGCCGCTGGCACTTTCCCAGGCGGCGCTGCGCGCGCGGGTTGAAGAGTGCTGGCATTTAACGGAGCAGAACGCGATGTATGAAACCTTCATTGCGCTGTTCCGCCCGCTGCTGCCGCTGCTGCGCGAGGCGGATGCCGAAGAGTTCACTCCGCAACGTTGCTTCCAGATTCAGCTGCTGCTGATCCATTTCTATCGTCGCGTGGTGCTGAAAGATCCGCTGCTGCCGGAGGAGCTATTGCCGGCGCACTGGGCCGGACAGACCGCCCGCCAGCTGTGTATCAATATTTACCAGCGGGTCGCGCCCGGCGCGCTGGCGTTCGTCAGCGAAAAAGGGGAAAGCTCGGTGGGGGAACTGCCCGCGCCGGGGCCGCTCTATTTTCAGCGTTTTGGCGGTTTGCCAGGCGCATCGAATAAGGAGGCGTAATGCCGATTTATCAGATTGATGGAATGACCCCGGTGGTACCGGATGAAAGCTATGTGCACCCGACGGCGGTGCTGATCGGCGATGTGATCCTCGGTAAAGGGGTGTATGTCGGTCCGAACGCCAGCCTGCGCGGCGATTTTGGCCGTATTGTGGTGAAAGACGGGGCTAACATTCAGGATAACTGCGTGATGCACGGCTTCCCCGGTCAGGATACGGTGGTGGAAGAGGACGGGCATATCGGCCACGGCGCCATCCTTCACGGCTGCGTGATCGGCCGCAATGCGCTGGTTGGCATGAGCGCGGTAATTATCGACGGTGCAACCATCGGGGAGAACAGCATCGTGGGGGCATCGGCATTCGTGAAAGCGAAAGCGGAGATGCCGGCGAACCATTTGATTGTCGGCAGCCCGGCAAAAGCTATCCGCACGTTGAGCGAGCAGGAGATGGCGTGGAAAAAGCAGGGGACGCGGGAATATCAGGTGCTGGTTGAGCGCTGCAGGCAGACGCTGCATCAGGTGGAGCCGCTGAAAGAGGTGGAAGCGCAGAGAAAACGTCTGGAGTTTGATGAGCACCTGCGACCGAAATCGCAGGTGTAACGTTCTGTCACGAGCGTCGCCGGTTAAGCGTAGCGCCAGCCGGCTATCGGCCCGTTGGCGATCAGGCCGCAACCACGCTGTCGATGGCCGCTTTTGCGTCGGACTGCGCTTTTGCCGCCACTTCCGGACCGTAAGCAATGCCTTCCGCGAAGACAAAGTTGACGTCGGTGATACCGATGAAGCCGAGGAAGGTCGACAGGTACGGGGTGACCAGGTCAGTGGGGGTATCTTTATGGATACCGCCGCGGCTGGTCAGGACCACCGCGCGTTTACCGGTGACCAGACCTTCCGGTCCTTTCTCGGTGTAACGGAAGGTTACGCCGGCGCGAGCCACCAGGTCGAAGTAGTTTTTCAGCTGGGTCGGGATGTTGAAGTTGTACATCGGCGCGGCAATAACAATCACGTCATTGGCCTGCAGTTCGGCGATCAGCTCGTCGGACAGCGCCAGCGCTTCCTGCTGACGCGGAGTCAGCGGGGCATCGCTCGGACGCAGCGCGCCAACCAGTTCACCATCCAGTACCGGAATCGGGTTTGCTGCCAGGTCACGCACGGTGATAACGTCTTCCGCGTGCTGTTCACGCCATTGTTCAACAAAATAGTCGGACAGCTGACCGGATTGTGAGTACCCTGCCAGAATACTGGATTTCAGTACTAATACTTTGCTCATGGGTGTTTCCTTATATGAGATTGACGGGTCGATGCCCTGGTGCTTGTTGACACTGTATTCACAATCATGCCACAGAGAAAGCGCAATAAATCGAACTCTGTGTTCAGTTTTTTTGAACAAGGCATAGAATTCACAGATGTGGTAATATACAGCAATACTTCAAAAGAGATTTTTCCCGGCAGTGCGCTGCCCGATAACGCTATGACAGAACAACAAACGTTCACCTTCTCTCAGCTATTCCAACAGCTTGACGGCCTGATGCTGCGCGACCGATCGCGCTTTTCCCGGCGCCTGCACGGCGCGAAGAAGGTTAAAAATCCTGAAGCCCAGCAGGCCATTCTTCAGGAGATGGCGCAAGAGATCGAACAAGCCGCAGGGAGAGTCCTGCTGCGCGAAGCCTCGCGCCCGATGATTACCTACCCGGAAAATCTGCCGGTCAGCCAGAAAAAAGATGAGATTTTGCAGGCGGTTCGCGACCATCAGGTGGTGATCGTGGCGGGGGAGACCGGCTCCGGTAAAACCACCCAGCTGCCGAAAATCTGCATGGAGCTGGGGCGCGGGGTAAAAGGGCTGATCGGCCATACCCAGCCGCGTCGTCTGGCGGCGCGCACCGTGGCTAACCGTATCGCCGAAGAGCTGCAAAGCGAGCCGGGCGGCTGCATCGGCTATAAAGTCCGTTTTAGCGACCACGTTAGCGACAACACGATGGTCAAGCTGATGACCGACGGTATTCTGCTGGCGGAAATCCAGCAGGACCGGCTGCTGATGCAGTACGACACCATCATTATCGATGAAGCGCACGAACGCAGCCTGAATATCGATTTCCTGCTCGGCTATCTGCGCGAACTGCTGCCTAAGCGCCCGGATTTGAAAGTGATTATCACCTCGGCGACGATCGACCCGCAACGTTTCTCGCGCCACTTTAACCATGCGCCGATTATCGAAGTGTCGGGCCGCACCTATCCGGTGGAGGTCCGCTACCGGCCGATTGTCGAAGAGGCCGATGATACCGAACGCGATCAACTGCAGGCGATTTTCGACGCGGTGGATGAGCTGGGCCGTGAAAGCCCGGGCGATATCCTGATCTTTATGAGCGGCGAGCGTGAAATTCGCGATACCGCCGATGCGCTGAATAAGCTCAATCTGCGTCATACCGAAATCCTGCCGCTGTATGCGCGGCTGTCGAACAGCGAACAGAACCGCGTTTTCCAGTCCCACAGCGGGCGGCGTATCGTGCTGGCGACCAACGTTGCCGAAACCTCGTTGACCGTTCCGGGCATTAAGTACGTGATTGACCCCGGGACCGCGCGCATCAGCCGTTACAGCTACCGTACCAAGGTACAGCGCCTGCCGATCGAGCCGGTGTCCCAGGCTTCCGCCAACCAGCGTAAAGGGCGCTGCGGGCGTGTTTCCGAAGGGATCTGTATTCGTCTCTATTCGGAAGATGATTTCCTGTCGCGCCCGCAATTTACCGATCCGGAAATTCTGCGTACCAACCTGGCGTCGGTGATTCTGCAGATGACCGCCCTCGGACTGGGGGATATCGCCGCTTTTCCGTTCGTCGAAGCGCCGGATAAGCGCAATATCCAGGACGGCGTGCGTCTGGTCGAGGAGCTGGGGGCGATTACCACCGACGCACAGCAGACCGCCTACAAGCTGACGCCGATGGGCCGTCAGCTCAGCCAGCTGCCGGTTGACCCGCGCCTGGCGCGGATGGTGCTGGAAGCGCAAAAACACGGCTGCGTGCGTGAGGCGATGATCATCACCTCGGCGCTGTCGATTCAGGATCCGCGCGAACGCCCGATGGACAAGCAGCAGGCGTCGGATGAGAAACACCGCCGCTTCCACGATAAAGAATCCGACTTCCTCGCGTTTGTTAATTTGTGGAACTACCTCGGGGAGCAGCAAAAAGCGCTCTCCTCGAACCAGTTCCGTCGCCAGTGCCGTACCGATTTCCTCAACTATCTGCGGGTGCGCGAATGGCAGGATATCTATACCCAGCTGCGCCAGGTGGTGAAAGAGCTGGGGCTGCCGATTAACAGCCAGCCGGCGGAATATCGCGAAATCCACACCGCGCTGCTGACCGGTCTGCTGTCGCATATCGGGATGAAGGATAACGATAAGCAGGAGTTTACCGGGGCGCGCAATGCGCGCTTCTCGATCTTCCCGGGTTCCGGTTTATTCAAAAAGCCGCCGAAGTGGACGATGGTGGCTGAACTGGTCGAAACCAGCCGTCTGTGGGGGCGCATTGCCGCCCGCATCGATCCGGAATGGGTCGAGCCGGTCGCCCAGCATCTGATAAAGCGTTCCTGGAGCGAACCGCACTGGGAACGGGCGCAGGGGGCGGTGATGGCCACCGAGAAAGTGACGCTCTACGGCCTGCCGATCGTCGCCGCCCGTAAAGTGAACTACAGCCAGATTGACCCGGCGCTGTGCCGCGAGCTGTTTATCCGCCACGCGCTGGTGGAAGGCGACTGGCAGACGCGTCACGCCTTCTTCCGCGACAACCTCAGGCTGCGCGCCGAAATTGAAGAGCTGGAACATAAATCGCGCCGCCGCGACATTCTGGTGGACGACGATACCCTGTTCGAGTTCTACGACCAGCGCATCAGCCATGACGTTATTTCCGCGCGTCACTTTGATAAATGGTGGAAACTGGCCAGCCGCGACACGCCGGATCTGCTCAACTTTGAAAAGAGCATGCTGATCAAAGAGGGGGCGGAGCAGGTCAGCAAGCTGGACTATCCGAACTTCTGGCATCAGGGCAACCTGAAGCTGCGGCTGACCTATCAGTTTGAACCGGGCGCCGACGCCGACGGAGTGACGGTACATATCCCGCTGCCGCTGCTTAATCAGGTTGAAGAGGCCGGGTTTGAATGGCAAATCCCCGGTCTGCGTCGTGAACTGATTATTGCGTTGATTAAGTCGCTGCCAAAACCGGTACGGCGTAATTTCGTGCCGGCGCCGAACTACGCCGAGGCGTTTTTAGGCCGCGCCGCGCCGCTGGAGCTGCCGCTGCTGGATTCGCTGGAGCGTGAGCTGCGCCGGATGAGCGGAGTGACCATCGACCGCGAAGCCTGGCAGTGGGATCAGGTGCCCGATCATCTGAAAATCACCTTCCGGGTAGTGGATGATAAGAACAAGAAGCTGGCGGAAGGACGCTCGTTACAGGAGTTAAAAGATACGCTGAAAGGCAAAGTGCAGGAGACGCTCTCTGCGGTGGCCGATGATGGTATTGAGCAGAGCGGTCTGCATATCTGGAGTTTTGGTCAGCTTCCGCAAAGCTACGAGCAGAAACGCGGGAACTACAAAGTGAAGGCCTGGCCGGCGCTGGTGGACGAACGTGACAGTGTCGCGATCAGGCTGTTCGATAATCAGCTCGAACAGCAGCAGGCGATGTGGCAGGGCTTACGCCGTTTACTGCTGCTGAACATCCCGTCGCCGATCAAGTATCTGCACGAGAAGCTGCCGAACAAGGCCAAGCTGGGGCTCTATTTTAACCCGTATGGCAAGGTGCTGGATCTGATCGATGACTGCATCTCCTGCGGCGTGGATAAGCTGATTGATGAAGCGGGCGGCCCGGTGTGGAGCGCAGAGGGCTTTACGCAGCTGCACGACAAGGTGCGCGCCGAACTCAACGATACGGTGGTGGAGATTGCCAAACAGGTCGAACAGATCCTCACCGCGGTGTTCAATATCAATAAACGGCTGAAAGGGCGCGTGGATATGACCATGGCGCTGGGGCTGTCGGATGTCAAAGCGCAGATGAGCGGCCTGGTCTACCGCGGCTTCGTGACCGGCAACGGCTTCCGCCGTCTCGGCGATACCCTGCGTTATCTGCAGGCGATCGAAAAGCGGCTGGAAAAGATGGCGATTGATCCGCACCGCGATCGGGCGCAGATGTTGAAAGTGGAGAGCGTGCAGCAGGCCTGGCAGCAGTGGCTGAATAAGCTGCCGCCGGGGCGTCGCGGCGATGACGATGTGCAGGAGATCCGCTGGATGATCGAGGAGCTGCGCGTCAGCTACTTCGCCCAGCAGCTGGGGACGCCGCATCCGATTTCCGATAAGCGGATCCTACAGGCGATGGAGCAGATCGTCGCCTGATCGGCGGGCTGATGGTCGTTTTAGGGTGGTTTGGGCGAATAAGCGCGTTGGCTGCTCGTGGCATGGATATTCCGTCCAGTTTCGTGGAATATTCCGTTCACGGTAAATCTGGCGCTATTCTCAAACCCGCTGCGGGTGAACGGCACGGGGGGCGTTTCGCTCGCCCCCCGTGGCCCCCGGCATGGCGCTGAAAACTGCCGCTGCGCGGTACGCTCCACTCCGGCTTCATCTGGCGGACCGGGCAGGACTCGACGTCCCTGTCTCGACCTGTCTCTCTGGCCGCCAGTCCTGGATGCGCGCCTGCGTTCCCGCCAGTTTTCTTGATGCGCCTTAACCCCCGCGCTGCCAACCCGTGGCAATCACGGCGATCCATCAGCCAGGCCCGACCCGCACAAAAGCTACCCGTTGACCCACGCCAGCGTAAATCCATCCCAGCCCTTGCTGCCCACCGTCTGCAGCGCCGTCACCGTCAGGCGCGGATCGCTGCCCATCATCTCAATAAACCGCCGCACGCCCTGGACTCGCTCATCGGCGCTGTGCGGATTGGTCACTTCCCCATCCCGCACCACGTTATCGCCGATAATCAGCGTTCCCGGGCGGGAGTAGCGCAGCGCCCACTGCAGATAGTGCGGGTTGTTGGGCTTATCGGCATCGATAAAAATCAGATCAAACGCGGGGCGATCGCCGAGGCTCTCAAGGTTGCCAGCGCCGGACCTTCGCGCAGCGTGACCCGAACGCCCACGCCCGCCAGCTGAAGATTCTGCCGCGCGATCTGCGCATGGTGCGGGTCGGCTTCCAGGGTCAGCAGCTCGCCGTCCGGCGGCAGCTCGCGCGCCATCCAGATGGTGCTATAGCCGCCGAGCGTGCCGATCTCCAGCACCCGCCGGGCGCGGGTGATGCGCACCAGCAGCGCCAGAAACTGGCCCTGGTTGGCGGCAACGTCATAGGCCGGAAGGCCAGCGCGCTGGTTATTCTCCAGCACCTGCTGCAAGAGCGGGTCGGACGGGATCAGCGATTCAACAAGATAACTATCTACAGCAGACCATTGTTGTTGCATGCAAAATTTCCTGTATTACATCCCTGATGAATCAGACCAGCCGCCTCCCAGCGACCGGTATAAATCCACCTGCGCCAGCAGCAGATTGTTCTTCACCTGGACAACGCTAATCTGCGTCGCGTAGAGGGTTCGTTGGGCGTCCAGTACGTCAAGATAAGAGGAGTAACCGTTGCGGTAGCGATTCTGCGCAATGCGCAGGGTTTCCTGCGCCACCGCCTGTTGACTCAGCAGTTCATCTAGCTGCTCGCCATAGCGGGTGATGGCATCAAGACTGTCATTGACCTCTTTAAACGCGCCGCGCACCGTTTTCTCATAACCGTACAGCGCCTGGTTGCGCTGCGCCATTGCCACATCCACCTGGGCGTTCAGCGCCTGGCGGTTGAGCAGCGGCGCGAGAATACTGCCGCCGAGACTCCACAGCCGCAGCGGGTTATCGAGCAGATCCGGCAGCGTGCGGTCCTGCAGGCTGCCGGTGGCGGTCAAATTGATCGACGGCAGCAGCTGCGCCTGCGATGAGGCGAGAGTGGCATCGGCGGCGATCAGCTGCCGCTGGGCCTGGGCGATATCCGGACGGCGGTTGAGCAGCGTGGAAGGCAGCTGTGAAGGCAGCCCCAGCGGCGTCAGCCGGGCGAAAGCTTGCCGCTTAACCGCTCCCGGGTTGCTGCCGAGCAGGATGCTCAGGGCGTTTTCCTGCTCGGCGATCTGGTGCTGTAAGAGCGGGATCTGCGAACGGGTCGCACGCAGCTCGGAGTCGGACTGCATCAGCTCAAGGCGCGAGGTATAGCCGGTCTCAAACTGGCGTTTAGCCATATTGTAGGCATCTTCGCGGGATTTCAGCGTCTGCTGAGTGACCCGCAGCTGCTCATCCAGCGAGAGCAGGGTCAGATAACCGGCGGCCACCGAGGTGGCGACGGTGAGATCAGCGGCGGCGGCGGCGGCCTTTTGCGCCGCAAGGCTGGCCTGCGCGGCGCTGGCGGCGCTGCGGTTCGCCCCCCAGAGATCCACATCATAGCTGGCGGTTAGCGCGCCTTTATAGACCGTACTGTGAACGGGCAGACCGGTTACGGCGGATTGGCTGCGGGCGCGGGTCCCGGTCAACCCGGCATCCAGCGAGGGGAACAGGCTGCTGTCGGCGGCGTAGGCCCGGGCCTGGTATTCATTCACCCGTTCGCGGGCGATCAGCACATCGCTGTTATAACGCAGCGCCTGGTCAACGTACTGATTGAGGGTGCTGTCGTGAAAATTACGCCACCACACGCTCTCCGCCGGGCTGGCTGGCCCGATACCGGCGCGCCAGGCGGCAGGAATTTGCAGTGACGGTTGCGCACGCTGAACGTCCGCCGACTGACAGCCGATCAGCGCGAGAGCCAGGGCGAGGGTGAGCGGGCGAATCATCATTTTTCCCCCTCGCGGGTGTCGATGGTCACCTGTACTGACATCCCCGGACTCAGGCGCTGGCTGTTTTTCTGCCCGTCATCGACGGCGATGCGCACCGGAATGCGCTGGGCGATTTTGACAAAGTTGCCGGTGGCGTTATCCGGTGAGATAGCGCTAAATTCGACGCCGGTCGCCGGGGAGATACTCTGCACGGTGCCGCTGAACTTTTCGCCGTTCAGCGCATCGACGGTAAAGGTCACGGCCTGGCCGAGACGGATCTCCGCCAGTTGGGTTTCTTTCATATTGGCGATGACCCAATGCTGCGGCGGCACCAGCGAGGTTAAATGGGTACCGGCGCTGACGTAGGCGCCGAGACGCACCGAGATCTGCCCCAGTTGACCGGTCGTGGGGGCGACAATCCGGGTATTTTGTAGATCGATCTCCGCCAGCTCCAGCGCGGCTTTGGCGCTGGCGACGTCCGCCTCCAGCGCATCGCGGTTGACGATCGTCGACTGCAGATCCTGGCGCGACATGTCCAGCGTCGCTTTTGCCTGCGCGATATCGGCGGTGCCTTGCGCCGCGCTGGCGCGCGCGGAGTCGCGTTCGCGAATCGACAGTGAACCGTCGGCGGTTAACTCCTGGACCCGTTTTAAATCCGCCTGGGTCTTCTGGTTCTGCGCGCGGGCGTTTTGCAGCGCGGCCTCGTTGCGGATAATCACCGCCTCGGCGCTTTTACGCTGCTGAAGGTTGTTCTTCAACGCCGCTTCTTTCATCGCAAGCGTAGCCTGCGCCTGATGAACGCGCTGTTTATAGATCCGGTCATCAATCTGGAACAGCACCTGTCCCGGTTTGACGTTATCAAAATCCTGCACGTTGACGGCGGTCACATACCCGCTGACCTGAGGGCTGATAAACGTGGTCTGCCCGCGCACATAGGCGTTATCGGTGAACTGGCTGTGCCGGGTAAACGGCGGCAACTGCCAGGCGTACAAAATGACCAGTACGCCGAGAAGGCCGATGGCGGCGGCGCTAAAAATGGATACCACGCGGATATTATTTCGGGTATTGGCCTGTTGCCTGGCCGCATCCTGCTGACTCATAACGACTCCAGAGTAAAAATTGTAATTGTTATTTGCTGCCCGTCGCATTTTTCAGCGCGATGCGGGCGGTAATTCGCAGTCTTATTAAACGCCAGAACACCCATATCAAGGTCCCGGCGGAAATCGCTGCGGTCAGGAGATAAGTGTCATTGTAGGCAAGAATATTCGCCTGTAGCGTTGAGGCATTCTGCAAAAGGGTACTGGCCTGAACGCTAAGCAAGGCGCTGTCGCCAATCTGGCTTTGGTACATCTGGGTGTATTGCTGTAAGCGCTCGGTAATCAGCGGATTCAGGGTGGTTATCTGGTCGGCGAGCTGGCTGGAGTGAAACTTTTCGCGCCAGGTCTGAAAGGTGCCGAGAATCGCTGAACCCAGCAGGCCGCCGACGTTCTGGCTCATGCCAAACAGCACCGAAAAACTGACCAGGTTGCGCTGGTCGGCAATCACCCCGCCGATCCCCGCCAGCATCGCCGGGGCGAGGAAGAAGGCGCTGCCAAAGCCTAGCAGAAACTGGCTGAACATCAGCTGTTCCGGGCGGGTCAGGGCAGTGGACTGGCTGTCGAGCAACGAGGCTATCATGATCGCCGCCAGCGCGGTGGCGGTTGGCCAGTACAGGTGCTGCGGGTTTAGCGTCAGGCAGCTGGCGACAATTCCGCAGACGATACCGGCAAATATCGACCACGCCAGGTGGGTCATCTGCTCGTTTTGCAGGCCGACGTACTGCAGCCAGCCGATGGCCCCGGTGTTCTGCTCCGCCAGCACGATACGCATCAGCAGCATAATCAGGCCAAGGCGCAGAATACTGCCGCTGGAGAGCCAGTGGGTATTGAGCAACGGGTTGCTGCGGTTGTGTTCAAAGACGATGGCCGACACAATCAGCACCACCGCGCCCGCCAGCGACCAGCCGATCCACGGCGCTTCAAACCACCAGTCGAAGCGCCCCAGCGAAAGAACGGCGCAGACCAGCGCCATGCCGGGGGCCAGCAGAAAGAAGGTGATAAAATCCTTTTTCTCGAACACTTTTTTGCGATCGCTGGGCGGCAGTTTCAGCACCATGACGCAGGCGAGGGAGACCAGCGCCAGCCCCAGTTCGAAAAAGTACAGCCCGCGCCACTCGTCGATTTGCAGCAGTTCGGTCGAGAAAAGCCGGGCGAGGGGGATCGCCAGCGACGAACCGGTGATGCCGATAGTCAGCGCCTTCAGGCGATGGCGGGCGGGCCAGGCCTGAACCTGATAATAAATCCCCAGCGAACTGAGCGCCGCCGCCACCATACCGTGCGCGGCGCGAACCATCAGCGCCGAGCTGAGATCGTTGACGAAAAGGTGGAAAAACGTCACCAGCACGTAGAGGACCAGAAAGCCCTCGGTAAAGGCGCGCAGGCCAAACTGCTGGCGGAATTTAACCAGCAGCAGGTTGATCGATACGTTGGTCATCACGTAGACGGCGGGCAGCCAGGCGATCTCCGTCGACCAGGCGGCAAACGTCCCCTGCAGGTTTTGCAGGTTGGCGGTCACCACCGCATTGCCGAGCGCGCCGGTCAGGCAGACCAGCAGACCGACGATGCCATAGGCGATGCGCTTAGGCGTACTGTGCAGCGGGGTAGACGGCGAACCAAGAATCGCGGGTTTTTCATGCGGCGCCCAGTCGTGGGGCACGTAGGGGTTGCTTTTATGGCGAGGCATTACTTTTTCTCCACCTCGCGCAGCAGCTTTTCCAGCACCCGTTGCGTTTGTGCCCGTTCCTCTGGGGTGATCGCGCTGAGGATCTCTTCACGCAGATCGTCGGCGACCGCTTTAACCTGGCGGTAGAGTGCAAGCCCTTTCTCCGTCGCCACCAGCAGGCGCTTGCGCTTATCGCTATCGGTCATCACGCGCTCCACCAGCTGCAGTTCCACCAGACGGTTGACCAGCGGGACGATGGTGGCGCTCTCCACGCCCACTTCCTGGGCCAGTTCGCTTTGCGAGAGCGGATGTTCATTGCGGGCAATCGCCGAAACGGCGACCCAACTGGCCTGGCTCATGCCGAGGTCCTTCAGCCGGCGATTGACCGCCAGCTGCCAGTGGTGGGCGGTGAGGTGTAACAGATGGGAAAAGGTGAGCTGTCGGTTATCCATAATCGTCTTTAAATCATTAGAACTCTAATGATTTTATGCCTGGCAGAATGGGGAATTCAAGAGCGGATGCTAAAAAGTTGTTAACTCAACGGTGGGAGAGGAAGCGCGCAGGAGAAGAGATCAGGCGGCGGCGTACGGCGTCGCGCGGGTCGACAAAAGAAAACCCGGGCGGCGTTGACGCCTGGCCCGGGTGACCGTTACGACGCTAGCGCCGGATTAGCCTGGATAGATCCCGCGGTCTTTCCGCGCCATCAGGATGCGTTCACAGGCCACGATATAGGCGGCGGTACGCAGGGAGCACGCTTTATCAGAGGCTTTCTCGCAGACGTGGATGATCGCATCGGTCATGATACGGTCCATTTTGGCGTTGATCTCTTCTTCGCTCCAGAAGAAGCTCGCCATGTCCTGGACCCATTCGAAGTAGCTGACGGTGACGCCGCCGGCGTTACAGATAACGTCCGGCACCACGATCACGCCGCGCTCGGCCAGCACATCATCCGCTTCCGGATAGGTCGGGCCGTTTGCCCCTTCCAGCACCAGCTTGCAGGTCAATTTTTCCGCGCGTTCGCGGGTGATCTGGCCTTCCAGCGCCGCCGGGATCAGGATGTCCATCTGGGTGGTCCAGAAGGCGTCTTTGTCAATTTCATGGGCGCCCGGGAAGCCGGCGATCTGCTTCTTCTCGGTCTGCCAGGCGGTCAGGGCCGCCATATCGATACCGCCTTCATTGTACAGGGTGGCGGTATGGTCCTGGATGACCACGATACGGGCGCCGACTTCGGCAAACAGGCGCGCCGCTTCGCTGCCCACGTTACCGAAACCTTGCAGCGCCACTTTCGCGCCTTCAATTTCAATGCCGAAACGGCCGGCAACTTCACGGCCGGTAATAAAGACGCCGCGGCCGGTCGCTTTCTCACGTCCCAGAGAACCGCCGAGGTGAATCGGCTTACCGGTGACAACGCCGGTGACGGTGGTGCCGTGGTTCATGGAGTAGGTATCCATCATCCAGGCCATCACTTTACCGTTGGTGCCGACGTCTGGCGCCGGAATATCTTTCTGCGGCCCGATAATCAGACCGATCTCGCTGGTGTAGCGGCGGGTCAGACGTTCCAGTTCGCCTTCGGAGAGGCTAAACGGGTCGACGCGAACGCCGCCCTTTGCGCCGCCATAAGGAATATTGACTGCGGCACACTTGATGGTCATCCAGGCAGAAAGTGCCATCACTTCGTTCAGGTCAACATCTGGATGGTAGCGAACACCACCTTTACCCGGTCCACGCGAAAGATTGTGCTGTACGCGATAGCCTTCGAAGTGACGGATGGTGCCATCATCCATCTGCACCGGAATGTCAACGATCAGCGCGCGTTTCGGGTGGCGAAGAGTTTCCACCCAGTAGGCGAGATCGCCCAGATAAGGCGCGACGCGGTCGATCTGGCGCAGGTAGGTTGTCCATGGAGATGTACTACTTTCAGATGCGTAAGATAACTTTTCCATAAGAGTCCTGTTCTCAATGTTATTTATGTCGTGTGAAACCGTGGAATGGCTACAGCAGTAAACTCTGTGCAATGAATGTTATCACCAATTTTATAAACCGGTATTTGACGGCCATTGCGAATTTTACATTTTTGTTAGAAATTTGCTTTTTCGAGTGCATAACTAAGCACGAAAAATCTCGTCATAACGCGCATTAATATGCATATTTTATGCAGTTAAGTGAATATAAAAATAAATTTTCTATATTTATCATTATCTTGATGATCTTCAAAAAGTGAATAAAATGAGGCCTGGCGTATTGACTTTGTTGTACAACAGGGCCCAGATTGAAAGCACGCAATACACAAGGTATTAACTGTGAATTAACAAATAACCCCGAACAGAAAAAGGCTTTGTTTTAATGTGGTGAATTTATTGTCATCGCAACGGGCTCGTTCGTCCGTAATACAGAGCAGGGGGAAGGTTAATTTCGCCAATCCATGGCTGGCAAAATGAATTATTGCCAGTAATCGTTCCGGAGAATTGTTATGTCAGGCAGTATGACTCGTGAAGATTTTAATACTTACATGGTGCCCTGTTTTGCCCCGGCGCCCTTTATTCCGGTGAAAGCGGCGGGCTCGAAGGTCTGGGATCAACAGGGTAAAGAATATATCGATCTCGCGGGCGGCATTGCCGTTAATTCGCTTGGCCATGCCCACCCGGCGCTGGCCGCGGCGCTGAAGTCACAGCTTGATAACCTGTGGCACATCGGCAACGGCTACACCAATGAACCGGTTTTGCTGCTGGCTAAAACCCTGGTGGAATCGACCTTTGCCGATAAGGTGTTCTTCTGCAACTCCGGCGCCGAAGCTAACGAAGCGGCGCTGAAGCTGGCGCGGAAATATGCCCACGATAAGTCTGGTGCGGAAAAAAGCGAAATTATCGCCTTTCACCATTCGTTCCACGGCCGCACGCTATTTACCGTGACGGTCGGCGGTCAGCCGAAATACTCCGCTGACTACGCGCCGCTGCCGCAGGATATTACCCATCTGCCGTATAACGATATTGCCGCGCTGAAGGCCGCCATTTCGGCGCGAACCTGTGCGGTCATCGTTGAGCCGATTATTGGCGAAGGCGGCGTGATGCCGGCCGATCCGGCCTTCCTGCAGGCGCTGCGTGACCTTTGCGACCAGCACGATGCCACGTTGATTTTTGACGAAGTCCAGACCGGCGCCGGGCGTACCGGCACGCTGTATGCCTACCAGCACTACAACGTCATTCCGGACATTCTCACCAGCGCCAAAGGTCTCGGCGGCGGTTTTCCGATTGGCGCCATGCTGACGAAAGAGGCGTGGGCGCAGGTCTTCCAGCCGGGCACCCACGGCACCACGTTCGGCGGCAACCCGCTGGCGGCAACGGTGGCCAACGCCGTTCTGGCGCAGCTGGATAGCGACCTGCTGGCCGGCGTCAGCCAGCGTCACGACCTGATCGTCGCTAAGCTCAACGCGCTTAACGCCAGATACGATCTCTTCAGCGCGGTGCGCGGGATGGGGTTACTGATAGGCGCGGAGCTGGCAAGCCACCTGCGCGGCAAGGCGAAAACGCTGACTAACCTGGCGGCGGAAGAGGGGCTGATTGCGCTGATTGCCGGGCCTGACGTGCTGCGTTTTGCGCCGGCGCTCAATATTCCGCTGGCGGATATTGAGGAAGCTTTCGTACGCCTTGAGCGCGCCGTCGCCCGCCTGACCAGCTGATCCGGGAGACGGTTTATGATGCTATTTCGTCCCGTTCGGGAAAATGACCTCGATGATATTATCCGCCTCGCATCGCGGGCGGGGGTGGGCATGACCTCGTTACCTAACGATCCCGCGCGGCTGGCGGCGCGGATCCAGCGTAGCGTGGAGACCTTTGCCGGGAAGCTGCCGCGCGGGCAGCAGGGCTTTCTGTTTGTTCTTGAAGATACTCGCCTGGCGCGGGTGGTGGGCGTCAGCGCCATTGAGGTCGCCGTGGGCCTGGATGAGCCTTTTTATAATTTCCGCCTGCAGCGTACCGTGCGCGCCTCGAAAGAGCTGGGGGTCTATAAAAATCAGGAACTGCTGAATCTCAGCTATGACCATACCGGACACAGCGAACTGTGTACGCTGTTCCTCGACCCGGAGTACCAGAAAAATCGCAATGGCCTGCTGCTGTCAAAAGCGCGGTTCTTATTTATCGCCGCCTTCAGAGAGCTGTTTTCGCCGCATCTTTTCGCCGAACTGCGCGGGCGCAGCGATGAGCAGGGCAACTCCCCCTTCTGGGATGCGTTGGGCCACCACTTCTTCGACATCCCGTTTGCCGACGCCGACCGTCTGACCGGGAGCGGAATGAAGACCTTTATTGCCGAGCTGATGCCGGCATACCCGATTTACGTATCGCTGCTGCCGAAAAACGCCCGCGAAGTCATTGGCGAGGTGCATGCGAATACCTCCCCGGCCCGCGCGATCCTTGAAAAAGAGGGCTTCAGCTGGCGCGGTTCGGTCGACATTTTCGATGCCGGTCCGGTGCTGGAGGCGGAAACCGACGCCATCAGGGCGATTCGCGAAAGCCGGTTTATTCCGGCTATACAGCTGATGGCGCAGCGGTCGTCGCCGCTGATCGTCGCCAATAACCAGTTTGCGCATTTCCGTGCGGCGCTGATCGCGCCGGAAGAGCAAAACGAACTCAATCAACTAACGCTGGACGCCCTACAGGTGAATGAAACCGATCGGGTTCATGCGGTGACACTCAATCCGGAGGCAAGGACATCATGGTAATCAATGCGCAGTTCATCGCGGGACAATGGCTACCGGGCTCAGGGCCTCAGTTGACGAAACTGGCGCCGGAAGATCGGTCGGTATTGTGGCAGGCGTCCAGCGCCGGCGCGGCGGAGGTTCAGGCGGCCTGCGCCGCGGCCCGTGCCGCTTTTTATTCGTGGTCTCATCTCCCGGTTTCCGAGCGTATCGCCTGCGTGCAGCGCTTTGCTGCGTTGCTGGAGGCCGGGAAAGAGACGCTGGCAACGCTGATCTCCCGTGAAACCAGCAAGCCGCTGTGGGAAACCCGCACCGAAGTTCAGGCGATGATAGGCAAAGCGGGGATCTCCATCGAAGCCTATCACGAGCGTACCGGGCAGCGCGAAACGGCCATGCCGGATGGCAGGGCGCTGCTTCGCCATAAACCGCACGGCGTCATGGCGGTGTTCGGCCCCTATAACTTCCCGGGCCACCTGCCGAACGGGCACATTATTCCGGCGCTGATTGCCGGCAATACCGTGGTGTTTAAGCCGAGCGAACTGACGCCGGCCACCGCCGAGCTGACGGTTAAACTGTGGCAGCAGGCCGGGATCCCGGATGGAGTGATTAACCTGATTCAGGGCGGTAAAGAGACCGGTCAGGCCCTGCTGGAAAACCGCGATATCGATGGCGTGCTGTTTACCGGCAGCGCCGCCGCCGGTTTCCATTTCCACCGCTACCTTGGCGGACAGCCGGAGAAAATGCTGGCGCTGGAGATGGGCGGCAACAACGCGCTGATCGTCGCCGACGTTGCCGATAGCGATGCGGCGCTCAATGTGATTATTCAGTCGGCCTTTATCTCCGCCGGGCAGCGCTGCACCTGCGCACGTCGGCTGGTGGTCAAGCGCGGCGCCGGGGGCGATGCCTTACTGCAGCGGCTGGTCGCCGCCAGCGCCAGGATCCGCGTCGGTAAATGGGACGCCGAACCCCAGCCGTTTATGGGCGGCGTTATTTCCCAGCAGGCGGCGCAGGGGATGCTGGCGGCGCAGGAAAAACTGGAAGGGCTGGGCGGCAGGGTGCTGTTGCGCCTGACGCAGCCGGATCCCGATTCAACGGTATTAACCCCGGGCATTATTGACGTCACCGGGATTGAGGTTCCTGACGAAGAGTACTTCGGGCCGCTGCTGACCATTGTCCGCTATGACACCTTTGATGAGGCGATCCGCATTGCCAATAACACCCGTTACGGGCTGGCCGCGGGGCTGATTTCCGCCGACCCGGCGCTGTTCGAGCGCTTTGCCGATGAGGCGCGGGCCGGGATCGTCAACTGGAACAAACCGCTGACCGGCGCTTCCAGTAAAGCGCCCTTTGGCGGCGTGGGCGCCTCCGGTAACCATCGCGCTTCGGCGTGGTATGCCGCGGATTACTGCGCGTGGCCGATGGCCTCGCTGGTCAGCGAAACGCTGACGCTGCCGGCGACAACCTCGCCTGGCCTGCCATTCTGATAACGGATCATGTGAGGACACTATGTCTGGTTTTGAAGCGAATTTTGATGGCCTGGTCGGGCCGACGCACCATTACGCCGGCCTGTCGGTCGGAAATGAAGCCTCGCAGAACAACCGTGACGGGCTATCCAACCCGAAGAAAGCGGCGCTACAGGGGCTGTATAAAATGAAAACCCTGGCCGATAAAGGCTTTATTCAGGGGATTTTGCCGCCGCAGCCGCGGCCGAATATCAGCGCGCTGCGCGGTCTGGGTTTTCAGGGCAGCGATGCGCAGGTGATCCAGCGGGCGGCCGCCGAGGCGCCGCATCTGCTGTCTGCGTTTAGCTCCGCGTCGTCGATGTGGACCGCCAACGCCGCAACGGTGTCGCCGTCCGCTGACAGCGCCGACGGCAAACTGCACTTTACGGTCACCAACCTGAACAACAAACTACACCGTTCACAGGAGGCGCCGACCACCGCATCGATTCTGCGCGCCACGTTTGCCGACGCCGCGTATTTTGCTCACCACGATGCGTTGCCGCAGCATGGCGATCTGGGCGATGAAGGGGCGGCGAACCACAACCGTTTTTGCTACGACTACGATCGTCAGGGATTACAGCTTTTCGTTTACGGCAAACGCGCCGCAGGCGGCGTGGCGCCGGGGAAATACCCGGCCCGCCAGACGCTGGAAGCCAGTCAGGCGATTGCGCGTCTGCACCGGTTGAACCCGGAATATACCGTTTTCGCGCAACAGGATCCGACGGCGATTGACCACGGCGTGTTCCATAACGACGTCATTGCGGTCAGCAACCGCCATGTGCTGTTTCACCATCAGCACGCCTTTTTACATCAGCAGGCGGTGCTGGCGACCTTGCGCGAAAAAGCCGCGCAGCTGGATATTCCTTTTACCAGCGTGGAAGTGCCGCAGGACCAGGTCAGCCTCGATGACAGCGTGGCGTCCTATCTGTTCAACAGCCAGCTGCTGAGTAAAGCGGATGGCAAAATGCTGATCGTGGTGCCGGAAGAGTGCCGCCAGCGCAGTAACGTCTGGCAGTATCTGAGCGCGCTGGTGAGCGATCGCGCCTCGCCGATTAACGAAGTGGCGGTCTTTGATCTACGCGAGAGCATGCGCAACGGCGGCGGACCGGCGTGCCTGCGTCTGCGCGTGGTGCTGAATCATGCCGAGCTGGCGGCGGTTAACCCGCATAGCCTGATGAATGACGAACGCTATCAGCAGCTCACCCGCTGGGTGGAAAAACACTATCGCGACCGTCTGCATGCCCGCGATCTCGGCGACCCACAGCTGCTGAATGAGGTCTATCAGGCCCTCGATGAGCTGACGCAGATCTTACGTCTGGGGGCGGTATATGACTTCCAGCGTTAAGGGACCGGCAATGGACAAGATGGTGAATGATTTACTGCACTGCCGGCTGGCCGCGTGGCCGTTTCCCGCCGGCGTTGAAGCGCGCTGGTTAGCGGATGGCGTGCTGCAACTGCTGCCGCAGCGGCCATGGCAGCGGGCCACCGTCGTCTCCGCGGGGATCCATGGCAACGAAACCGCACCGATCGAGATTTTGCTACAGCTGATGCGGTCGTTGAGTCTGGGGCAACAGCCGCTCAGCCATGCGCTGCTGCTGGTCTTCGGCAACCTGCCGGCGATTCGCGCCAGCCGCCGCTATCTGCATAACGACCTCAACCGCCTGTTTGGCGGACGGCACCTTACCGTCGCGCCGGGGAATGAGTCCCGTCGGGCGGCCGAGCTGGAGACGGCGGTGGCCGAATTCTTTACCGCCGCAGATGCCCAGGGCGCGGCGAGCCGCAGGCACCTGGATTTGCACACCGCCATTCGCGGCTCACGCTACCGGCAGTTTGCGCTGTTGCCCGCGCGGGAGGGGGAGTATCACGCCGATTTTTACGCGCTGCTGCAGGCCAGCGGTATGGACGCCATCGTGCGCCATACCGAGCCGGGCGGGACCTTTACCCATTACACCAGTGAAAAGTATGCCGCGCAAAGCGCCACGCTGGAGCTGGGTAAAGTGATGGCTTTCGGGGAAAACGACCTCAGCCTGTTTGCCGCCACCGACGCCGCCATACGCGCGCTGATTGCCGACGCGCCGCTGCCGGTACGGGTCAAGGAACCGGCGCACCACTTTGTGGTGCAGGAGAGCATCGTCAAAAGTGCCAGCGATTTCACGCTCAACCTCGACCCGCAAAGCGAAAACTTCACCGCGCTGCCCGCCGGGTATGAAATCGCCCGTCAGCCGGATAAACGGTGGGTGGTTTCTGCCCATGCTCCGTACATCTTATTTCCCAATGCGGGAGTAGCGACCGGACAACGTGCCGGCTTGTTGCTGAAGTCTGCCGCGCCATGCCTTTCTTTGCCTGCCTGAAGGAATCGACATGACTCAACATCAACGCGAGGGGCAGGTTAATCCTGCCATCGACGGGGAGCGCCCGTCGCAGCTCAAACGCGGCCTCGGCGCCCGGCACATTCAAATGATTGCGCTGGGCGGAGCTATCGGAACCGGCCTGTTTATGGGGGCGGGAAGAAATATCGCCGTTGCGGGGACCTCAATCCTCGTGATTTATGTGCTGGTGGGGTTTTTTACCTACATGGTGATGCGGGCGATGGGCGAGGTGCTGCTCACCCGGCTGGATTACCGCTCTTTCGCCGATTTTGTCGGCGACTATCTCGGCCCGCAGGCGAGTTTTTATTTAGGCTGGACCTACTGGCTGAGCTGGGTGGTGACCTGTATCGCCGACGTGGTGGTGTGCGGTAGCTATATGCAGTACTGGTTCCCGGCGATGTCGGCCTGGATGCCCGCGCTCGCCACCCTTGGCATTCTGTTCCTGTTCAATTTACTGTCGGTTAAAATGTTTGGCGAGGCCGAATTCTGGTTTGCGTTGATCAAGGTGGTGACCATCATCGCGTTGATTTTGACCGGCGGATGGATGATCGCCATCGGCTGGACGTCGCCGGATGGAGTTAAAGCCTCGCTGCGCCACATTAGCGACCCGGCGGTGTTTATGCCGCACGGCGTGACCGGGTTCTTCGCCGGTTTCCAGATAGCGATCTTCTCTTTTACCGGCATTGAGCTGCTCGGTACGATGACCGCCGAAACCCGCGACCCCGAGAAGATTTTACCCAGGGCGATTAACGCGCTGCCGCTGCGCATTATCATTTTTTACCTGCTATCGATGGTGGTGATTATCGCCGTCGCCTCCTGGCCGGGGGTGTCGCCGGACGCCAGCCCGTTCGTGACCCTGTTTGCCAAAGCCGGATTGCCAGCGGCCGCGGCGGTGATCAACTTTGTCGCGTTAACCTCGGCGATGTCGTCGGCTAACAGCGGGGTCTACTCCAGCACCCGAATGCTGTACGGCCTGTCGGTGGAAAAGCATGCTCACGGCCAGTTTCGCATCCTGTCGCGCACCACGCGGATCCCGGTACGCAGCCTGCTGTTCTCCTGCTTCTGCATGCTCAGCGGGACGTTGCTGCTGTTTCTGGTGCCGAACGTGATGACGCTGTTCACGATCGTATCGACGCTGGCGGCGATTATGGTGGTCTTCAGCTGGGGGATGATCCTCGTGGCCTACCTGGTTTATCGCCATAAGCGTCCTGACCTGCATCAACAGTCGACGTTTAAAATGCCGGCGGGCGTGGCGATGAGCTGGCTGAGCCTGCTGTTTTTCGCCTTCTCGATTTTTATCATGATCTTTGACCCGGATACGCTGAAAGCGCTGATGGCCACGCCGATGTGGTTTATCGCGCTGTGGCTGTTCTGGAAGATAAAGCAGAAGCGAGAAGGGCAAACTCATCTGCAGAAGCTGAACGCCTGAGTGATGCCGGCATCTTGCCTGCCGGTCTCCCCGGCAGGCGCAAAAGAAGTGACCCCGTTACCTTTCATTACCCGCCGGGGCGTTGTGCGGTTTATCATGTAGCGAAACGTCCTTAAACGGATGAAGCGCTATGCAAAGGAGCGAGCATGACAGAGCATTTCCCATCCCTGGCGGATGACACGCTGGCGGCGGCAAACCGCTTAGGCCAATGGCTGGCGCAGGATGATTTCACCGCGCTGGCGCCACCGCCGCAGCTTGATATCGTGGTGCTGGCGGGTAATGCGGTGATCCCGACCATTGACGCCGCCTGTCGGCTGGCGGCGGATACCGGGGCGCCACTGCTGATTAGCGGAGGTATCGGCCACTCGACGTCGTTTCTCTACGACGCGGTACGCGCCGACCCGCGTTATCGTCTGCTCCCGGTCGCGGCGCGCCCGGAAGCGCATATCCTTGCCGATATCGCCCATCGGTTCTGGCATATTCCGCGGGAAAAGGTGGTGGTTGAAGATCGCTCCACGAACTGCGGTGAGAATGCGCGCTTTACCCGCGAAATGCTGATGGCTGAAGGGCTGGCCCCTCGTCGCGGGGTGGTGATTCAGGACCCGACCATGCAGCGGCGGACGATGGCGACCTTTGCCCGCGTCTGGCAGAACGCGGAAACCGTGCCGCAGTGGTACAGCATGCCGGGCTGTGCGCCGCTGCTGTGCAATACGGCCGCCGGGTTAGCCTTCCGCGGCGAGCATCGCGGGCTGTGGCCGGTGGGGCGCTATCTGTCGCTGATCCTCGGGGAACTGCCGCGCCTGCAGGATAATCCGCAGGGCTATGGCCCGCGTGGAAAAGACTTTATTGCCCATGTGGATATCCCGGCCCACATTGTCGAGGCAGGGGAGCGCCTGCGCGAAGATAGCCTGCTGACGGAGGCTCTGAACGCCCGTCCCCTGAGCTGACGAATGCCCGTTTGTGACCTGTTTTGCGTAAACGGGCACTTTTTGTTGCCGAAATGTAGCCATTCGCGCCAGATACTGGCCTGTTTTTATGACCTGATTCACAAAATCAGGCGGGCAGTCTGCTGCGGACGTTCCTTGTCGATAGATTTTTAACAAATAAGTTACTTGTTAAAAACAACATATCTACAGGAGCAGGCCATGACAGCACCCGTTCAACACCCGATGTATATTGATGGTCAGTTTGTTGCCGGACGCGGCGACGCGTGGATTGACGTGCTCAACCCGGCGACCGAAGCGCTGATTTCGCGTATCCCCGACGGCACGGCTGAAGATGCCCGACGGGCCATCGATGCGGCGGAGCGCGCGCAGCCGGCGTGGGAAGCGCTGCCGGCGATTGAGCGGGCGGGATGGCTGCGTAAAATTGCCGCCGGTATTCGCCAGCGCGCCGAAGAGATTGCCGGGCTGATCGTCGCCGAAGGCGGGAAAATTCAGCAGCTGGCGGCGGTCGAGGTCTCATTTACCGCCGATTACCTTGACTATATGGCGGAATGGGCGCGCCGTTATGAAGGGGAGATTGTGCAGAGCGACCGTCCGGGGGAAAATATTCTGGTGTTTAAACGTGCCCTCGGCGTGACCACCGGGATTTTGCCGTGGAACTTCCCGTTCTTTCTGATTGCCCGCAAGCTGGCGCCCGCGCTGATTACCGGCAACACAATCGTGATTAAACCGAGCGAATTTACCCCCAATAACGCCGTCGCCTTTGCGCAGATTGTCGATGATATCGGCTTGCCAAAAGGGGTCTTTAACCTCGTGCTCGGTCGCGGTGAAACCGTGGGCCAGGAGCTGGCGGCCAACCCGAAAGTGGCGATGGTCAGCATGACCGGCAGCGTCGGCGCGGGTGAGAAAATTATGGCCGCCGCGGCAAAAAATATTACCAAAGTGTGCCTCGAGCTGGGCGGTAAAGCGCCGGCCATCGTGATGGATGATGCCGACCTCGAACTGGCGGTGAAAGCGGTGGTGGATTCCCGGGTGATTAACAGCGGGCAGGTGTGTAACTGCGTTGAGCGGGTTTACGTGCAAAAAGGGATCTACGATCGTTTCGTCAATCGTCTTGGCGAGGCCTTAAAAGCGGTGCAGTTTGGCGACCCGGCCGCGCGGGACGATATTGCCATGGGGCCGCTGATTAACGCCGCGGCGCGGCAACGTGTCGAACAGAAAGTGGCGAAGGCGCTGGCGCAGGGGGCGCGTCTGGCGCTGGGCGGTCAAGCGGTGGCGGGGAACGGCTATTTCTATCCGCCGACGCTGCTGCTGGATGTACGCCAGGAGATGGATATCGTTCATGAGGAAACCTTCGGACCGGTGCTGCCGGTGGTGGCATTTGACACTCTCGATGACGCTTTAGCGATGGCTAATGACAGCGACTACGGTCTGACCTCGTCTATTTATACCCGCGATCTGAACGTGGCGATGAAGGCGATAAAGGGGCTGAAATTCGGCGAAACCTACATTAACCGTGAGAACTTTGAAGCGATGCAGGGCTTTCACGCCGGCTGGCGGAAATCAGGTATCGGCGGGGCCGACGGCCGCCATGGCCTGAACGAATATCTGCAAACCCAGGTGGTCTATCTGCAGTCGTAGGCGTGGGCGTCGCCAGCGGGTAGCCGGGGTATCCGCTGGCGACTACGCCGCTGCCGCTAGCGGGCGAACTTATCCAGGACGCGCACCAGCTGCGTCACAAAACCATATTCGTTATCGTACCAGGCCACGGTTTTGACCAACTGAACGTCGCCGGCTTCGGCAACTTCAAGCTGGGTGGCGTCATAAATGGAACCGAAATGGCTGCCGATGATATCCGAAGAGACAATCTCCTCTTCGGTGTAGCCGAAAGATTCGTTGTTCGCCGCCGCATTCTTCATTGCCTGGTTAACCTCATCGGCGGTGACTTTTTTCTCGAGGAGGGAAACCAGTTCGGTGACCGAGCCGGTTTTGGTCGGCACCCGCTGAGCGTGGCCCTTCAGCTTCCCGCTGAGCTCCGGAATCACCAGACCGATCGCCCTGGCCGCCCCGGTGGTATGCGGAATGATGTTTTCCGCCGCCGCCCGCGAGGCGCGTAAATCTTTCCCCCGCGGCCCGTCAACCAGCGACTGGGTGCCGGTGTAGGCATGAATCGTGGTCATGGTGCCGAGCTTAATGCCGAAGGCATCGTGCAGGACCTTGGCCATCGGGGCCAGGCAGTTGGTGGTGCAGGAGGCGACGGAAATAATCGTGTCATCTGCGCTCAGGGTATCGTCGTTAACGTTATAGACGATGGTTTTCATCTCGCCGGCAGGGGCCGAGATCAGCACTTTCTTCGCCCCGGCATCGAGGTGAGCCTGCGCTTTCTCGGTCGACGTGTAGAAGCCGGTACATTCGACGATGAGCTCTGCGCCGACGGCTTTCCACGGAATATGCCGGGCCTCTTTCTCGGCATAAACGGTAATTTTTTTCCCGTCCACGATCAGCGCGTCCTCGGTAAAATCCACGCTCCATGGGAAAGGTCCGTAGTTAGAATCATGTTTTAACAGATAGGCCAACACTTTCGGCGAGGTAAGATCGTTGATCGCCACGACTTCCAGCGGGCTGTGAACCTCCAACAAACGGCGTAATACCAGACGTCCGATACGACCAAAGCCATTAATCCCAAGTTTGCTCATGAAAAGCCTCCCGGTGGGTGGTGGTGAGTGAGGTTGCGGTATTAGACTCTCCAGGCATACTCCAGTCGCCCCGAATCGGCAACCCGGAAAAGCGCCGGGCTGGCTAAGCGTTTGAAAAACTGCACACAAAAATTCATGAATTTGCCGGGAATCGCGCGTAAGGCGAAAGGGCTATTGCTTACGCCGTACGCTATCTGTCGGGCGGGTGGTTGACGACCCACCTGTCGGCCTTGTGCAGCGCCAACAGGTGAGCGCAGGGTGCGCTATTTTGCCGCGGCGAGGGCTTCTTTTATCCACTGGTCGAAGGTGGCCTGATGAGCGTGAATCCAGCCGTTCACATGGCTCTGAATATCGGCATCAGAGGATTTCCCCTCATGCATCAGCTGGTTCTGAGCGTTAACATCGGCCAGCGGCAGTTGCACGATCGCAAAGAGTTTTGCCGCCGCCGGATTTTTTTCCGCCCAGGCTTTGTTGGCCACCACATGTTCATTATTGACCTTAAAGCCGTAGTTTTTCCCGTTAGGCAGGGTGGTGTCCATCTCTTTCAGCGAACCCGGGTTAGCTGAGAACGGAACGGTAAGCCAGACAACATCTTTCCCGGGCACCATTTCATTGCTGACCCAGTAGGGCGTCCAGGTAAAATAGAGCACCGGCAAACCGGATTTATAGCGCGTTAAGGTGTCGGCGATAATAGCAGAATAGTTTCCCTGATTTTGTTTTACGGTATTTTCTAAACCGTAGGCCTTAATCTGGGTGTCAATAACCTGGCCGCAGACCCAGCCCGGATTACATCCGGCTAAATCGGCTTTACCGTCATCGTTGACGTCAAATAATTTGGCGATTTTCGGGTCTTTAAGCTGGGAAATATCCGTGATGTGATATTTATCCGCCGTTTTCTTATCGATGAGATACCCCTGGGCCGCGCCGCTGATATAGGTGCCCTGGCGATAAAATTTCTTATCTCCGCCGGCCGAATTATACATATCCTTTTGCAGCGGTTGCCAGTTCACCGCCATATAAGTCGCATCCCCCGAGGCAATAGCGGTATAGGCGACATTGTAATCCACCTCCTGCGTCGGCTGCACGTCATAGCCCAGTTTTACCAGCGCTTTATTGATGATTTCCGTCTGGAAAGCCTCTTCAGGAATCGTGCTTTGCAAGGGATACACGGTCACCCCTTGTCCGGGAAGCCCCGCGGCGAAGGCGGCGGGCAGCGTGAGAAGCAGAGCGGCTGCGAGAATACTGGTCTTATAAATAGACATAATAAATAACCCTGTTGTTTGTATTTTATTGAGCCAGAGAAGCGGCAGGAGTAATCATTGGCGAACGTGCGTGATGATGTGAGGCAATGGCAGGAGGAAAACGCTTGATAGATATTGTGGCGATTGCGCAGGCTTAGATAAGATCATAACTATTGTGTATTGTGGCGTCTGGTCTTTATGAATGAGTAATCAGTGAATTCACCATAGCACACTGAATTCTGCTGGCAACCTTTTATCTCCTGTTATGTGCCCAGGGTCGCGGCTAAATAGTCATCTGGCGGCCGGCGAACGCAACATATTAAGCGGGAAGAACAGCCGGATAAATATATTGTTGGCAAAGGCAGAGGATATTTCCCGGGCCTCCCTGGGCGGGGCCGGGAGATATTCAATCGGGTAGTAAACGGGCCGCAGCGGAACCGCTGGCAACATTGCGATGCCGATACCTGCGACGGCGTTTTAAATCCCCCGATGGCCCAGTGAAGCATGATGGCGATCGGGACGCAGAGGCCATCCGCGCAGCGACTCTCTACTGATTCGCTCCCTCTTTCATGTCTCCTTCCGTTCCATAATGAGATATATTGGGGGAACTAGCGTAAATTATCTTGTTATAGCAGGTGACATCGGAATGGCTCTGATCCCCAAAAACTACACGCGGCTGGAGAGCGGCTACCGTGAGAAAGCACTAAAAATCTATCCGTGGGTATGCGGGCGCTGTTCGAGAGAGTTTGTTTATTCGAACCTACGCGAATTGACGGTTCATCACATCGATCATGATCATACCAATAACCCGGAAGATGGCAGTAACTGGGAGCTGTTGTGTCTGTATTGTCATGACCACGAGCACTCGAAGTACACTGAAGCCGACCAGTACGGCACGACCGTGGTGGCAGGGGAGGATGCGCAAAAAGATGTTGCTGCCGCTACCTATAATCCCTTTGCCGATTTAAAGGCGATGCTGAATAAGAAGAAATAGTCTCCGCGGTGCTCTGTATGGGCGCATAGCCGGCGGTTATCTCAGTGAACCCGGAGCGCCGGGCCTTACCTGCCTGGCAGCCCGTAGTCGGGGGGCGGAAGGCCCTCGATGGCCGGGAAACCTCTGCATATCGCGCCCGGAGATAACTCCAGGCTGAAGATCTCTGACCTCACGGTGGGTAAATGCCTCCGCTCGCCAGAAATAACCCTCGCTAACTGCTTGCTTTTGCACTCATTACCGCAATCCGGGCCGGGTTTGTTAATACTACGTAAAACTTAATGAAATTTTCAGCAAAGGTCGTTATGTTGTCGACATCACTGTTTTATTAAGGGTTTTCCCATGCGCGATAAATACACTGGCCTGCAGATAGGTATCCACTGGCTGGTCTTTTTATTGGTGGTTGGTGCCTATGCCACTATGGAGCTGAGAGGTTTTTTTCCTCGCAGCGCCCGACCGGTCATTAACATGATTCATGTTTCCTGCGGGATTTCCATTCTGCTGCTGATGGTGGCGCGCCTGCTGGTACGCCTGAAATACCCGGCGCCGCCGATTGTGCCGAAGCCCTCGCCGATGATGACCGGCTTTGCGCATCTCGGACACCTGGCTATCTATCTGCTGTTTATCGCCCAGCCGCTGGTCGGCCTGGTCATGATGTATCACCGCGGCAATCCGTGGTTCGCTTTTGGCCTGACCATGCCGTTTGCCGCGCAAAGTAATTTTGAACTGGTGGATACGCTGAAAGGCGTGCACGGTTTGCTGGCGAATACCGGCTATTTCCTGGTCGGTCTGCATGCGTTAGCCGCGCTGATGCACCATTACCTGTGGCACGATAATACGCTGCTGCGGATGATGCCGCGCAAGCGCTGAGCGCCTGCCGGACCGTAAAGACCCCGCTTAATCGCGGGGTTTTTTATTTCTTTCTCCGCAGAGTGTGCTACATCTGATATGAACCGGGGGAAAAGGGGAAGTATGCAAGTCAGAGGTGCCGTCGGGGATGAAGCGCCTGCGCTGTGGGTTATCCGTCATGGCTTTGTCGCGCTGGGTGAAAAACTGCTGCCATCGAGGCTGGCGCAGGCGGATTTACGCCGGGTGGCGATGGCGCGGGAACTCGCCTGAATCCGAATGTTCGTCGCTATACTATGACGGATAGCGGCGTTTCAGTTTGCCACTTCGGCTAATAAAATATAGTATACCCCCCTATATGATATTGAGGGCGTCATCATGCCACATTCACCTGAAGACAAAAAACGCGCGCTGAGTCGCGTACGCCGTATTCGCGGGCAGGTTGAAGCCCTGGAACGCGCGCTGGAATCCGGCGAGTCCTGTATGTCGATTCTGCAGCAGATTGCCTCGATTCGCGGCGCGGCCAACGGCCTGATGGGGGAGATGGTGGAAATTCATCTCCAGGACGAGCTGGTCAGCGGTGACACCACCCCGGATCAGCGCGCGGCGAGAATGGCGGAAGTGGGTCATCTGCTACGATCCTACTTAAAATAAATCACCACGAAGGAAGAGACGGATATGAAATCACGTGCAGCTGTCGCGTTTGGCCCCGGCCAGCCGCTGAAAATCGTTGAGATTGACGTCGCGCCGCCGAAAAAAGGCGAAGTGCTGGTCAAAATTACCCACACCGGCGTCTGCCATACGGATGCCTTCACTCTCTCCGGCGACGACCCGGAAGGGGTATTCCCGGCGGTGCTGGGCCATGAAGGCGGCGGTATCGTGGTCGAAGTTGGCGAAGGGGTGACCAGCCTCAAGCCGGGCGATCATGTTATTCCGCTATACACCGCCGAGTGTCGCGAGTGTAAATTCTGTAAATCCGGCAAAACCAACCTTTGTCAGGCGGTTCGCGCCACCCAGGGGAAAGGTCTGATGCCGGACGGCACCACCCGTTTCTCGTATAACGGCGAGCCGATTTATCACTACATGGGGACCAGTACCTTCAGCGAATATACCGTCTGCGCTGAGATTTCGCTGGCGAAGGTAAACCCGCAGGCGCCGCTGGACAAAGTGTGCCTGCTGGGCTGCGGCGTCACCACCGGTATTGGCGCGGTCCACAACACCGCGAAGGTGAAAGAGGGCGACACGGTGGCGGTCTTTGGTCTTGGCGGGATTGGTCTGGCGGTGATCCAGGGCGCGGTGCAGGCGAAAGCCGGGCGCATCCTGGCGGTCGATACTAACCCGGACAAGTTCACGCTTGCCAAAGAGATGGGCGCGACCGATTTCATCAATCCGCAGGATTACGCTAAGCCGGTTCAGGACGTCATCGTTGAGCTGACCGATGGCGGCGTGGACTTCAGCTTTGAGTGCATCGGCAACGTAAACGTGATGCGCGCGGCGCTGGAGTGCTGCCATAAAGGCTGGGGCGAGAGCGTAATTATCGGCGTTGCCGGCGCGGGCCAGGAGATCAAAACGCGTCCGTTCCAGCTGGTGACCGGCCGAGTCTGGCGCGGTTCGGCGTTCGGCGGCGTGAAAGGTCGCAGCCAGCTGCCGGGTATGGTTGAAGATGCAATGGCCGGCAAAATTCGCCTCGATCCGTTTATCACCCATCGCCTGCCGCTGGATCAGATCAACGAAGCGTTTGATCTGATGCACGAAGGTAAATCCATCCGTACCGTGATCCACTTCGGCGAAAATTAATCCGCGGTAACATCGCGGCAGTAACCCTCCGGGCATGACGGCGCGATCGTCAGCCCGGAGAGTTCATTATGCGGGCATGGATTTGCGGATGGCGCTAAGTAACGTCTGCGCGCCGGAAGAGAATGCGGCGTCCACCCGGGTCAGGATGCCGATCGGTTCGCCGGCGCCCTGAGTGGCAACCGGCAGGGCGGTCAGCAGGCCGCGGCGCAGATCGTCTTTTACCGCCCCGGAAGGGACAAACCAGATGTAGTCATAATCCACGGTCAGCTGGCGCGATAGCGAGGCGGAGAGCGTCTCGATACAGCCGGCGGGTATTTTACACCCCTGGCTTTGCAGTAAGGTTTCGGCATTCTGGCGCGGAATGGTGCCTTTTGGCGAGACCACCACCGGCCACTCCATCACCCGGCTGAGGGTGACGGTTTCCTGTAATAAAGGGTGACCGGGACGCACCACCAGCTTCAGGGACTCAAGAAACAGCAGTTCGTAATTCAGCCCGCTCATCAGTTCCGGGTCAGACATCCGCCCGATCCCAATATCAATTTCCCCCGACTTTAGCCCCGCCAGCAGCATGGTGTTATTCATGGTGGCGACCTGCAGGGTAATATCTTTCTGCTGCTTGTGAAACTGGCCAATAACCGTCGGCAGGATACCCAATGCGGCGGTGGGGAGGGCGCCGATGCGCACCACATCGTTACTCAACCCCTCTTTACGGTTGAGCGCCTGACCGGCGGTGTTCAGCGCGTCGAGAACTTTTACCGCATGGGTGAGGAACTGTTCGCCGACCAGCGTCAGCTGGGCGCCCAGGCGTCCGCGCTCAAACAGGCGCGTGCCGGTCAACTGCTCCAGCTCATTGAGCGTTTTGGATAACGCGGGTTGACTCAGATTTAGTGTTTCAGCCGCACGCCCCAGAGTTCCCTGTTGAGCGACGGCCACGAAAGTGTGTAGATGGCGCAAACGAATGCGCTGACTGAAGAGACCATTTTTTTCCATAGCTGATGTTAAAAACAGAGCGCACTCAGTGACAAGCGAAGTTGTTTAATTTTGATAACCAGATAGCAAAATATTTTTAACATTTGATCTTGTTATATTACAACTTCTTTCGTTGTGTACGGTGGTGTAAAACAGACGCCCCGCTTCAGGACGGGGCGAAATCAGGGCAGGAGAGGCGTCAGATATCAAAAAAGACGGTTTCATTATCGCCTTGCAGATGAATATCAAAGCGGTAGACGATTTCATTACCGCGCACTTCGCGTTCAGCGATTAAGGTCTGACGGCGGACCTCCCACTCGATCAGATTCAGTACCGGATCGTTGCGGTTGGCTTCCTGCTCATCGGCAAAGTACATCCGCGTATTCAGACCGATATTAATCCCACGCGCGACTACCCACAGGTTAACGTGCGGCGCCATGAGGCGACCGTCGCGACCCACCACGGAACCCGGTTTGATAGTTGCGAAGCGCCAGATGCCGCTGGCGAAGTCGGAGCAGGTCCGGCCCCAGCCGCGAAACGAAGGATCGATCTTTTTGCTCTGCTGGCGGTCGTCCGGGTGGCGGTAGCGCCCGGCGGCGTTGGCCTGCCAGATCTCCAGCAGTACGTCACGCACCGGGGTGCCGGAGCCGTCAATCACCCGGCCTTCGATAGTAATACGCTCGCCTTCGGTATCAGGGGTGGTAAGCTGCGGGCCGAAGTTTTTTTCAAAGATATGAAAACCCGCGGCGTCCGGCGCAAGGCCGATATGCACGTACGGGCCGGCGGTCTGCGAGGCGGTTTCGGCTAAATACTCTTTCATCGGGCGGCCCCCTGAGTGCGGTTTTCAAACAGCGTGGCGCGATGGCCGCGCAGCACAAGGTCAAAGCGATAGGCCAGACAATCCAGCGGTACCGCGGCGTGGGTATCGAGTTCGGCAATCAGCGTTCGTACGGCGTCGTCGTTATTAATGGTTTTGACGATCGGGCACTGCTTAATCAGCGGGTCGCCTTCGAAATACATTTGCGTAATCAATCGCTGCGCCCACGCATCCCCGGAGAGTGAAAAATGGATATGCGCCGGGCGCCAGTCGCTGACCTGGTTACGCCACGGGTAGGGGCCAGGCTTAATGGTGCGAAAACAGTAGTAGCCGTTGTCATCGGTCAGCACCCGGCCGCAGCCGCCAAAATTGGGATCGATAGGGGCCAGATACTGATCCTTTTTATGCCGATAGCGGCCGCCGGCATTGGCCTGCCAGACTTCCACCAGCGTGTTTTTCATCGGGCGGCCAAAACCGTCGCGCACATAGCCATGCACGATAATGCGCTCGCCGATCGGCAGGCCTTCTTTGGCGTAATTCAGGATCAGGTCATTATCCAGCGGGCCGAGATCGTAGTGGCTGAACACCGGGCCGGTAATTTCTGACAGCGAATTTTGTAGCGAGATCAGCGCATTGCGCGGCGAGCGCAGCACGCTGGTTTTATAGCCCGGGGCGTAAGCGGGAGGATGGCTGTTATAATCGCGATGAATAGCCTCGCGCGGTGACCATTTATCATTCATAGGGTACGTGCTCCGTTTAATCGGTAGAGGGGCATCTTATTGTCATATCGCCAGAAACAGTGTGTGTAAATGCCTTGTTAATTTAAAGTGAAATTAAAGGGTGTTTTCCATAACCCACCGTTATGTCCCGCGGGTTGTAAAAGAGAAGGGCAGGTTATCCGCATCACAATTTGTAAATTCTTCCCGCCGTCAGCCGGGCCCTTTTCTACACTCCAGGAAGTATTCACTGGAGGTAAGACATCATGGCGAACACCATCACGGCTGATGAGATTCGGGAAAACTTTTCGCAGGCCATGTCGGCGATGTACCAGCAGGAAGTTCCACAGTACGGGACGTTACTGGAGCTGGTGGCGGACGTTAATCTGGCGGTGCTGGAACATAATCCGAAATTGCACGAGCAGCTGGCTAATGCCGACGAACTGTCGCGGCTGAACGTTGAGCGCCACGGCGCCATCCGCGTCGGCACGGCGGAAGAACTGGCGACCTTGCGTCGCATGTTTGCCATTATGGGGATGTTCCCCGTCAGCTATTACGATCTGTCGCAGGCCGGGGTACCGGTGCATTCCACCGCCTTTCGTCCCGTCGACGATGCGGCGCTGGCGCGCAACCCGTTCCGCATTTTTACCTCGCTGCTGCGTCTTGAGCTGATTGCCAACGTCGAGCTGCGCCAGCGCGCGGCGGAGATCCTCTCCCGTCGCGATATCTTTACTCCCCGCTGCCGCGAGCTGATCGCGCTCTATGAACAGAGCGGCAGCTTTACGCCGGCGCAGGCGCGGGAATTTGTCCGCGAGGCGCTGGAGACATTCCGCTGGCACAGCCACGCGACGGTAGACGATGAGACCTATCATGCGCTGCACAACGAACACCGGCTGATTGCCGATGTGGTCTGCTTTCCCGGCTGCCATATCAACCACCTGACGCCGCGCACTCTGGATATCGACCGGGTTCAGGCGTTGATGCCGGAGTACGGCATCGTTCCGAAAGCGCTGATTGAAGGACCGCCGCGCCGCGATGTGCCGATACTGCTGCGCCAGACCAGTTTTAAAGCGCTTGAGGAGCCGGTCATGTTCGCCGGGGAGCACAAAGGCACTCATAGCGCGCGGTTTGGCGAGATCGAACAGCGCGGGATAGCGCTGACGCCGAAGGGCCGGGCGCTGTATGACCGCCTGCTTAATGAAGCCGGGGTCGGCAAAGACAATCTCAACCATCAGCGCCATCTTCAGGAGGTGTTCAGCCAGTTCCCGGATAGCGAATTCCTGCTGCGCCAGCAGGGGCTGGCGTGGTTCCGCTACCGCCTGACGCCGGCCGGAGAAGCCCATCGCCACGCCTTTGGACCCGGCGACGATCCGCAGCCGTTGATCGAGCGCGGCTGGCTTGTCGCGCAACCGATTATTTATGAAGACTTTTTGCCGGTGAGCGCCGCCGGAATTTTTCAGTCTAATCTGGGGAATGAAATTCAGGCCCGCAGCCACGGCAATGCCAGCCGCGACGCCTTTGAAGCGGCGCTCGGTTGCCCGGTGCTGGATGAGTTCGCGCTTTATCAACAGGCGGAGGAGCGCAGTAAACGCCGTTGCGGTCTGCTTTGAATCCGGTACTCTGCTGACATGAATTATCGACGACCGTAAAAGGAAGCAGGTCATGCAGAATCCATCGACTCCGCTGGTTAACACCCGGCAGGGGACGCTATCCGGTATCGCTGAACGGGGGATTAACATCTGGCGCGGGATTCCCTATGCCGCGCCGCCGGTCGGCGAACTCCGCTGGCGCGCGCCGCGCCCCCCCGCGCGCTGGCAGGGCGTACGCCCGGCCGACGCCTTTTCCGCCGCCAGCTGGCAGGATATTGAGTACTGCCGTGAGCTGGGCGGCGGCGATCCCGGCCGCTTCTCGGAAGATTGCCTGTATCTCAATGTCTGGGCACCCGCCGCCCGTACTCAGCCGCTGCCGGTGATGGTCTGGCTGCACGGCGGCGGCTTTACCATCGGCGCCGGCAGTCTGCCGCCGTACGACGGCAAAGCGCTGGCCGGGCGGGAGGTGGTGGTGGTCACCGTCAATTATCGGCTGGGGCATTTAGGTTTTTTCGCCCATCCGGCGCTGGAGGGGGAGGATGGCGAGCGGGTGTATAATTTTGCTCTGCTCGATCAAATTGCCGCCCTGCAATGGGTGCAGGAGAACATTCACGCCTTCGGCGGCGATGCCACCAATGTGACCCTGTTTGGCGAATCGGCCGGGGCGCGCAGCGTGCTCTCGCTGATGGTGTCGCCAAAATCGCGCGGGCTGTTCCATAAAGCGATCGTGCAAAGCGGCTATACGCTGCCGGACCTGCCGCGTGAAAAAGCGCTGCAGAAGGGGCGCCTGCTGGCGGAACATTTCTCCCTGCCGGAGGCCAGCGCGGAGCAGCTACGGGCGATTCCCGCCGAGGCCTTCTGGTCGCTTACCGCGCCGCTGACGATTGGCCCGGCGCCGATCGCCGGTGATGCGGTGCTACCGCAGCCGATGCTGGAGACGTTCTTTGCCGGCCATCAGCACCCGCTGCCGGTGATGATTGGCTCCAACAGCGACGAGGCCAGCGTGATGGCGATATTTGGCGTTGATATCGCCGGGCAGATTCAGAAACTGCGCCGCGAACGGCGCTTTGGCCTGGGACTGATAAAGCTGCTCTATCCCGGGGTAAGAGGGGATGAAAACCTCGGGCGCGAGGTGTGTCGCGATATGGCCTTTACCACCCTGGGCTATGTGGTGATGCTGGCCCAGCAGCGGGTGGGGCAACCCTGCTGGCGCTACTGGTTCGATTATGTACCGCAAGCGGCGGATGAGACCTATCCGCACGGCGCGTGGCATGGCGATGAGGTGCCTTATGTCTTCGATACGCTGTCGCTTGCCGATCCGGTGCGCGGCTACGCCAGCGATGAGGACCAGGCCTTTGCCGCCCAGGTGGCCGATTACTGGACCAGCTTCGCGCGGCTCGCCGGCCATCGCTGTAGCGAACTCCCGGGCGCGATACGCTGGCCGGCCAGCCAGCGTGGGCGGGATCGGCTGCTGCGCATCGGCCTGCATAAGCGGGCCGGGTTTAAGCTGGAAAACCGCTTTATGCGTGCGCGACTGGCGCTGTTTCGTCGGGTGATGCGCCATCATGTGACGCTGGATTGATCAGCTCCGCGCGAAAGCGCGCCAGGCCGTCGGCCTTACTCTGCGAACCGCGGACCACCAGGCGATAGCTGGCCCCGGTCTTCACGCTGAGGGAAAAAGGCCGGGTCAGGCGACCCGCGCGCAGATCCTCCGCCACCAGCGTTGCGTCAGCAATGGCGATGCCCAGCCCCTGCATGGCGGCGGTGATCGCCAGATCCATGGTGTCGAAATGCTGGTTTTTACGCATGCTCAGCGGGGCATTCGGGGAAAATGCCGTCAGCCACAGCGACCAGTCGGTCTTATCCCGCGTCGGATGTAAAAAGGTGACCCCGCTGAGCGTCTTATCGCAAGGAATGGCGCCGTTGCTGACCGGCGTCAGCGCCTCTTCAAAGAGCAGATCGCCGGCGCTGTGATGCGTCCCGAAAACGATCGCCGCATCATAGGGTTCCGTTTTGAAATTCACGCTATGTTCGGTGGTGGTGGTGAGGGCGATTTGCAGCTCCGGATGGCGCTGTTCGATGGCTACCAGCCGCGGGACCAGCCAGCGTATTGCGCAGGTTGGCGCTTTCAGGCGCACCACGGTCTGCTGCTGACGCGCCTGCTCCGCCACCGTCACCAGCCGGCCGAAGGCGGACTGCAGCTCGGGGTACAGCGCGCTACCCTGCGGCGAAAGATGCAATCCGCGGGCGTGGCGGGCAAACAGCGGAAAGCCGAACCACGCCTCCAGCGCCGCAATCTGGCGGCTGACGGCCCCCTGAGTCAGGCACAGCTCGCGCGCCGCGTGGGTTAAGTTAAGATGCCGGGCGGTCACCAGAAAGGTTTCCACGGCATGAAAAGGCAGGGCGCTTCGCGACATCTCATCTCCAGCTATGCATTTCGATCATAGGCAGTATGCCAGCTTCGTTGCGGGAATGGGACACTGTGTTCCACTTTCACCGACTAATCCTCTGCCGGCAAGTACACTATGATCTGCCATGTGAAGACAAACTCTGCCGGAACGACAATTCCGGCGGAATAACCTGATGTTTAAATGAGGAGTCAATCATGGCCAAACCCTACGTTCGTCTCGATAAGAATGAGGCTGCTGTGCTACTGGTGGATCATCAGACCGGGCTGTTGTCGCTGGTTCGTGATATCGATCCCGATAAATTCAAGAACAACGTGCTGGCGCTGGGGGACCTCGCCAGATACTTCGCTCTACCCACCATCTTAACCACCAGTTTTGAAAACGGCCCCAATGGTCCGCTGGTGCCGGAACTGAAAGCGCAGTTCCCGGATGCGCCTTATATCGCCCGCCCGGGCAATATTAACGCCTGGGATAACGAAGATTTCGTCAAGGCGGTGAAAGCGACGGGGAAGAAACAGCTCATTATTGCCGGGGTCGTCACCGAGGTCTGCGTGGCCTTTCCGGCGCTGTCGGCCATTGAAGAGGGGTTCGACGTCTTTGTGATCACCGATGCGTCAGGCACCTTTAACCCACTAACCCGTGATGCCGCCTGGGATCGCATGTCGCAGGCCGGGGTGCAGCTCATGTCGTGGTTTGGCGCGGCGTGTGAGCTACATCGCGACTGGCGCAATGACATCGAAGGGCTGGGGACGCTGTTCTCCAACCACATACCGGACTACCGTAACCTGATGACCAGCTATAACACCTTAACCAGCAAGTAGTTTCCCACTTCGGCCAGCGTCTGCTGGCCGCTTACTTTCTTAAGGCATGATCAAAGCTCATAGCTACTATGACAACAATTCGGTTGTCGTCGGGTAGCGCTTTGGATTGAATGATTATGCACATAAAATGAGAAAGGATTAACTATGCGTCTCTGTTCCCCGGTGACCACCCGTTCCAAATTGCCGGATGTCGGCACCACCATCTTTACCGTGATCGGCCAGCTCTCCGCTCAGCATAATGCCATCAACCTTTCTCAGGGCGCGCCGAATTTTGCCTGCGATGAACGGCTGGTGGCGGGAGTGACGCGGGCGATGCAGGCGGGGCATAACCAGTATGCGCCGATGACCGGCCTGCCGGCGCTGAAAGCGCGGATTGCCGACAAGATCGCCGCGCTGTACGGCACCCGCTATGATATCGACAGCGAAGTGCTGGTGACCGCCAGCGCCAGCCAGGGGATCTACTCGGCCATTGGCGGGCTGGTGCATCCCGGCGATGAAGTGATCTACTTCGAACCCTCTTTCGACAGCTACGCGCCGATCGTCCGTCTGCAGGGGGCCACGCCGGTGGCCATCAAACTGACGGTGCCTGACTTCAGCGTCAACTGGCAGGAGGTTCGCGCCGCGATCACCCCGCGTACGCGGATGATTATTGTCAATACGCCGCATAACCCCAGCGGCCAGGTGTTTTCCGCTGAAGATTTAAACCAGCTGGCGGCGCTGACCCGCAACACCGATATCGTGATTTTGTCGGATGAGGTGTACGAACATGTGGTCTTTGACGGCCAGCAACATCACGGGATGGCGACCCATCCTCAGCTGGCTGAACGCAGCGTTATCATCTCCTCGTTTGGCAAAACCTACCACGTTACCGGCTGGCGCGTAGGGTACTGCGTCGCCCCTGCGGCGCTGATGGACGAGATCTGCAAGGTTCATCAGTTCCTGATGTTTTCCGCCGATACGCCGATGCAGTATGCCTTCGCCGAGCATATGACCGATCCGCAATCCTGGCTCTCGCTGGCCGCTTTCTACCAGCAGAAGCGCGATCTCCTCCAGCAGCAGCTGGCCGACTCGCCGTTCCGCCTGTTGCCGAGCGCGGGCTCATTCTTCATGCTGGCGGACTACAGCCATTTCAGCGATGAAAGCGACAGCGAAATGGTGAAACGACTGATTACCGACTACGGCGTTGCGACGATCCCGCTGTCGGCGTTTTATACGGATGGTACGGATAACAAACTGATTCGCCTCTCTTTTGCTAAAGATGAAGCCACATTACGGGCCGGTGCGCAGGCACTGTGTCACGTTAAGCCGCGTTAAGGAGCCACAGGATGAAAATAAAAGCCCTTACCCTCGCTTTGGGGATGATTTGCACCTTCTCTTCGTTTGCCACCAGCGAGCTGCGCTATGGCGTGGAAGCGGAGTACCCGCCGTTTGAAAGCCGTAATACGGCAGGGGAGCTGGAAGGTTTCGATATCGATTTAGGGAAGGCGATTTGCCAGGCCGCCGGGCGGCAATGCAGCTGGGTAGAGACCTCGTTCGATGCGCTGATCCCGGGGCTGGTGGCGAAAAAGTTCGACGCCATTAACTCGGCGATGAATATCACCGAGCAGCGGCGCAAGAGCATCGATTTTACCCAGCCGATCTATCGCATCCCCTCGCAGCTGGTGGGGAAGGCCGACAGCGGCATGCAGGCGACGCCGGAAGGGTTACAAGGGAAAACTATCGGCGTATTGCAGGGGTCCATTCAGGAAACCTATGCCAAAGAGCACTGGGAAAAACACGGCGTGACCGTGGTGTCGTACAAGGACCAGAACATGGCGTGGGCGGATCTGCTGAACGGCCGTATCGACGCCTCGCTGGTGATGTCTGCCGCCGGGCAGGCCGGTTTCCTCAGCAAGCCGCAGGGCAAAGGTTTTGGCTTTATCGGCCAGCCGGTCTCTGACGATACCATTCTCGGCAGCGGGATCGGTTTTGGCCTGCGTAAAGGCGACGAGGCGAGCAAAAAACAGCTCGACGCGGCGATCGATAAAGTTCGCGCCGACGGCACCATTACCCGTCTGGCGGCGAAATACTTCCCGGGTATTGACGTCAGCGTCAAATAATAGCCGTTCGCCGTCGTTTGGCTTTAGGCAACGGACCGCAGGGAAGCCGGCAGACTCTTTTGCGTGGACTGACGTTGCTGACAGAGGGGAGAGACTGTTTTCCCCTCTGTTGTCGTCAACCGAAAAGTAATAAATGGATTTTTTGTTGATTGATGGGTTTCCTGCGAAGTTGTCACTCCTCTCGGATTTATTGTCAGGTTAAGCGTTCGATTTTCCCGGGAGGCGACTCGTTTTCGATAACCCATCTGAAAATTTGTGCATCCGGGCGAGCCTCTATTATTAATTTGTTCACGGTAAAGCTTTTCTCAAATAAATCAATGTGACTTTGCGGGACAGAACGTGTGTTCTGATACGACGATAGCCCAAACTTTCATACAATCGCAGATTGGCCTCACTTCGCGATCCGGTAAACAGTTCACAATAACGCGATGAGGGAAAAAGGGTTTCACAAGCCAGCAGCAATGAACGACCGATACCTCGGTGTTGATAGTGCGGACTGACGCTGAGACGCCCGATTTCGCAGATGTCACCTTGCAGCGTGGCGCGAACCGAAGCCACCGGAACCCCCTCCAGTTCGACCTTGAGCACAACGCTCCTGGACAGCGCTCGGGTAAAATCAATAAGGGTTTCAGTTAATGGAGGGATCGCGTAGTCAGAATAGGTATCCGCTTCAGTCAGGTAGGCCTCTTTCTGAATGTCGAGAAGTTTTGGCAGATCTTTTACATTTGCTTTTGTTATATTCATGGCGTCATGTATCACATAGGGAAATAAAATATAAGATGTGGCGATTGTTTATTTCACTATAAAAAAAGAAAACCGCTATCTGAGCTGATCAATATCAACTCTGTTCGGGATGAATTGTAAACGCGGCATTTCTCGGCATAAGGCGTCTTTTCTTTCGAGTCAAGGATGTATAAGCCTTTACCACAAACGATATCCTTAGCCGATTGGCCAGCAGTTCATTGTTTCGCCTCCCACAAGATGCGGTGAGGCAGACTTTAAAACAGAAACGCGTCCGGCCATGCGCCAGTTTTGGTCGGACGACATGACGAACCCGATCGCGCGCAGGGGCGACGAGGACGACGACGTGGTTTTGTTGAAACTGCGAGCGGCGGTCTTCGGCGAGAATGCTCTGTGAACGAGAATTCAGTCTGGTCTGGTGGACAGAATTATTTCGCGCTTTTTCTGTCGCCAACAATTGGATTATCAATCGTTTTTGTCTAGAGTGGGCGAAATTCACGACGCATCTGTTGGTCGCGTTGCGTATCCATTGGCATAACAGAAGGACGCTTTCTCAGGCATGAATCGCAGACGTTTTCTCAAATCTTCCATGGCTGTTGCCGCCGTATGCGGAACGTCAGGAGTCGCTTCACTTTTCTCTAACGCCGCGCTTGCCGAAGATTCAGGCATTGCTGATGGAATGACGCGCCGTTTTGACTTTTCCGTTTTGCAATCGATGGCGCACGATCTCGCGCGTCAGTCCTGGGGCGGCGCCCCGCGCGACCTGCCGCCGACGCTGGCGAATCTGACCCCGCAGGCTTATAACAGCATCCAGTACGATGCCGGGCACTCGCTGTGGAACAACATCGACGATCGTCAGCTGGACATTCAGTTTTTCCACGTCGGGATGGGCTTTCGCCGCCGGGTGCGCATGTTCTCGCTGGATACACAAACCCAGCAGGCGCGGGAAATTCACTTCCGCCCGGAGCTGTTTAACTATAACGACGCCGGTGTCGACACCAAACAGCTGGTGGGGCAGACCGACCTCGGCTTCGCCGGGTTCCGCGCCTTTAAAGCCCCGGAGCTGGCGCGTCGCGATATCGTCGCCTTCCTCGGCGCCAGCTACTTCCGCGCGGTCGACAGCACCTATCAGTACGGGCTCTCCGCCCGCGGCCTGGCGGTAGACACCTTTACCGATACCCCGGAAGAGTTTCCGGACTTCACCTCATTCTGGTTCGAAACGGTCAAACCGGGCGCGACGGTCTTTACCGTCTATGCGCTGCTCGACAGCCCGAGCGTCACCGGGGCCTATAAGTTTGTGATCAACTGCCAGCAGACGCAGGTGATTATGGATGTGGAGAACCACATCTACGCCCGCAAAGATATCAAGCAGCTGGGTATTGCGCCGATGACCAGTATGTTCAGCTGCGGCAACAACGAACGCCGGATGTGCGACACCATTCATCCGCAAATCCATGACTCCGATCGTCTCGCCATGTGGCGCGGTAACGGCGAGTGGATCTGCCGCCCGCTGAATAACCCGCAAAAGCTGCAGTTCAATGCTTTCGAGGATAAAAACCCGCGCGGCTTTGGCCTGCTGCAGCTGGACCGCGATTTCTCCCACTACCAGGATATTATGGGCTGGTATAACAAGCGCCCAAGCCTGTGGGTCGAACCGCGTAACCAGTGGGGCAAAGGGGCCGTCAGCCTGATGGAAATCCCGACTACCGGCGAAACGCTGGATAACATCGTCTGCTTCTGGCAGCCGGAAAAGGCGATCAAGGCCGGGGATGAGCTGGACTTCAGCTATCGTCTGTACTGGAGCGCGCAGCCGCCGGTGCGTTCGCCGCTGGCCCGGGTGATGGCTACCCGCACCGGGATGGGCGGTTTCCCGGAGGGCTGGGCGCCGGGCGAACATTATCCGGACAAATGGGCGCGGCGTTTTGCCATCGACTTTGTCGGCGGCGATCTGAAAGTGGCGGCGCCAAAAGGCATCGAGCCGGTGATCACGCTCTCTAACGGCGAGGCGAAGCAGGTTGAAATCCTGTACGTCGAACCGTTCGACGGCTATCGCATTCAGTTTGACTGGTATCCGACCAATGACGCCACCGACCCGGTAGAAATGCGCATGTTCCTGCGCTGCCAGGGCGATGCGATCAGCGAAACCTGGTTGTATCAGTATTTCCCGCCGGCTCCCGACAAACGCAACTATGTTGATGACCGGGTAATGAAGTAACCCCTACGGTCGCCCATTCACGCTGCCATGCCGTGGATGGGTTGACCCGCAGTGAGAGACGCCATGTCCGCAGAACAGTCCCCCGCAATTGAAGAGATCCCGTTGACCGGGCAGCTGACGCTGCGCGCGGTCAATGAACGTTACGTCACTGAATTACACCAGCTGGTTGACAAGAACAAGCACTGGCTGCAGAACGCGCTGAGCTGGCCCGCCGCGGTGAGCAGCGAAGAGGAAACCCGTCGCCATGTGCAGGGCAACGTCATGCTGCATCAGCGTGGTTATGCCAAAATGTTTTTACTGTTCCTCCGCGACGAGATGGTCGGGGTGCTGTCGTTCAACCAAATCGAACCGCTGAATAAGACCGCTTATATCGGCTACTGGATCGATGAACATCACCAGGGGCAGGGGCTGCTGTCGCAGGCGCTGCAGGCCTTTATTCACCACTACGCGCACAGCGGTGAAGTGCGCCGGTTCGTCATCAAGTGCCGGGTGGCTAACCACAAGAGCAATCAGGTGGCGCTGCGCAATGGTTTTACGCTCGAAGGGTGCCTGAAGCAGGCCGAATATCTGAACGGCTCGTATGACGACCAGAATATCTACGGACGGATTATCGATAGCGCCGGGTCATGATATTTCCGCGCTCCGGCGCGCGGCGTTGCGCCTTAGCCCGGCTACAGCGAGCCCAGCAGCGGCGTGCGGGTAATATGCTCCGCGCCGTTGATCACTTTGCGGCCGCGCAGATGAATCGCATCGCCGTTAGTTGCTTCGATATGCGCATCGTCGGTAATTTCGACCCGATGTTCGATCACCACATCTCCGCTGATGCGGGCATGCCCCTGAATCAGCACCTCGTCGTCCAGCAGGATCGGGCCGCCGCACAGCCGGGCATGACCGCCCACCATCACCCGATGCTTGAGCAAACAGTTGCCTTCAACGATAGCATTCTCCGCTACCTGCGAGCTGTAGCGGAGCGTGGGTATGGCGTCTTCACCGCGCCCGGCGATGATGCGCGCCTGGTCATACACCCTGGCATTATCGCAAACCCAGACATCGTTTTCTTCGTTGCCCTCCAGCCGCGCATGGTCAAATATTTCCGCCCGGTGTTCAACAAAAGCGTACTCGACAAACGCATCGCCGTAGATCTGCGCCTGATGCACGATGCGCGAGGCGCTGACCGTCGCCCGATGGTAAATCTGCAGATATTTGTCGCGGTCGGCGGTGAGGCCTCTGGCGGCGATGATCAGGCAGTGGGGGAGAATACGCGCCTCGTCGGCGAGACGGCAGTAGCCGCGAACGTGAGAGTCCTGAACCGTGACGTTGTCACTAATTTCGGCGTGATGGCTGATGTGGGCGTCATCCAGCCACGCGTTGCCGCCTATCAGCGCGCCATGGCTGACAATACAGGTCCCGGTGAGCCGGGCATTACCTTCCACCCGCGCGCCGGCAAACACCGCGCTGTTGGGGTCATAAATCCAGCAGTCGCCGTCCTGGCTGAGCGCCGCTTCATCGTCCAGCCAGCCGCCTTCGCTTCCGGCTGACACATCGGCGAAATCGCGTAGGGCGACAATCTGGCGCAGATTGACGCTATGCTTAATCCCGTCCTCGTCATAGTGAATCTGGCGAACCTGCTCGCTGAGACGATATTTGTTCATCACGGCTTCTCTTTACTTTTGGTTAACATAAACATAGCAAAAATCTCCGTAGCGCGGTTTGAAGGTTCTTTTAAAATGCAACTTAAAGATAAGTTGAAAAATTAAATAAAATGAACAAAAAGCAGCAAACTCAGCAGGTGCTGAATTTACCGGCAGGCTATTTCGGCATGGTGCTGGGCATCATCGGGATGGGCTTCGCCTGGCGCTATGCCAGCACGCTCTGGCCGGTCAGTCAGCGCATTGGCGACGGGCTGGTCGCCCTGGCGACCGTTATCTGGGGGCTGTTGACCCTGGCGTTTGTCTCGCGGACGATTCGCTCCCCGCACAGCCTGCTGCAGGAGATGCGCCATCCGCTGGCCAGTAGTTTTGTCAGCCTGTTTCCGGCTACCACCCTGCTGGTGGCGATCGGCTTTGTGCCGTGGTTTCGTCCGCTGTCTCTGGTGCTGTTCAGCCTTGGCGTTGCGCTCCAGCTGGCGTATTCCGCCTGGCACAGCGCTGGCTTATGGCGCGGCAGGCACCCCGCAGAAGCTACCACGCCGGGCCTCTATTTACCGACGGTGGCCAATAATTTCATCAGCGCGATGGCCTGCGGCGCGCTGGGCTTTAACGATGCCGGGCTGGTTTTCCTCGGTGCCGGCATCTTCTCATGGCTGAGCCTGGAGCCGGTGATTCTGCAACGTTTGCGTAGCGACGGCGAACTGCCGCTCGGTCTACGCACGTCGTTGGGCATTCAACTGGCGCCGGCGCTGGTCGCCTGTAGCGCCTGGCTGAGCGTCAACGGCGCAGAGGCGGATACCTTCGCCAAACTGCTGTTTGGTTACGGGCTATTGCAACTGCTGTTTATGCTACGTCTGATGCCGTGGTATCTGCGGCAACCGTTTAACGCCTCGTTCTGGAGTTTCTCGTTCGGCATCTCCGCGTTGGCCAGTACCGGGCTGCATCTGGGCCATCGCCACCCGGACGGCTTTTTTCATTTTCTGTCGATCCCGCTGTTTGTTTTTACCAATCTGATTATCGCACTGCTGCTGGTACATACTTGTCTGCTGCTGCTGCGGGGTAAATTGCTGATTCGCGTCGATCGGGCCACATTATTAAAAAATAAGGATTAATCATGACTATCCGTGATGAAAACTACTTTACCGAAAAATACGGAATGACCCGCACCCACTCTGAGGTGGTGCATGCCGCGACGCTGATTCCGCCGGGCAAGGCGCTGGATCTGGGCTGCGGGAACGGGCGCAACAGCCTCTATCTTGCGGCGAACGGTTTTGAGGTGACCGCGTGGGATAAAAACGCGATGAGCATTAAGAATCTGCAGGAGATCCGCGATCGGGAGGGGCTGACGGCGCTACAGACCGCGGTTAAGGATCTGAATACGCTGAGTTTCGATGGCGAGTATGATTTTATTCTCTCGACGGTGGTACTGATGTTCCTCGAGGCGCAAACCATCCCCGGCCTGATCGCCAATATGCAGCGCTGTACAAAGCCCGGCGGCTACAACCTGATCGTCGCGGCAATGGATACCGACGATTATCCTTGCACCGTCGGCTTCCCGTTTGCCTTTAAGCCTGAGGAACTGCGCCGCTATTACGCCGGCTGGAGGTTCCTCAGGTACAACGAAGAGGTGGGCGAGCTGCACCGCACCGACGCTAACGGCAACCGCATCAAGCTGCGTTTTGCCACCATGCTGGCGCAAAAACCGGCTTAACGCGCCGCCAGCAGGCAGAGCTGGAAGGCGGTACGATACGACGCCTCAAAGGCGCGCAGCGGCAGAAACTCAAATTTTGAGTGGAAGTTATGTGCGCCGGTAAAGAAGTTCGGCGTTAACAGCCCTTTGGCCGACAGCGCCGCGCCATCGGTGCCGCCGCGCATCGGGGTCGGCTTCGGCGTAACCCCGATGCTCTCCATCGCGGTAAACAGCAGGTCAATGGCCCGGCGATCTTCGCCAATCGCATTGCTGATATTGCTGTAGGTGTCGCTCAGCGTAAACTCGACTTTAGCCGTTGGATAGTGCGCGGCGATTTTTTCTGCGACGTCGCCAATCTGCTGTTTGCGGCGTAAAAAGCTCTCGCGGTCGAAATCGCGAATGCTGGCCTGCAGCAGAGCGCTGTTTTGATCCCCCTGAATGCCATTAAACCAGACGTAGCCTTCGCGCCCGGCGGTGTGCTCCGGGGTTTGCAGCCGATCGAAATGGCTGATGTAATCGGCGGCCATCAGCAGCGGGTTGACCAGTACGCCTTTCGCTGACATCGGATGGGCGGTGACGCCGGTAAAGCGAATTTCGGCGGCAGCGGCATTAAAGTTCTCATAGACAATTTCCCCCAGCTCGCAGCAGTCGATAGTCCAGGCGAAATCGACGGCAAAACGGCTGAGATCCAGCGCCTTGGCGCCGCGCAGACCCACTTCTTCATCGGGCACAAAGGCGACCACGATGTCGCCATGGCGATGCGCCGGCGTGAGGTTTTCCAGTACCGTCATTACCACGGTAACCGCCGACTTATTATCGGCGCCCAGCACGCTGGTGCCGTCGCTGAAAATAATCTCTTCCCCCGGATAGGCAAGTATTTCCGGGTGCTCGCTCACCCGCAGCCAGATATCCTTTTCGCGATTCAGGCAGAGGTCTTCACCATTAAAGCGCAGAATTTGCGGATGAATATCCGGCGACAGGCCGACGTCGACGGTATCGATGTGGGTGATAAAACCAATGCGCGGCGCGCCGGGGACATTCCCCTTTTTCACCGCGGTCACGGTGGCATGTTCATCGATCACGATATCGTCCAGCCCGAGACGCCGTAGCTCATCGGCAAGCTCGCGGGCCATCTCGTGTTGCCCCGGCGTCGTCGGCAGCGTGGTGGCGCGCGGGTCGCTCTGGCTGCTGATGGCGAGATAGCGGAAGAAGCGCTGGGTCAATTGACTGGCGAGTGGAGATGACATAGTGATTCCTTCTTTATTGATTTTTAGGGTGTTTGCAATCTGGCTTTAGTGTTATGTATGGGCAGGAAAACAACAAGCTATTCATTAGCTGACAAATTAAAAAAGGAAAACGTTATGCAACGCAAACTCACCACGCTTGCTCTGACATTAACGGCGCTCACGGTTAGTTCCGCCGTGGGGGCAAAAACGCTGGTTTACTGCTCCGAAGGATCGCCGGAGAACTTCAATCCTCAGCTCTATACATCCGGCACCAGCGTGGACGCCAGCGCGGTACCGGTCTATAACCGGCTGGTGGACTTCAAAGTGGGTACCACTGAACTGCAGCCGAGCCTCGCAGAAAGCTGGGAGGTGAGCGAAGATGGCAAAGTCTATACTTTCCATTTACGCAAAGGGGTGAAGTTTCAAAGTAATAAATATTTCACGCCCACCCGCGATTTTAATGCCGATGATGTGATTTTCTCCTTCATGCGGCAAAAAGATCCGCAGCATCCTTATCACAACGTCTCCAGCGGTAACTACTCTAATTTCGAGAGCCTCGAATTCGGCCAGTTAATTACCGCCATAGATAAACCTGATGAATATACGGTGCGCTTTACCCTGGCGCGCGCCGAAGCGCCGTTTGTTGCCGATCTGGCGTGGTATTTCGCCTCTATTTTGTCGGCGGAGTATGCGGACGCGATGCTGAAAGCCGGGACGCCGCAGCGCGTGGACTCGGATCCGATTGGCACCGGCCCGTTTAAGCTGGCGCAGTACCAGAAAGATTCCCGCATTCTGTTTACCGCTTTCCCGGAGTACTGGCAGGGCAAAGCGAAAATAGACCGTCTGGTCTTTAGCATTACCCCGGATGCCTCGGTGCGTTATGCCAAGCTGGAGAAGAACGAATGCCAGGTGATGCCGTTCCCGAATCCCGCCGATCTGCCGAGGATGAAAGAGAATAAAGACATTAATCTGCTGAGTAAGGCGGGGCTGAATACCGGTTTCTTAGCCTTTAATACGCAAAAACCGCCGCTGGATAATGTCAAAGTACGCCAGGCGCTGGCGATGGCGATCAACAAGCCGGCGATTATTGATGCGGTATTTCACGGCACCGGCAGCGCGGCGAAAAACCTGCTGCCGCCAGGGGTATGGAGCGCCGATAGCGAGCTGAAAGATTACGATTACGATCCGCAAAAAGCGAAGGCGCTGCTGCAGGAGGCGGGGATCGAAGGGCCGCTGACCATTGACCTGTGGGCGATGCCGGTTCAGCGCCCCTATAACCCGAACGCTAAACGAATGGCCGAGATGATTCAGGCGGACTGGGCGAAAATCGGCGTGCAGACCAAAATCACGACCTATGAATGGGGTGAATACCTCAAGCGGGTGAAAGATGGCGAGCACCAGGCGGCGCTGATGGGCTGGACCACCGCCACCGGCGATCCGGATAACTTCTTTGGCCCGCTATTTACCTGCCAGTCGGCGAACGGCGGTTCCAACTCGGCGAAGTGGTGCTATCAGCCGTTTGATAAACTGATCGCCGAAGCGAAATCGATAACCGATCGGCCAAAACGTGAAGCGCTCTATAAACAGGCGCAGCAGATGATGCATGATCAGATGCCGGCGGTGATGATTGCCCATTCGACGATTTTTGAACCGGTGCGCAAGGATGTTTCGGACTACCAAATCGATCCTTTCGGCAAGCATATTTTCTATCAGGTCGATATAAAATAACCCCGCCAGATAAATCCGCCGACCGTGGCGGATTTATTTTTTCAAATCATTGCGTTCCACTCTTTTTGTCACAACACTTAGCCTGTTCATTGCTATAAATCGCGCCGACAACTGCACCTACAGGGATTACTCATGCGTACTCATGTCATTTTTAAAGTGGCGGCATTCGCCGGGCTGTTGGCCTTAACCGGCTGTGCGGCAAAAATTGCGGCACCGGAAAAATATTCCGGTTTCTTAAAAGATTATGCAAACTTAAAAGAAACCACGTCGGCTTCGGGTAAACCTGAACTGCGCTGGATCTCCCCGGATTACAAGCCGCAAAACTATGACAGCGTCGTCTATCATCCGATTACCTATTACCCGGTGCCAAAACCCTCGACCCAGGTCGGGGAAAAAGCGCTGAGCGATATCCTCACTTATACCAACCAACAGATGAAGCAGGCGATTGCCGAGCGTAAACCGCTGGTCGCCAGGCCGGGCCCGCGGAGCCTGATTTTCCGTGGCGCGATTACCGGCGTGGATTCCAGCAAAGAGGGGTTGCAGTTCTATGAAGTGGTGCCGGTCGCCTTAGTGGTAGCCGGAACGCAGATGGCGACCGGCCATCGGACAATGGATACCAGTCTCTATTTCGAAGGTGAGCTGATCGACCCGGCGACCAACAAGCCGGTGATCAAAGTGGTGCGTAAAGGCGAGGGTAAAGATCTGGCTAACGAGAATACGCCGCTGACCATTGATACTCTGAAACAGGTTATTGATGATATGGCGATCGACGCGGTGAAATTCGACCCGACGCAGAAATAAGTTCGCAATAGCAATATAAAGAAAAAGGCGCCCTGCAGGAGGGCGCTTTTTTATGCCAGCAGGCAGGGGCTAAGCCAGTCTGCGGCGCAAAAACCACTGCTCGAGGCGGGCAAACATCACCAGATTCCCCACCAGAATCAGCGCCAGGCCGATGACCGCATTGCTATGCCAGACGTACCCCTCGTAAAAGGTGGAGATCGTCAGGGCCACCAGCGGAAACAGCAGCGTGCTGTAGGCGGCTTTGCCGGCGCCGATCCGCCCGACCAGGGTAAAATAGGCGCCGAAGGCGATAACCGAGCCGAACAAGGCCAGGTACAGCAGCGCGCCCATATAGCTCAGCGTCCACTGCGGAGTGAAATCATCTCCGCGCAGCAGGGCGATAGCGCCCATCACCAGCGTGCCGTACAGCATCGCCCAGCTGTTGGTGGTCAGCGTTTCCAGCCCACGACGCTGGTGGCGCATACTGAGCATATTTCCCAGCGAAAAACCGTAGGTGCCCAGCGCGCTGAGGCCAATTCCCCACAGCAGCGACGCATTCAGACCGTTGCTGAGCAGATCGTCCCAGAACAGCGTAACGATCCCCGCGAGACCCAGCCCGGCGGCAAGCCAGAAACGTCCCGGCGGCTGCTGGCGGAAGAAAAGAAAGCCATTAACGGCGTTAAACAGCACCGCCATGGAAAAGATCACCGATTCCAGACCGGTATTGATGTGCGCCGCGGCGGTATAAAAGCACCAGAAGTTAAAACAGAATACGCAGCAGCCCTGGAGCACGCAGAACAGATGATCGCGCAGCGCCAGCGGGCGCAGACGGCGGGTCACCCGCAGAATCGTCAATACCGTGACGCTCGCCACGGCAAAACGCCAGAAGATGGAAACCGGCGCGGAGACCGGCCCCTGCTGTAAAAAAATGGCAATCCACGTCGTTCCCCAGATAATTACCACCAGCCCGTACAGTAATGCGTTCAAAATATCTCTCCCGTAAGCACACCAGGGAGGCAGTGTGGCGGTTTTTCGCCGTTGGCGCTGTCATCCCCGGCGAATGGATTTGCAAATTCTTGCGCTTATTTTTGCCAGCAGGCGGCAGAGAACTGGTATCCGGCGTCGACTCTTCATAGACTAGAGGTTTACGCAATCTGATATGTGAAGGCTATGGCTTACGGGACTTTCGAAACATTACGTCGACAAAAGGCCGTCCTGCGCGAGACGGTGGAGCTCAACTCCGGTATTCAACTGGCGGCGTGGTATAACAATCGCGATACGGTGACGGTGCGTAGCGACCACCATACCCTGAGTCTGTACGTCGCGGATGGCTACGAAAGTTATCAGAAAACTCCTGCCGGCTGGAAAAACGGCGGCGGCCCGGACCGTTTTTGCCTGATGCCGAAGGGCGCTGAGAGCACATGGGACATCAGAGGCGATCTCTCTTTTGTTCATCTCTACTGCACCGACGACCATCTGCGTCGGGTCGGGGAGCAGATTTGGGATCGCAGCCCGGCGTCGTTCAACCTGCAGGAACAAACCTTTTCCCAGGATGACAAAATTACCGCCGTGTATCGCCAGTTTCTCCTCGATAACGACTGGCAGCAGCAGGCCAATCAGCTGACCCTCAGTTCCGCCAGTACGCTGTTGCTGACCCATCTGATTCAGCACTACTCGAGTGTCCAGTGGCGTTTACCGACGGTGACCGGCGGCCTTGCGCCGCACGTCCTGCGTAACGTCATCGCGTGGATTGAGGAGAATCTGGATCAGCCGCTCACCCTTGCCGATCTGGCGCAGGAAGCGGCGCTCAGCGAATATCACTTTGCGCGGATGTTCCGGCAGTCGATGAAAATGGCGCCGCACCAGTATGTGATGCAGCGGCGGATGGTCAAAGCGCGGGAGCTTATCTGCCACAGCGCGCGGTCGCTAACCGATATCGCGATGGCCTGCGGGTTCAGTTCCGCCAGCCACTTTAGCCACCGGGTGAAAAGCGCCACCGGCCTGACCCCGTCACAGCTACGCGCGGCGCAGCGCGGATAGCAGGGCGAAGCTGACCCCGCCCAGTACCAGCCCCCAAAAGGCCGAACCGACCCCCAGCAACGTGATGCCGCTGGCGGTGACCAGAAAGGTTATCCCCGCCGCATCGCGTTCACTTTCATGATTCAGCGCCTGAAACAGACTCCCGCCAAGGGTGCCGAGCAGCGCCAGTCCGGCGAGCATCTGGATCCATGCCGTCGGCAGCGCCGACATCAATGCGGTAATCGATCCGCCAAACAGCCCCGCGAGCAGATAAAAAACGCCCGCCGCCGCCGCGGCCAGCCAGCGTCGTTGCGGGTCCGGATGGGCCTCCGGGCTTTGGCAGATGGCGGCGGTGATTGCGGCAATACAAATCGAATAGACGCCAAAGGGCGCCAGAACCAGCGCCAGGCCGCCGGTGGCAATCATCAGCGCTGAGACGGGCACCTGATAACCGGATGCCTGCATCGTGGCGAAGCCGGGGGCGTTTTGCGAGGCCATGGTGACCAGGAAGAAGGGCACGCCGACGCTGAGCAATAGCGAAGGGGTAAACTGCGGCGCGATATATTGCGGGGCGACAAAAGCGAGGCTGATGTGCGCCCCGGCGACCGCGCCGGAGAACACGGCGATGGCCCCGCCGACCAGCAGCGCGGCAACCACCGCAAAGCGCGCAAACAGGGCTTTGCCGATCAACCACGCCGCCAGCATCCCGCCGCACAGGATGAGATTACCCTCCAGACTGGCAAAGGCCTGCAGACCAAAGCGCAGTAAAATCCCCGCCAGCATCGCCGCCGCCAGCGAGTGCGGAATGATTTTCATCAGGCGGGCAAAAAGACCGGTCGCCCCGCACAATACGATTAAGGCGTTGGCAAAGATAAAAACTCCCACCGCCTGGCTCAGAGTCACGCCCTGCAATCCGCTGACCAGCAGCGCCGCGCCGGGGGTTGACCAGGCGGTGAGGACGGGGACTTTGCGCCATAGCGTTAAGGCCAGCGTACTGACGCCCATTGCCAGCCCCAGCGCCGTCATCCAGCCGGCGATTTGCTGCGCATCGGCGCCCGCGGCGGCGGCGGCTTGCCAGATAATGGCGGCAGAGCTGGCATAGCCGACCAGCACGGCGATAAAACCGGCGAACAGCGTCGACAGCGGAAGTGAGAACGCGCGCATAAAATGACCTCTTGTGCGTTATAGCATACGGTGAAATGTATCATCGTGCGTTATAGCGCACAAGGCTGGCAGCATTTTAGCCGCCGGGTGAGGTGGTTCGCGGGAGCCACACAAACGCTTTGCGAGTAAACTCCCTGTAGAATCATATCAATGCGCGTATAATTTCCGCTGAGCATATCAGGAGGTGGAATGAATATTGCGCAACATCTCGCGGCAACCCTGAAAACGCTGCGTCAGCAGCGCGGCTGGAGTCTGTCGCGTCTGGCGGAAGAAACCGGCGTGTCGAAAGCCATGCTCGGTCAAATCGAGCGGAATGAATCCAGCCCGACGGTGGCGACGCTGTGGAAAATCGCCACCGGTCTGAACGTGGCGTTTTCATCATTTATCGTCGCCGATGAATCTGCCGTGCCGTCGGCCTTTGACCCGCAGCAGCAGGCGATGGTGGTGACGCCCATTTTCCCGTGGGACCCGGAGCTACGCTTCGACCATTTCTCGATTACCCTGGCGCCGGGAGCGCTCAGCGAGTCTGATCCGCATGAAAAAGGGGTGATTGAACATGTGGTGGTGATAAGCGGGGCGCTGGATTTGTGCCTGCAGGGAGAATGGCGGGTCTTAACCGCCGGAGAGGGAAGGCGCTTTGCCGGGGACCTGGCGCATGCCTATCGTAACAGCGGTACGCAAACGGCCCATTTTCATTCGCTGATTCACTACCCGAAAGAAAAAACCGCAGGGAGTTAACCTGCGGCCAATCAAATGATCAGTGACAACCACTCACAACGTGACGAGGAAAATCCGGAATACGTGTTGACTGTAACCTCGGGCGTTTTACGATGGAAATACCTTTTCCTTCAATGCTTTGCCGGAAACCGAAAATTCACCGGTCGCGGGTGATGGAAAATGTTTTCGTCTGCGCTCACTTCTGACTACAATAGCCGCCATTTCGACCCCCTATAACGGATAACGACGAGCGTATGCGCCTGCAAAACCATCATCTTGAACTTCTTAGCCCTGCCCGTGATGCCGGGATTGCCCGTGAAGCGATATTACACGGTGCGGACGCGGTCTATATTGGCGGACCGGGTTTCGGCGCGCGCCACAACGCCAGCAACAGCCTCAGCGATATCGCTGACCTGGTGCCTTTCGCCCATCGCTACGGGGCGAAAATCTTTGTGACGCTGAACACGATTCTGCATGATGATGAACTGGAGCCGGCGCAGCGGCTGATTACCGACCTGTATGAAAGCGGCGTTGACGCGCTGATCGTGCAGGATATGGGGGTGATGGAGCTGGATATTCCGCCGATTGAGCTGCACGCCAGCACCCAGTGCGATATTCGCAGCGTGGAGAAGGCAAAATTCCTCTCCGACGTCGGTTTTAGCCAGATTGTTCTGGCGCGCGAGCTCAACCTGCAACAGATTAAAGCGATTTACGATAATACCGACGCGACGATCGAATTCTTTATTCACGGCGCGCTGTGCGTGGCCTATTCCGGGCAGTGCAATATCTCCCACGCGCAGACCGGTCGCAGCGCCAACCGCGGCGACTGCTCCCAGGCCTGTCGTTTACCGTATACGTTAAAAGACGATCGGGGCCGCGTGGTGGCGTACGAGAAGCATCTGCTGTCGATGAAAGATAATGACCAGACGGCAAACCTGGCCCAGCTGATTGACGCCGGGGTGCGCTCCTTCAAAATTGAAGGCCGCTACAAAGATATGAGCTACGTCAAGAACATCACCGCGCACTATCGCCAGATGCTCGATGCGATTATCGCAGATCGCGGCGACCTTATGCGTTCGTCTGCCGGGCGTACCGAACACTTTTTCGTCCCCTCCACCGATAAAACCTTCCACCGCGGCAGCACCGACTACTTTGTCAATGCGCGCAAAGGCGACATCGGCGCCTTCGACTCACCGAAATTCATCGGCCTGCCGGTGGGGGAAGTGCTGAAAGTGGGCAAAGACCATCTCGATGTCGAAGTTAGCGAAGCGCTGACCAACGGCGATGGCCTTAACGTGATGATTAAGCGTGAAATCGTCGGCTTCCGCGCGAATACGGTGGAAAAAACCGGGGAAAATCGCTATCGCGTATGGCCGAATGAGATGCCGGCGGACCTGCATAAAGTGCGCCCGCATCAGGTGCTGAACCGTAACCTTGACCATAACTGGCAGCAGGCGCTGCAAAAAACGTCCAGCGAGCGCCGGATCGCGGTGGATCTCACCCTCAGCGGCTGGCAGGAGCAGCTGGTGCTGACGATGACCTGCGAAGATGGCGTCAGCGCCACTCATACCCTCGACGGCGAGTTTGCCGAAGCGACCCAGCGCGAAAAAGCGCTGGCTAACCTGCGCGACGGCGTGGCGAAACTGGGGCAGACGATCTATTTTGCCCGCGATGTGCAGATCAATCTGCCCGGCGCGCTGTTTGTCCCTAACAGTTTGCTGAACCAGCTGCGCCGTGAAACCGTCGAGCTGCTGGACGCTGCGCGGGTGAATGCTGCGCCTCGCGGCCAGCGTAAAGCGGTTTCTGTGCCGCCGCCGGTATACCCTGAAACGCATCTGTCGTTCCTCGCCAACGTGTACAACCATAAGGCGCGCGCGTTTTATCAACGCTATGGCGTGAAGCTGATCGATGCCGCTTATGAAGCGCATGAAGAGAAGGGAGAGGTGCCGGTAATGATCACCAAGCACTGTCTGCGCTTCGCGTTCAATTTGTGTCCGAAGCAGGCGAAAGGATCGATTAAGAGCTGGAAAGCGACGCCGATGCAGCTCATTCACGGTGATGAAGTGCTGACGCTGAAATTCGACTGCCGTCCGTGCGAAATGCACGTCATCGGCAAGATGAAAAATCATATTTTGAAAATGCCGCTTCCGGGAAGCATTGTCGCCTCGGTCAGCCCGGATGAGCTGCTGAAGACCCTGCCGAAGCGCAAAGGCGCCTGATCGGCGTCCGCCTCGTCCCGCTGGCTGCGCAACTGATCGCTGTCGGCCTCGAACGGCTGCTGCTGTTCGAGGCTTAGACGGCTAGTTTTTGGGTGGTAACGGTTTGTCCTTATGCTGGCCGCTTTTCGCCGGCTGCTTATTGCGATGAGCGGGGACTTTTCCTTTCATCGACGGCTGTTTGCCGCTGTGCTGCGGCGCGCGATGAGTGTGGCCAGCACTCTGTTGAGCCGCGGCCGCTTTTTTCGGCGGCGGCGGATTATCGGCGGCAAACGCCAGAGATGAGAGCGCAAACGTCATCGCGGCCGAGAGCAAAAGTATTTTTTTCATCGTCATGTCCTTTATTTTTATCTGCCCCGCGATTTCAGCAAACAAAAATGGAGAGACAATGGAGGTCTGGCTAATCAGAGTTGTCTTATCCGCTCAGGATGCCCCTTTTAGTCCCGCCGCCGTCATCAGCAGGCGAAAGAGCATACTCACCGCCGCCAGCGCCAGCACGCTGCCGCCCCATAACGCGACCAGCCATAACCACTGTTTCAGCCGTTTCAGCCATACCGGACCCATCAATGATACCCCTCGCCATGTTGTACCTTGCCGCGAAACACGTAGTAGCTCCAGCAGGTGTAGCCGAGGATCACCGGAATAATCAGCAGCGCGCCCACCAGCATAAAGCCTTGACTCTGCGGCGGCGCGGCGGCCTGCCACAACGTAATATTCGGCGGGATAATATGCGGCCAGATGCTGATCCCCAACCCGCTAAAACCGAGAAATACCAGACCCAGGGTCAGGATAAAGGGCAGCGCGTGACGTTGGTGGTGACGCAGAGCACGCCACAGCCAGACCCCGAACGCGACGACCAGCAGCGGAACCGGCAGCAGGAAAAGGAGGCCCGGCAGGCTGAACCAGCGGGCGGCGATCGCCGGCTGCGCCAGCGGCGTCCACAGGCTGATAGCGGCGATGGTTGCCAGCAGCGCCAGCAGCAATCTCCGGGAGGTGCGACGCATTGTTTCCTGCAGCGGGTTCTCACTTTTCATCACCAGCCACGTCGCCCCCAGCAGCGCATAGGCAATGGTCAGCCCCAGACCGCAGAACAGGGTGAAGGGGGTGAGCCAGGCGAACGCGCCGCCGCTGAACGTGCGGCCGCTGACCGCAAAGCCGTTAACTACCGCGCCCACGACCATCCCCTGGGTAAACGTGGCCAGCAGCGAGCCGCCGAGAAATGCGCGATCCCAGAACGGGCGATGCGACGGCGTCGCCTGAAAGCGAAACTCAAACGCGACGCCGCGAAAAATCAGGCCGATCAGCATCAGCGTCAGCGGGATCGCCAGCGCATCAATAATCACCGCGTAGGCTAAAGGAAACGCGCCAAATAACCCGGCGCCACCCAGCACCAGCCAGGTTTCGTTACCGTCCCAGACCGGCGCAACGCTGTTGACCATCACGTCACGATCTTCCGCATCCCGGGTGGTGCAAAACAGAATACCGATCCCTAAATCAAAGCCATCCATCACGATATACATCAGGGTGGCGAAAACGATAATCACGAACCAGATAACCGATAAATCGATACCCATTAGCGGGACTTCTTATGCTGAAAACCTTCCGTTGCGGCAGAGAGCGGGCGTGCCGGGGTACCGGATAGCGGGGGATTAACGTCCTGCGGCCCTTTGCGGATCAGGCGCAGCATATAGCTGTAGCCCACGCCGAATACCGAGCAGTAGACCAGCAGAAAGGTCAGCAGGCTGATGGTCATATGCAGGTCGCCATGGGCGGAGACGGCATCGGCAGTGCGCTGCACGCCATAGACCACCCACGGCTGACGGCCGACCTCGGTGGTGACCCAGCCGGCCAGAATGGCGATAAGCCCGGACGGCCCCATCCACAGCGCGAAGCGCAGGAAGGGCTTCGACTGATACAGGCGGTTGCGGTAGCGTAACCACAGCGCCAGCGCGCCGAGGAGGATCATCAGCATGCCGAGACCGGCCATCAGGCGAAACGACCAGAATACAATCGTCGAGTTCGGGCGATCCTGCGGGGCAAACTCTTTCAGTGCGGGGACCTGCTTATCCAGACTGTGGGTGAGGATCAGGCTACCGAGCGCCGGGATTTCAAGACCGTAGCGGGTGCGCTCCTGCTGCATATCCGGCCAGCCGAACAGCAGCAGCGGCGTCGGTTCTCCGGGCCGATTTTCCCAATGTCCCTCGATGGCGGCGATTTTTGCCGGCTGATGTTTGAGGGTGTTCAGACCGTGCATATCGCCAATCATCGCCTGAATGGGGGCGACAATCAGGGTCATCCACAGCGCCATCGAAAACATGGCGCGGATCGCCGGCGTGTGGGTGCCGCGCAGCAGATGCCATGCCGCCGACGCCCCGACAAACAGCGCGCTGCTGAGAAAGGCCGCCACCGACATATGCAGCAGACGATAGGGGAAAGAGGGATTGAAGATCACGGCGACCCAGTCGACGGGCACCACCTGGCCGTTGACCACCTCGAACCCCTGCGGCGTTTGCATCCAGCTGTTGGAGGCGAGGATCCAGAATGTCGAAACGATCGTTCCGAGCGCGACCATGCAGGTGGCGAAGAAGTGCAGACCGGGGCCGACGCGGTTCCAGCCGAACAGCATCACCCCGAGGAATCCCGCTTCGAGGAAAAAGGCGGTCAGCACTTCGTAGGTCAGCAGCGGGCCGGTAATACTGCCGGCAAACTCAGAAAAACCGCTCCAGTTGGTACCGAACTGATAGGCCATCACCAGGCCAGAGACCACGCCCATCCCGAAGTTAACGGCGAAAATTTTGCACCAGAAGTGATACAGCGAGCGCCAGATGGGGTTATGGGTCTTTAACCATAGCCCTTCCAGCACCGCCAGATAGCTGGCCAGGCCAATCGTAATGGCGGGAAAGATAATATGAAATGAGACGGTAAAGGCGAACTGAATTCGCGCCAGGTGGAAGGCATCCAGACCAAACATGCAGAACTCCGCAGGAAAATTTATTCAGCGCAATTCTAGGCGTCGACCGTTTGGGGTTGCAGAGGCAGAAAGGCTATTTTTTGCGATAACAGTTGCCTGCTGTTATGGCTTTTTTCGGCGCCAGGGCGTGGTCAAGCGCTGCGGGACTGCCGGAATGAAAAGGCCAGCGATAACCGGCGCGGCAGATCGTGGCGCGCCCTGTCAGGCAACGAGAAGGAAACCGCCGGCCGTGAAGGCATCCATATCCCGGGATGGCGTCATCCCGCCTTATTTGTCGTTATCGGACCCCGGGACTAAAAAGCTCTCCACCCGTTTTGTTTCCAGCAGAGGAGCGATCACCTCGATGCCGAGATGCTGAAAATGCCGGGTCGCCCGGTGCATATCGAGCCCGTTGGCGCTGCGATAGCGCTCAAGAATCACGAAGTGACGGGGCGCTTCGCGGGACTGGAAGAATTCATAGGAGAGGTTGTCCGCTTCCTGGCGCGTGGCTTCGGCCAGGGCGAGTAATGCGCTCGCCACTCTTTCGACCGCATCTTCACGGACATAATAGTGGGCGATAACCTGTAACTGCTGTGTGCTCATGGGAACTCCGCGTTAGTGAAACAGAACGATACTGGCGATAATACAGACCTGCGTCCGGCGGGTCAGCGCCATCTTGGCGTAACTCGCCATCAGCATCGGGGGGCGGATCCGTTCCGCCTTATCGCAACTATAACAGTTTTTATAAACCCCTGTTTTTCCAAAACTGATATACTACAGGGACAGAGGATAACCTGCGGATTTCGCGATGAAAAAGTACCAGCAGCTTGCCTTACAGCTGACCGAACAGATAGCGCTTGGCGTCTGGCAGCCCGGCGATCGCCTGCCATCGCTGCGCGAACAGGTGGTGAGCAGCGGCATGAGCTTTATGACCGTCAGCCATGCTTATCAACTGCTGGAGAGCCAGGGGCGGATTATTGCTCGCCCGCAGTCCGGCTACTATGTGGCGCCAAAACCGGTGAAACTGCGCCAGCCCGCGCCGCCCGCTCAGGTCACCCGCGACGAGGCGGTGGATATTAATACCTATATCTTCGAAGTTCTGCAGGCCAGCCGCCAGGCTTCGATGCTGCCGTTCGCCTCCGCGTTTCCCGACCCGCGGCTGTTTCCGCTCCAGCAGCTGAACCGTTCGCTGGCGCAGGTGAGCAAAACCGCCACCGCGATGAGCGTTATTGAGAATTTACCGCCGGGGAACGATGAGCTGCGGCATGCCATTGCCCGCCGCTACGCGCTGCAGGGGATGAATATTTCACCCGATGAAATCGTCATCACCGCCGGCGCGCTGGAGGCGTTAAACCTCAGTCTGCAGGCGGTCACCGAACCCGGCGACTGGGTGGTGGTGGAAAACCCCTGTTTTTACGGCGCGCTACAGGCGCTGGAAAGGCTACGTCTGAAGGCGCTGTCGGTGGCGACGGATGTGAAAGAGGGGATTGATCTCGCCGCCCTGGAGCAGGCGTTACAAAACTACCCGGTGAAAGCCTGCTGGCTGATGACCAACGGGCAGAATCCGCTCGGCTTTACCCTGAGCGCGGAGAAAAAGGCGCGGCTGGTCGATCTGCTGGCGCGCTATAACGTGGTGCTGATCGAAGATGATGTCTACAGCGAACTCTACTTCGGCCGTGAAAAACCGCTGCCGGCCAAATATTGGGACCGCCAGGAGATGACCCTGCATTGCAGTTCGTTTTCTAAATGCCTGGTACCCGGTTTTCGTATCGGTTGGGTGGCGGCGGGTAAGCATGCCCGGCGCATTCAGCAACTCCAGTTGATGAGTACGCTTTCTACCAGCTCCCCGATGCAGATGGCGCTGGTGGACTATCTGTCTACCCGGCGTTATGACGCGCATCTTCGCCGCCTGCGGCGTCAGCTTGCTGAACGCAAACAGCAGGCCTGGCAGGCGCTGCTGCGTCATCTGCCGGCAGAAGTGAAAATTCACCATAGCGATAGCGGCTACTTTTTGTGGCTGGAGCTGCCGGAAGGGGCGGATGCCGGGGAGCTAAGCGCCCGCGCATTGCGCGATAACATCAGCATCGCGCCGGGGAAAATGTTCTCCACCACCGCCAGCTGGACTTCGTTTTTCCGCTTTAATACCGCGTGGGGCTGGGGAGAAAGAGAAGAGCAGGCGGTGAAACGTCTTGGCGAACTTATTCGCCAGCAGCTGGCGTAAACGGATGCTTATTTTTTACCCGCGTCAACCGCCCGGTAAAATAACGAAATATGATGTTCAAAGCGTGCCGGTGATTATTTTACCGGCCGTAACCATAGGAAATTCGCATAGCCGCGGCTGCTCTATAACTCCTTGTCTATAATCCATATTGTTGCGCTGCATTCGTCGATTTTTGCGGAATGCGCCCCTTGTCACAACCTGAATAAAATCCCGGAGGGGCCTAAGCGCGCCGACTACTGTTATTAAGGGAGATATTTTTACGGCACGGCTGCCGCTCATTTTATTGTGACAGGAGTAACACCCGATGAGCAAAAAAATTGCCCGTGGCAGCCTGTGTGTGCTGGGGATGGCCTTCCTGACCGCGCAGGCCGCCGAACCGTCCACCTCGCTGGATAAAGGCGAAGGGCGACTCGATATTATCGCCTGGCCTGGCTATATCGAACGTGGCCAGACGGATAAAAACTATGACTGGGTCACTCAGTTTGAAAAAGAGAGCGGATGCCAGGTTAATGTGAAAACCGCCGCCACCTCTGACGAGATGGTTAGCCTGATGGCAAAAGGAGGTTACGATCTGGTGACCGCCTCCGGCGACGCCTCGCTGCGTTTAATTATGGGTAAACGGGTACAGCCGATTAACACGGCGCTGATCGCCAACTGGTCTACCCTCGACCCGCGCGTCGAAAAAGGGGCCTGGTTTAACGTCGGCGGCAAAGTCTACGGCACGCCGTACCAGTGGGGCCCCAACCTGCTGATGTACAACACCAAAGTCTTCCCGACGCCGCCGGACAGCTGGAGCGTGGTCTTTGTGAAGCAAGATCTGCCCGATGGTAAGAGTAACAAAGGCCGCGTGCAGGCCTACGACGGGCCGATTTATATTGCCGACGCGGCGCTGTTTGTCAAAGCCACCCAGCCGCAGCTGGGGATTGACGATCCCTACCAGTTGACCGAAGCGCAGTATCAGGCGGTGCTGAAGGTACTGCGCGACCAGCGCGAGCTGATCCACCGCTACTGGCATGACACCACCGTTCAGATGAGCGACTTCAAAAACGAAGGCGTTGTCGCTTCCAGCGCCTGGCCATATCAGGCCAACGGCTTAAAAGGCGAAGGGCAGCCGATCGCCACCGTGTTCCCGAAAGAAGGGGTCACCGGTTGGGCGGACACCACTATGCTGCATAGCGATGCCCGACACCCGGTCTGCGCCTACAAATGGATGAACTGGTCGCTGACGCCGAAGGTCCAGGGGGATGTCGCCGCGTGGTTTGGCTCGCTGCCGGTGGTTCCGCAGGGCTGTAAAGCCAGTACGCTGCTGGGCGATAAAGGGTGCGAAACGAACGGTTATAACGAGTTCGCTAAAATAGCGTTCTGGAAAACGCCGATTGCGCAAGGCGGCAAGTACGTGCCTTACAGCCGCTGGACGCAGGATTTTATCGCGATTATGGGCGGCCGCTGATTGGCCGGAGGCACAACATGACGTACGCGGTAGAGTTTCATAATGTCTCGCGTTTTTACGCTGACGTGCGGGCGGTGGATGGCGTCAGCATGGCTATCCGTGATGGTGAATTCTTCTCGATGCTGGGGCCGTCCGGCTCCGGCAAAACCACCTGCCTGCGGCTTATCGCCGGATTCGAACAGCTATCCGGCGGGGCGATTTCGATTTTCGGTAAACAGGCCAGCGAGCTGCCGCCGTGGCAGCGTGATGTCAATACCGTCTTTCAGGACTATGCGCTGTTTCCCCATATGTCGATCCTCGATAATGTCGCCTACGGGCTGATGGTGAAAGGTGTCGGTAAGAAAGAGCGTCATAACCGCGCCCAGGCGGCGCTGGAAAAAGTGGCGCTCGGGTTTGTCCATACCCGTAAGCCGTCGCAGCTCTCCGGCGGCCAGCGGCAGCGGGTGGCGATTGCCCGGGCGCTGGTGAACGAGCCGCGGGTACTGCTGCTGGATGAACCGCTTGGCGCGCTGGATTTAAAGCTGCGCGAGCAGATGCAGCTGGAACTCAAGAAACTGCAGCAGGCGCTGGGTATCACCTTTATTTTTGTCACTCACGATCAGGGAGAGGCCCTGTCGATGTCCGACCGGGTGGCGGTGTTTAATAACGGGCGCATTGAGCAGGTGGATGCGCCGCACGATCTCTATCTGCGGCCTAAAACCGCCTTTGTGGCCGGGTTTGTCGGCACCGCCAACGTGTTTCCTGCCGAAGTTGCCGCCCGCCTGTGCGGGATGCCGGGCGTCTGGTCACTGCGTCCGGAACATATTCGCCTGGACGGCGGCGGCGAAGTGCAGGTCCAGGGGGTTGTCCAGGCGGTGCAATACCAGGGGGCGGCGACGCGCATTGAACTGAAGCTGAAGGATGGCGATAAGCTGCTGGTGAGTCAGGCGAATATTGATGACGGCGCGGTGTTCAGCGCGCCGCAGGCCGGACAAACGGTGCTGGCATCATGGTCGCGCGCGGCGATGGTCCCGTTGGATAGCGGAGGTTGAGATGACGATGGTCATTCCTCACGCGTCAACCGGGCGCCTGTCCGGGCTGTTCTGGCGCAGGCCGTCGCTGGGCCTGTTCTTATTGCTGCTTGGGCCGCTGATGTGGTTTGGCATTGTCTATCTGGGGTCGCTGCTCACCCTGTTATGGCAAAGCTTCTATACCTTTGATGACTTCACCATGTCGGTGACCCATGACCTGACGCTGGCTAACCTGAAAGCGTTATTTAACCCGGCAAACTACGACATCATCATCCGCACGCTGGTCATGGCGCTGGCGGTGACGCTCGCCAGCGCGGTGCTGGCGCTGCCGATGGCGTGGTATATGGCGCGCTATACCCGCGGCAAAATGAAAGCGTTTTTTTACATCGCCGTGATGCTGCCGATGTGGGCGAGCTATATCGTTAAAGCCTATGCCTGGACGTTGCTGCTGGCGAAAGATGGCGTGGCGCAGTGGTTTCTCGGCCATCTGGGGCTGGAAGGGGGGCTAAACCTGCTGCTGACCATCCCGGCGGTGGGGGGAAATACGCTGTCGACTTCCGGACTGGGCCGCTTCCTGGTGTTCGTTTATATCTGGCTGCCGTTTATGATTCTGCCGGTTCAGGCGGCGCTGGAACGTTTACCCCCCTCGTTGCTGCAGGCGTCGGCCGATCTCGGCGCCCGCCCGCGGCAGACGTTCCGCTATGTGGTTTTACCGCTGGCGATCCCGGGGATTGCCGCCGGGTCGATTTTTACTTTCTCCCTGACGCTGGGGGATTTTATCGTCCCGCAGCTGGTGGGGCCGCCCGGCTTCTTTATCGGCAACATGGTCTATTCCCAGCAGGGGGCGATCGGCAATATGCCGATGGCGGCCGCGTTTACCCTGGTACCGATTGTCCTGATTGCCCTTTATCTGGCGCTGGTGAAGCGTCTGGGAGCGTTTGATGCACTCTGAACGCGCACCGCTGTTGCTGAAAATCGCCACCTGGGGTGGGGTCGTCTTCCTCCATTTCCCGCTGGCGATTATCGCCCTGTATGCCTTTAATACCGAGGATGCTGCCTTTAGCTTTCCGCCTCAGGGCCTGACATTACGCTGGTTCAGCGAGGCGGCGGGGCGTAGCGATATTATCGATTCTGTGACGTTGTCACTTAAAATTGCCGCGCTGTCGACGGCCATTGCGTTAGTACTTGGCACGTTGGCTGCAGGAGCACTCTGGCGCAGCACTTTTTTTGGTAAGAACGCGGTGTCGCTGCTGTTGCTGTTGCCGATTGCGCTACCGGGGATTATTACCGGTCTTGCGCTGCTAACCGCGTTCAAGGCCATCAATCTTGAACCCGGTCTGTTAACGATTGTGGTGGGGCATGCCACTTTTTGCGTGGTGGTGGTGTTCAACAACGTTATCGCCCGCTTTCGCCGGACGTCGTGGAGCCTGGTGGAAGCGTCAATGGATTTAGGCGCCACGGGCTGGCAGACCTTTCGCTACGTGGTGCTGCCTAACCTCGGTTCGGCTCTGCTGGCGGGAGGAATGCTGGCGTTCGCGTTATCATTTGATGAAATTATCGTCACCACCTTTACCGCCGGGCATGAGCGCACGCTGCCGCTGTGGTTGCTGAATCAGCTAGGCCGGCCGCGCGATGTGCCGGTCACCAACGTGGTTGCGCTGCTGGTGATGCTGGTGACGACGATACCGATTTTGGGGGCCTGGTGGCTAACCCGTGACGGCGACGCGAGCGCCGAAAACGGAAAATAATTCACATCTACAGGATCATGCTATGCAACATAACCTTTTGATTAACGGCGAGCTGGTGGCGGGTGAAGGTGAGAGGGTGCCGGTATTTAATCCTGCCAATGGTGAAGTCATTCTCGAGATAGCGGAAGCTAGCGAAGCGCAGGTCAACGCCACCGTCGAAGCGGCGGATCGGGCATTTGTCAGCTGGAGCCAGACGACGCCGAAAACCCGAGCGGAATGTCTGCTCACGCTGGCCGATACGATTGCCGGGCACGCGGAGTCGCTGGCGAAACTGGAGTCGCTAAACTGCGGTAAGCCGCTGCACTGCGTTATTAACGATGAATTGCCGGCGGTTGCCGATGTGTTTCGCTTTTTTGCAGGGGCGGCGCGCTGTCTGCCGGGCATGGCGGCGGGTGAATATCTGGAAGGTCACACCTCAATGATCCGCCGCGATCCGGTCGGGGTGGTGGCCTCTATCGCGCCGTGGAACTACCCGCTGATGATGGCGGCGTGGAAACTGGCGCCGGCGCTGGCCGCAGGCAACTGTGTGGTGATTAAGCCGTCAGAAATCACCCCGCTGACCGCGCTGACGCTGGCAGAACTGGCAAAAGATATCTTCCCGGCCGGGGTGCTGAATGTCCTGTTTGGCCGCGGGAAAAGCGTCGGCGACCCGCTGACCGGCCACCCGAAAGTGCGCATGGTCTCGCTGACCGGGTCGATTGCTACCGGGGCGCATATTCTCGGTCATACCGCCTCTTCGATTAAACGTACCCATATGGAACTGGGTGGCAAAGCGCCGGTGATTGTCTTTGATGATGCCGATATTGACGCGGTTGTGGAGGGCGTCAGGACCTTCGGTTTTTATAACGCCGGCCAGGACTGTACCGCCGCCTGTCGACTCTATGCCCAGCAAGGGATCTACGATCGGCTGGTGGAGAAACTGGGGGCCGCGGTGGCCAGTCTCAAGGTCGGCCAGCCCGACGACCCGGCGACCGAACTGGGGCCGCTGAGTTCGCAGGCGCACCTGGCGCGGGTCAGCGCCGCCGTTGACGCCGCTCGCGAGCTGGCGCATATCAAGGTTGTGACCGGCGGCAGTCCGGTCCCGGGCAAGGGATACTTCTATCAGCCGACGCTGCTGGCAGGGGCCAGACAGGAGGATGACATCGTCCAGCGCGAAGTGTTTGGTCCGGTGGTCAGCGTGACGGCGTTCAGCGATGAGGATCAGGTGCTGGCATGGGCTAATGACTCGCAGTATGGCCTGGCCTCATCGCTCTGGACCCGTGACGTTGGCAGAGCGCACCGTCTGAGCGCCCGTTTGCAGTACGGCTGCACCTGGGTCAATACCCACTTTATGCTGGTCAGCGAGATGCCGCACGGTGGGCAGAAGCTCTCCGGATACGGTAAGGACATGTCGATGTACGGTCTGGAAGATTATACGGTGGTGCGCCATGTGATGGTAAAACACTAACAACGGTCAGTAGCCAACGGGCCCGTTGGCTACTTTCCGCTGGGGCACTGCGGGCCATTCTTACACATTCATTGTTTGCTGCCCGGTATGGCTGCCGGAGATTATCCGCAAAGCGACATGCCAATCACCGCGTTAACGACGCCAGAGGCCATCAATACGCCGCCGACATGCTCTTCTCTGGCCGTAATCCTGACCCTCATGGCATTCTCCCGGAGGGTGACTTTCTGGTTTGTTTTTTGCCCTTTCTGGCGGCGTAAATCGCCAGCCTGGCGACTGTTTTGTCAGCTGGGATCAACGTTCAAAACGACTTCAATCAAGATAGTCTATTATTTATAATAGGTTATGGTTATTTTTTGGATGAAGTATAACCACTTCATTGCTATACGAGATCTTGAATTCAAGGAGAGTTGACCAATGAAAAGCGAAGAACTGACACGTAAAGCTGAAGAGGATATCTCTGCGCTGATTGCAAAAAAAGTGGCAGAATTGAGGAAGAAAACCGGGCAGGAAGTCTCTGAAATCGAGTTCATTCCTCATGAGACGATGACGGGGCTTGACGGCTATGAAGTGAAAATAAAGCTGATGTGAAAAGCAAAAAGGTCGCTGAGGCGACCTTTTTACCCTTCTTTATGAGGGGGGAGATTGTGACGGTTCAACCGAAGCCCTCCGCCGTGATGGTCTGCGTGGCTCACCTGTGGCTGGTGATTTTAGCGTGAGATGAGCCCGCAGAGGTTAGTGTCCAGGCGATATTAGTGACGAGTTAAGCCATTAAGCGTGTCAGAGTATTTCTTTAATTTTATGATCTTATCTTTCATTACCCAGCTAAGTTCGGCAATCTTATCCCTGATCTCCATCACCTCTTTTTCATTGAGGTTTACAAGATTCGCCGCGGGCCCCGGTACACCTTTTGCCAGGGATTTGTTGGTCTCACAGCGATAACCGTGCGCATACATTACCTCACTCATTTTCTTTTCAAATAAGTTAAGGTTTTCGTAAGTTCGGATATAGCCGGTGATTTCCGGGCTTTCGCCCAGGACCAGGAACTGTGAGGCGATCGCCGGGGTTCTATCCAGATCTATCGGGATCGAATCATCAGGTATGAACGTCGTGACGCCCGCAGCTCCGGCGACAGGTGGCCGCCTGGTGACATCGTAATACCCCCCATCATTCGCAAGCAGGACCGCATGATGGGTGGCGACCATAAAGCAGCCGCGCCATAGATTAACATCCCAACCAGGCTGCATTTTTCCCCCCACTTTTTGGATAGCGGCATCCACATTCCAGTATGAATTCCCCGCGGGGCCGGGGGAGTCAATAACCGGGACAAGGATCGGTTTAGAGAAGGGGTTGATTTGCTCAGCAAATTGCAACAGCCGCGAATCATTCAGCGGCACATGCTCATACAGGGGGTGACTATGCATTATGCAGGGCTCCTTGTGATGGATACAAACAGGCGCGGCGAGGCCGGGATCCTTGGGCGATTAACTCTTAGGGAGTTTTAATGATTATCCTGTTAAATCATGGCACAGGATTCTGTAACAGAACAGGCGGGTCGGCGTCGAATAATCCGTTTTAGACATTGGGTTTTTTGGCATGCTGCTAACGTCCGGGATAGTTACCTCATGCTTACATTAGCAAGCTAATAGTAACAATAGCAGTTATTGTTAAAACAAAAGCGCAATGATATGAGAATATTCTTATACCCCTTCAAGAGCTAAGCCATAGTGAGTGCCGGAGATAAGCGCCGGGTGGGGCGCGCAAAACACCTGTAGTGAGTGACCGGTCGGCGAAGAGACGATGATCAAGATCGGCGGGAACTGACAATCTTTATTGAGCCCCTGCATGCAGTTGCAGGGGTTTTTTGTCTTTCACCCGTTTGTGTCGCCGAAATTCGACTGATGTGGTCAGCGGGAGAGAAGAGAATCAGTGCGGGAGGAAATGCTCGCCCGGAACAGGGGCTGGATGGCGCACAAAGTGAGAATGACAAATAAATTTTTTCTATAATAAATGTAATTTTTGACCAGCGGCACTTCACCCTATCGCTTTGTTTTTTTGGTCGGCAAACTGGACTGGCGGCGTTCGCGAATGTAAGAAACAAGATTGTACGCTGCAATCACCAGCAGTATTAGCGCCACAATAAGCACGATAATTCCGGACATATACCACCTCAAAATAAAATGAGAAAAAGCAAAATCAAACACTCATAACTTGTGATTATGAATGTAAATTCTAATGATGGATAACGCAAATAGTATTTGCAGACGGTAGCATCCTGTTACCGCGAGAAAATGTGCGCGGGGGATAATAAATTCCATATTAAACATTGGCTTAAGTGGCATTCTCTCTGTCTGTTGAAGAACAAAGATTTAAGAAGTATCGCATTTTCCGCTAATAACTAAGTTATCCATACATTATTATTAATTATCTATAGGCATCTGTTTTACACTGGTTTTTAAGGTTTTTCTTATAGGTTCTGTTTATTGAGTGTTGAGGCTCACGGTGCTAAAGCATTCTCTGCATAAAACCGCGCAGATTCATTTGTTTTATTAAATTAAATACCCCCTTAAATTGTAATAAAAAGAAGCTCGCTCGCTTATTCACTTAGCGCAATAAGTATTGTCGCAGATAACGATTATGGCAACTTTGTCTGGCCGCCTCTTTTATTCAGCCGCGGGAAATGTAGATAAAATGTTAAAATAAGCGCCCACCCGCTGCGGATAACCGTGGGCAAGCCGTTTGACATTTGACTTTATATGGCCGCCCATGCGAACATTTGTCATAATTTGTTACTTTGACGTTGATCTTGTTTTGAAAAATATCGCATTTTTCCTGTCAGTGGCCTGCGCCGCGGCAATCCTCTACGGCAATTTGCCTGCTCAGCGCATTAGCGGTTGTGTAAAGCAGGGGGCCAGTGAGGCCGTTTGCGTGGCCGCAGAGTGGGACAATGAAAAAATCAATCTTCTGCCGCAATATAACCCTGACAATATTAAGTCTGTTGCCGTGCAGCGTGAACAGGCTCTGTCTCAGACAGGCGCAGATAATACCGTCGCGATTAAAGCGTAAAAAAGCAGCCCGCAGAGGCTGCTTTTTTAGGTTTCATTGCTGAAAAAATCAGTAAAACCAACCGAAACGAACAGATAACAGGCTGATAAGCGCGAAAGCTGCGCCGACATTAATCAGAATTACGGTTTTGCTGGAAACATCCATAACGCCACCTTTATGAGTAAGCCTCTACAGGTATAGTACGAGGTTAAAGGATGTGCTATCGGACAAGGCTGAATTGGAGGTTTTCCACTGATTAAGTGCGCTATTCATAATATGATTTAGCGAACTCTGACGTTCACCCGATGCGTAAAGAGTCCAGGTCATGATGATGCTTATCAGGGAAGGAATAAGAATGACCCTATACCAAAAAATGCTGATTTTTTACGCAGTTATGGGCTTTATCTGCGCAATTATCAGCTGGTTTTTAACCAAAGAAAGCCGTTTGATTCGCCTGCTGGCCGCACTGCTGATCGGGGCAACCTGGCCGTTTAGTTTCCCCACGGCCTTATTAGTCTCCTTATTCTGAAGGCATAAAATCGTTGGCAACTGCGGCAAGGTGGCTGTATAAAAACACAGTAACCATTGACGGGTAATCTTATGAACGGCTTTTATTCTTCTTTGGCCGGCGCCACCGTGCGCTGGTTCGATCTCCCCGGGCACGGCGAACCGGTGGTCTTTATTCACGGACTGGGCTGCGCTTCCTCCTATGATTATCCGCGAGTGGTGGCCGATCCCGCCTTTTGCGGACGGCGGGCCGTGCTCATCGACCTGCCGGGTTACGGCTATAGCGATAAACCCCGCGCATTTGGCTACAGTACCCGGGAACAGGCGCAGGTCGTTGTGGAACTGCTCGATCATCTGCAGCTTGCGCGCTGCTATCTGTATGGGCACAGCATGGGCGGCAGTATCGCCATCGAAGCCGCTGAGCGACTCGGGGAACGCGTGCTGGCTCTGCTGGTGGCGGAACCCAATCTGTATGCCGGGGGCGGAATGTACAGTCGGGCCATCGCCGGGCAGGCGGAGGCGGATTTTGTCGCTCACGGCTATGCGCAAACGCTGGCGGGCGAAACGTCCGCGTGGGCCGGGTGTCTGCAAAACAGCGCTCCCTGGGCGGTATGGCGCGGCGCCAGCAGCCTGGTCGCCGGGGTCATGCCTTCATGGTTTGCGCGTTTTGCTGCATTATCCTGTCGCAAAGTCCTGATTTACGGCGCCCGCTCCCTTCCGGCCGGGGAGGCAACCGCGGCGCAAGCCGCAGGTATTCCGCTGCTGGTGGTGCCAGATGCGGGGCACTCGATGGCCTGGGAAAATCCCGGCGCGCTGGCTGACAGGGTGGCGGTATTCCTCGACCCGCCCGGGGCAGAAGCCTGACCGGCGATCGTCAGCGCGCGTTGGATCAGAAGAGATCTCCGCGAGCGTGTAGCGCTCCGCACGTTTAAGGTCCGGCCGCGGATGGCATATCTGCCGCTGTCGTGCACGCTAAAACGGCAGTTCGCGCGGGCGGGTTTGCAGCGTTATCCAGCGCAGTTCGGTAAACTCAGCAATGCCTGCGCGCCCGCCGAAGCGCCCGTAGCCAGACGCTTTGCAGCCGCCAAAGGGCATTTGCGCCTCGTCGTGGACGGTGGGGCCATTTAATGTGGCAAATGCCGGTTTGCAGAGCCTGCGCCACGTTCCATGCCCGGGCGCTGTCGCGACTGTATACCGCCGACGAGAGTCCATATTCGCTGTCGTTAGCGACGGCCAGCGCTTCCTGTTCGTCATGTACCCGAATAATGGCTTTCACCGGCCCGAAGGACTCTTCATGCCATATCCGCATCTGGCGGGTGACGCCGTCAAGCAGCGTCGCCGCCATCTGTGTGGAACTGGCTTTGCCGCCGGTTAATAACCGCGCCCCTTTCGCCAGCGCATCGTCAATCAGCGCATTGCAGCGCGCAACGGTTTTCATATCGACAACCGGCCCCATCAGTCCGACGGGCAAGGTTGCCGCGCGGCGGCTAAGCAGGGCGATAAAGGCGTCGGCTATCGCCTCGTCGACGATAATCCGCTCGGTCGACATACAGATTTGCCCGGCGTTGGCAAAAGCGCCGAACACCGCACCCGCCGCGGCCTGTTCGAGGTCGGCATCATCAAGGACCAGCAGCGGGGCTTTGCCACCGAGTTCGAGAACCGCCGGTTTAAGGTACTGACCGCAGGCGCGGGCAATAATGCGACCCACCGGCGTGGATCCGGTAAAATTAACGCGGCGTACCGCCGGGTGGGCAATCAGCGATTCCACCAGCGCCGGAGCATCCGCAGGATCGCAGGTCAGATAGTTCACCACGCCAGCGGGGAACCCCGCCGCCGCCAGAGCGTCGATAATCAGCGCCTGGCTGGCGGGCGATAGCTCGGCCCCCTTGAGGATCACCGTGTTGCCGCAGGCCAGCGGGGTGGCAATGGCGCGGGTCGCCAGGATCAACGGCGCATTCCACGGCGCCATCCCCAGCACTACGCCCGCCCCCTGGCGGACGGCCATTGCCAGACTCCCCGGCACATTCGACGGGATGACCTGGCCCTCTATCTGAGTGGTGAGTGCGGCGGCCTCACGCAGAATATCGGCGGCCAGATGGACGTTAAAACCTGCCCAGTGCGCCGTTGCGCCGGTTTCCGCGGCCATCGCGGCGATAAATTTAGCTTCGCGAAGCCGCATCTGCTCTGCGGCTTCCAGCAGTAACCGACGCCGTTCGCAGGGGGCGGTATCGCGCCAGAGGGGGAATGCGGCGGCCGCGGCTTCGACGCTACGCCGCGCATCGTTGAGGTTAGCCGCCGCGGCCACAGAGGCGGTCTGGGCGCTCAGCGGGTTGCTGCGGCTGAAGGTGGCGCGATCTTCAGCATCGTGCCATTGGCCATGGGTATATAAGTTGCAGTTTATCGTCATCGGGAAGCCTCATTATGCAGCGGTTTTCCGAGTGTACCGGGCAGGGGGCCGGCGCGGTGAGCGCAGGGCGGTTATCGCACGATTTTTTCCCGGTTTTGTATCTGGTTCACAACTTCAGCGTTTCTGGCCTGCGGTTGTGGAATAAATCGCCGAAAACGGGGCTTTCAGCATAACCTGATACCAATTGATTATTTGCCCGCTGCATCATGCTGTGCTGTTATTAGCGTACATATAACAAATTCATAAGGTTTATAACCATGTCTACAGGGAAAACGCTGATTGCGCTGGCACTCAGTACATTACTGCCGGCCGGCGCCGCGTGGGCGGCAAACAGCGATACGCTGGTTTATTGTTCTGAAGCCTCGCCGGAATCCTTTAACCCGCAGATTGCCAGCTCCGGCCCCTCGTTTGTCGCCAGCTCGCAGGTCCTCTATAACCGTCTGATTACCTTTGACCCGGTAAAAAACACGCCGGTTCCGTCGCTGGCCACCGGGTGGACCGTCTCCCCGGATGGAAAAACCTGGACCTTTACCCTGCGTAAAGGGGTGCAGTTCAACAGCAATAAATATTTTAAACCGACCCGCGATTTTAACGCCGATGACGTTATTTTCTCGGTGCTGCGTCAGCAGGATGCGCACCATCCGTATCACAACGTATCGCAGGGTAACTATGAGTATTTTCATGATGTCGGGCTGGATCAACTGATTAAAGAGGTGAAAAAGGTCGATGATTATCACGTCCAGTTCGTGCTGACGGAGCCGAATGCGGCCTTCCTTGCCGACTGGGGGATGGATTTTGCCTCGATACTGTCGGCAGAGTATGGCGAGGCCATGCTGAAGAAAGGTACGCCGGAGTACGTTGATACCTGGCCTATCGGCACCGGCCCGTACGCGCTTCAGCAATATAAAGTCGATTCGCTGATCCGCTATATCGCCAACCCGCACTACTGGGAAGGTGAAGTGCCAACAAAACATCTGATCTTCTCGATCACCCCGAATGTCGAAACGCGTCTGGCGAAGCTGCAGACCAACGAGTGCCAGATCATCCCGGCGCCATCCCCGGTGCAGTTCGCCGTCATTAATGGCAACAAAGATCTGGCGCTCCACTCCGTGGAAGCGCTGAATGTCGGCTATCTGGCGTTTAACACTGAGAAAAAGCCGTTTGATAACGTGCTGGTGCGCCAGGCGCTGAATTACGCCACCGACAAGCAGGCAATTGTCAAAGCGGTGTTTATGGATTCTGGCGTTGTCGCCAAATCACCGCTGCCGGCGAATATGTCTGGCTATAAGTCAGATCTGCCGGATTACGGCTACGATCCGCAAAAGGCCAAAGATCTCCTGAAACAGGCAGGCCTGGAAAAAGGTGCTGAGGTCACCCTGTGGTCGATGCCGGTGCAACGGCCGTATAACCCCAATTCACGCCGTATTGCCGAGATGATTCAGAGTGACTGGAGTAAGGTGGGTATCAAGGCCAAAATCGTAACCTATGAGTGGGGGGAATATCTCTCCGGGATGCGTAAAGGGGAGCATGACAGCGCTCTGTTTGGCTGGATGTCAGACAACGGCGATCCGGACAACTTTGCCGGTACGCTGCTGAGCTGCGATAACATCAAGACCGGCTCCAACGTTGCCCGCTGGTGCGATAAGTCTTACGATGCGCTGGTGAAAAAAGCGATCCAGGTAAGCGACCCACAGGCGCGCGCCAAACTGTACGCTCAGGCGCAGGAGATCTTTTATCAGCAGGCGCCGTGGATTACCCTCGCGAGCGGAAAAACCTTCTACGCCACCCGCAGCAATGTCAGCGGCTATAGCGTGAGCCTGATGGGTAGCGATTTTTCGAAGGTTAAGTTGAACTAAGCCGAAAGGAGAACAGATGGCACATCTGGATGACGTTATTGCCCGCGTAGATGCGGCGATTGCCGAGGGGGTGATTACTCACATGAACGAGCTGCTGGTCGAGCTGAGCGACGATGCTGAGCTGAGTCGCGACGAGCGCTTTACCCAGCAGCAGCGTTTACGTACCACCATTGCGCATCACGGGCGCCAGCATCAGGAAGAGCAGGAGGCGCGTCGCGAGCAGTTGAACAAAGGTGGCGCCATTCTTTGATCTTGCGCGCTAAAACTGGCGCCTGGCTACCAGCCAGGCGCCTGCCACCAGCATGACCGCGCCGCACAGCGGCCCCAGCAGCGCTCGCCACGGCACGCCGTGGGCGCGAATAATATCCATCACCAGCCCGCCGACCAGCTGGCTGGCAATCAGCACCGCGATGGTCGTCGCCGCGCCGACATTCTGATAGCCGCTGATGCTGGCGAAGACAAAGAAAGAGCCCAGCAGGCCCGGAATCAACGTCCACCATTTAATACTGACCGCCAGCTCCTGAAAGCCTGCCGCGCCGTGGCGCAGCAGCAGGATAGTGACAAAAATCACGATTCCGACCAGCGAGTTAAGCAGCATCGCAATCAGGATGGTGGAGGCGGACTGGGTGATCCGCACCATCAGCGTGTTCTGCACCACCAGACCGACCCCGGCGGCGATCAGACAGGCGAGCGTCAGCGACTGATTCATGCGCCGGCATCCGGATCGAGACGATCGTCGAGCTGGAGCTGCATAAAGGTCAGATTCAGCCAGCGGCCGAATTTGGTACCGACCTGCGGCATCTGCCCGGTAGTGACAAAGCCTAGCGTCTCATGCAGATGCAAAGAGGCATGGTTCTGCGCTTCGATGCCGGCGACCATCACGTGCTTGTTCAGCCGACGCGCTTCGTTAATCAGCGCAACCAGCAGGGCGCGGCCCAAACCTTTGCCCTGATGATCGGGATGCACATACACCGAGTGCTCTACGGTGTGGCGGAAGCCGTCAAAGGAGCGCCAGTCCCCGAACGAAGAGTAACCGGTCACCACATTGTCTTCTTCACTTACCAGCACCGGGAAGCCTGCCAGCCGACGGGCTTCAAACCAGGCGATGCGATTATCGGTATCGACGGTTTTGTCATTCCAGATAGCGGCGGTGTGCAGCACCGCGTGGTTGTAGATTTCGGCGATCGCCGCGCAGTCTTGTTTGCAGGCATAACGAATGGACATAGTAAGCCTCAATGTTTGTACACTATAGTAGTACGGTATTATTACAATAATGTACGCAATGCTGTCATCTGTTTTAGCGATAAATTTTAGCGGGCGATGCGGCGAGAGGCGAGTATGGATGGCGGAGGAGCGGTGAGAACGGCTAAGCGGGCTTCGCCGAACGCGGCCTTGTTGGCGATCGATTCATACACTATAGTACTACGCTATGAATACTATTGAAGACAATATCAATCAGCGCATTAGCGCCCGCATTCGCATCGAGCGCGAGTCTCGCGGCTGGTCGCTCAGCGAACTGGCGGAACGGGCGGGGGCCTCACGCGCCATGATCCACAAGATCGAGCGCGGTGAGAGCAGCCCGACGGCATCAATGCTGGGGCGGCTTTCCGGCGCCTTTGGTATCAGCATGTCGACGCTGATCGCCCGGGCGGAAGTGCAGGAGGGCAAGCTGCTGCGCTTTGCGCAGCAGCCGGTGTGGCGCGACCCGCAGAGCCACTATCTGCGGCGTCACGTCTCCCCGCGTAGCGATCTCCCTATCGATCTGGTGCAGGTGGAACTGCCGGCGGGGAGCGATGTGCCGATGCCCGCCGCCTCTTATGCGCTGGCGCGTCAGCTGATCTGGCTGCAGCAGGGCGAGCTGATCTTTGTTGAGGGGTCGACGCGTCATGTGATGCAGGCCGGAGATTGTCTCGAACTGGGGCCGCCAAACGACTGCCGGTTTATCAATGAATCCAGCGCTGCATGCACCTACCTGGTGGTGCGATTAAATCAATCTGCCTCATAATGCCAATGTACAGGGCGCGAATTGCGACTAGCCTCAGTACAGGCCTTTAAAAAGAGGAGTTTGCTATGGCTTTTCATCCGCAACGTCACCGCCGCTGGCTGCTGGCTTCCCGCCCGCACGGCGAGCCGACCGGGGAGAACTTCCGTCTGGAAGAGGCAGAGGTTCCGACGCCCGGTCCCGGACAGGTGCTGCTACGTACCGTTTTCCTCTCTTTAGACCCCTACATGCGCGGTCGCATGAGCGATGCCCCCTCCTATTCGCCTCCCGTTGCGGTTGGCGCGGTGATGGTGGGGGGTACGGTCAGCCGCGTTGAGGCGTCGAATCATGCTGATTTTACCCCCGGTGAATGGGTGCTGGGCCACGGCGGCTGGCAGGACTATGAGCTGTCCGACGGTAGCGGTCTGGTGAAGCTGGGCAAGGATCCTCAGCATCCTTCCTGGGCGCTGGGCGTGCTTGGGATGCCCGGTTTTACCGCCTATATGGGGCTGCTGGATATTGGCCAGCCGAAAGCCGGGGAAACGCTGGTGGTTGCCGCGGCAACCGGGCCGGTGGGCGCCACGGTAGGGCAGATCGCTAAGCTGAAGGGATGCCGGACGGTGGGGATCGCGGGCGGCAGCGAGAAGTGCCGTTACGCGGTGGAAACGCTGGGCTTTGATGTCTGTATCGATCACCGGGCACCGGACTTTGCCGTACAGCTGCTGGAAGCCTGCCCGCAGGGAATTGATATCTATTACGAAAACGTCGGCGGCAAAGTCTTCGATGAAGTGCTGCCGCTGTTGAACACCTCGGCGCGGGTACCGGTGTGCGGCCTGGTCAGCGGCTATAACGCGACCTCGCTGCCGGATGGCCCGGACCGCCTGCCGCTGCTGATGGCGACGCTGCTGAAGAAACGTATCCGTATGCAGGGGTTTATCATCGGCCTGGATTACGGGCATCGCATTGCCGAATTCCAGCAAGAGATGGGGCGCTGGGTGCAGGAAGGCAAAATCAAATACCGCGAGCAGCTCGTTGAGGGCCTCGAAAATGCGCCACAGACGCTGATTGGCCTGCTGAAGGGAGAGAATTTCGGCAAAGTGGTCATCCGCGTTTCTCCTGACGAATAACAAACGCTGCCCCCGGTCGCGCTGCGCTGACCGGGGGCGACGCCCCGGACGGTAGCCCGCATCACGCGCAAGCGCTATCCGCGCTTCCCCTTATCGCATCCCGCTATCAACTGTCCCCGAATCAACTCTTTGGGCTTATCCCGCACGTTAATATGTCGCTCAAATGGCTCATATTCCAGCGCTATTCGGATTTTTCTGGCGCGATCTGAGATGCAATATTGAATTTTTAATGGACATTTAATTACAAAATATTACATTCAATGTCGCAACATTTCAAAAAAAGGAGTTTTTGATGTCGATGCCAATATCTGTCTGGCGCAGCGGTTGTGTTGCGGTTGCGCTGCTACTTATACCGCTGGCGCTCTCAGCGGCCCCCTTGAGCCCCGCTGATCAGAACGCCATTGAGCAATAGCAAAAGGCTTTGCTGGACCGCACGGAGCAACAGCGGGAGGCCTTACGAAATAGCACACCCATCCTGCCCGCCCCCGCCAGTCGTCAGTTGCCTGACGAAGGGCCATGCTTTACGGTCAGGCAAATCCAGCTGCACGGAAGTACGGTCCTGCCTCATCATACGAAGAGGGCGTTGGTGAGGGTGCCGGCCAAAGGGTGTATGACCCTGCAGGAAATCCAGCTACGCGTTCGCGATATCACCCAGGCCTATCTCTCCCGTGGTTTCATTACCTCCCGTGCCTGGCTACCGGAACAGGATATTTCAGGGGGCCTCCTGCTGATTGAGGTCACGGAAGGAAGAGTGGAAACCATCACTCTTGATGGCAACTACGATACTGACCTCAGGATGGCTTTTCCGCAGGCCGAAGGTCAGATTCTGAATCTGCGGGACCTTGAGCAGGGACTTGACCAGCTTAATCGCCTGCACTCCAGGGCCCTGACCATAGATATTCTTCCCGGGAGCAGAGAGGGGTTTTCCCGGGTAGCGCTGATCGCGACTGATCATCATTTACCGGTGAGCCTGAGCTTAGGGGCTGATAATAGCGGGCAAAAAAGTACCGGCAGCAGACAGATGAATGCCCAACTGACCGTAGATAATCCGCTCAGCCTGGCGGATCAATGGATGCTATCCGCAGGCAGGGACAGCGAGTTTCATCATGACCGCCGCAGTCGTAACCTTCAGGCCGGAGTCACAGTACCTTACGGATACTGGCTGTTCAGCGCGCAATACGGCTGGTCCGATTTTTATCAAACGTTATCGGTTGGCGATTCGGGCTCTCGCTGGCGGTACGACGGGACCGTCCGGACTCAGCGTCTGGCGGTTAGCCGAACGCTATGGCGTGACGGGAAACAGCGGATGGCGGCGGATATGGCCTTTTCTCGCCGGGAAACCGAGAATCGCCTGGGAGACGTACGTCTCGGTGTCAGCAGTCCAACGCTGACCAGCGTAATAGCCGGGCTCAGCTACAGTCGTACTCTCGGTAATGGCTACCTGACGGTCGGCCCATCGCTTTCACATGGCCTGAGCCTCGCCGGGGCCACCCGCAACGACCCCGCTCATCCTGAGCTACCGCGCAGTGAATTCCGCCGCTTTAGCCTGAGCGCCAGCTGGTTTTATCCCCTCACGCCCTCTTTGTACTGGCTGACGTCCGCATACGGACAAACCACGCCCGATCGCCTTTACGCCAGCGAGCAGCTGTCCGTTGGCGGGCAGTACTCGGTCAGAGGATTTAAAGAACAGTATCTCAGCGGCAACCGCGGCGGCTACTGGCGCAATGAACTGACATGGCAATGGATGACCATTCCCGGTGTGGGAACGTTGTCGGCCACGGGCGCGCTGGATGCCGGGCATGTGGTGAGCCAGAAAGGGATAACCGATGGCGGCTCGCTGGCGGGGACCTCTCTCGGACTGGAGCTGGCGGGCCGCTGGTTCAGCCAGTCTTTGACCGTTGCCATGCCGCTATCGTATCCCGACCGACTTAACCCGGATAAACAGGTGGTTTACTGGCAGGCCACCGTCTCACTTTAACTGCCGGCACACAGCAGGGGCCCTTTGGCTCCATAATAAAAGGATGTTCAGATATGGATAAGCTTGCCCATCCGCTGGCCAGGGGCGCCAGCTGGCTGTTGATCTACCTTACCGCCGTTCAGCCTTTACATCCCGCGATTGCCGCCGGCATCGTTGCAGCTAACGGGAATACTCAGGTTGTCATCAAGCCCGGTAACGTACCGGTGGTGAATATCGCCACGCCAAACGGTGCCGGCATTTCACATAACACCTATCAGGATTTCAACGTGGGGGCCCCCGGTGCCGTGTTAAATAACGCGACGCAGGGCGGAAAAACCCAGCTGGGCGTCACCATTGACAACGGTAACAGCAGATTAAAAGGCAAACCGGCTGAACTCATTATCAACGAGGTGACCAGCGGCAATCGCTCAGAGTTAAAAGGTAAGCTGGAAGTGTTTGGTAATAAAGCTGGCGTAATGATAGCCAACCCGAACGGTATCACCTGTGACGGATGCGGGTTTATCAATACGCCTTCGGTGACCCTGACCACCGGCAAGCCGCAGTTTGATAAACAAGGGGCGCTGGATGCATTAGCCGTTAAGAAAGGCTCGGTGATTATCGGCAGCAACGGCCTTGACGGAAACAGCGCGGAGTATGTTGATATTATCAGCCGGGCAACCGAGCTGAATGGAAAAATTAACGCAAAAACGTTGACCCTGACCCAGGGGGCGAACCAGGTCAGCTTTAAGGATGGCACGGTAAAACCCATTACCGGCGAGGGCGCAAAGCCTCAGCTTGCTGTCGATACGAAGGCGCTGGGCGGCATGTACGCCGGAAAAATCCGCCTTGTCGCCACTGAGGACGGCGTCGGGGTCAACCTGAATAGCGTTACCTCAACCCAGCGGGATATTTCCCTGACGACGGCCGGGAAAATCACCCTCAGCAATGTTAAAGCACAGACAGACCTGAACGTCAGCGGCCGGGAGATCGTCACGCCCGCCGGCAGCAGCGTACGGGCAGAGCGCGATATGACGCTGGCGGCCACCACCGTGGATAACCGCAGCAATACCACCGCCCACGGGGATATGCGGGTGTTTGCCTCCACGGTGCGTAACACCGGCGAGGGCGCGGCCCTGCACAGTAACAACAATCTGTGGATACAGAAGGATGCGCAGGGTAATAAAGCGACCCTGGTGGAGAACCGTTCTGCACGTATTCAGACCAATACCGGTGATTTGGTGATACGCACCGACAGGCTCGATAATGTGCGAAATGAGGTCAGTACGGGCTGGAAAACAATTTCAGGCAACTCCAAAGCATTTAATAAATCTTTCGTCGGGAGTTATTACGGTACACGACAGGGGGTGGATGCTGTAGTGAGGCTGGAGCCTGAGTTGCAAATTCCCGAGCTGGGAAGCTGGTTCGGCGAAATAAATCTTTCGAAAGGCGATAAGGTTAATGTGGGCCGCGAAGAATATGTGATTGTGAAATCTCAGGGTCCGGGAGTGATTAGTTCAGGTAACAACGCATATATCAATGCGATTTCACTATGGAACGATCAATCCAGTATAAAAGCGGGAAAGGATTTGATCCTGACAGGGAAGAATTTAACCGTAAAAAGTCTCGCACTGGGTCAGAAAGATCGGTACTGGAGTTTAGGAACAAACACTTTTGGCGTGGGGGACTTTGTCCGTGATGAGGATGCACCTCCTGGCGACTGGGATTTATTGTACGTCACAGAAAAAGCGCCCTATACCAGACAGCAAGAGTTATTCACATGGCAGCCAAAGGGATATCAGTCATCCTTGCTTAGCGCAGGCAATAATCTGGTAGCAGATTTCGCTGATCGTATCGAAAGTAATGAACCTTATGATACCAGTGTGCAGTATTCCGGTGTGATGTCGCGCCCGGATACCATTACGGCGAAAAACATTTTCCTGCATGCAGGGCAAATTATCACCACCGATGTGATGAAAGCCGCCGGAGACATCACCCTTCAGTCAGAAAAAGGTATCAAGGTCGCACTGGCTCTGTTGACGGCCGGGAAGGATCTCTCCGTAGTGGCGGACGGAGCGGTGGACTCATGGCAGAGTGAACTTAAGGGGCAGAATATCACTCTCGTCAGCCGTACTGGCGACGTGAACTCGCACACCAGTGAACAGCCGAACTATTTCCATGCAGATGGCATGCGATGGCTGGGTAGTCTGGAAGCCTCACGTGATTTGTCCGTGACCGCGGGGGGTAATATTCTGCTCAGGAACACCCGTTTCCCGGTCCTGAGCCAGAACATTTCTCTGGTTGCGAATGGTAATATCACCCTGGATAAAAATGAAGCGATGCTGGACCATGAGCGCACGGGCGTTGTCCTGACCCAGGCCCGCAAACAGGAACTGTTTAACCGGATGCTGCCCGGAGAGCCGCTGCGTGCTTCCGGGGATATCACACTAAGCAGTGGAAAGTACTTAATTCTGAGAGGTATTCAGGCTGAAGCCGGCGGGAACATAAACATGACCGCTGGCGTGCATGCTGATATGAATATGCGCACCCTGAGCGGCCGGTTCAGTCCATACTTTGCTGAAAACCGCACGCCTGAATTGCGCAGTTCACTGACCGCGGGAAAAGATATCCTCATTAATGCTGCTGCGGATATTGCATTGCCTGGCGCCAGTGTTATAGCCGGAAATAAAACTACCCTGCAGGCCGGGAAAAATATCTGGCTAGGCGCTTATGGCTATGGAGTAACGGATAGTCAGAACGATAACAATCGCGATGAGCTTAATGTGCTTACCTACCTGCGCGGGGCGCGGGCACTTACGCTGGCGGCAAACGAAAGTATCCTGGCCGACGGCAGTACCCTGACATCGAACGGTAATATCACGCTGACCTCCGGCGGAAATATGCAATTTCAGTCCGCGCGGGGGACCGTTTATCGGGAGTCCGGGAACACCTGGACGGAGACCGTCAGCCAGACCGGAGTGACGCTGAATGCGGGCGGTGCCCTGACGGTGATTTCTGGCGGCAGTATCCTGTTCCAGGCATCGCGCCTGCTGGCGAAAGGCGCGATGGACGTGGCGGCGAAAGGCGGCTGGCTATATGCCCAGGCGATGGAAGAGTCCAGTCATTATGAGAAACAAACCACCAAACGGAAATGGTGGGGGCAGAAAACCACGGTTAAGCAGACAAAGCATACGATCACCAATCGGGTGACTGAGTTTACCGCCGGAGGCAATCTTAACCTGCTGAGTCGCGATGACAGTACCTATGAAGCCAGTAAAATCGAGGCGGGGAAAAATGCGACGCTGACCAGCACCAACGGGAAAGTTAATTTCCTGGCGGTGAAGAATACGACCTTCGAGCAGACCGTCAGCACCTCGAAAGGCTTTTATATTAAACAGGCAAATAAGGGCTACAGCGAAGGGAAATGGGTCCTGCCTTCCGTTTACGCCGGCGGTAAGCTGACGGTGGACGCGGCAAACGGTATCAGTGCTGATGTTAAAACCAAAAATGGTCAGGCGCTGCAGGGAGCCATTACCGCATTGAGCGTTCAGCCGGGTACCGAATGGCTAAAAGGGCTGAACACCCGCAATGACGTGCAGTGGAATGTGGTCAAGGATGCTTACGACAGCTGGAACTATAAAAGCCAGAGCCTGAATCCGGCCGTTGCCGCGGTGATTGCGATAGCCGCTGCTGCAGTGACTGCCGGAACGGGGCTCGCTGCTTTGGCTGGAAGCGGCGCGATTACGGCAACCGGCGTTACGGGCGCAACGGCTTCCGCGGCAGTGTATGGCTCAGCCTATGCAGGTATGACATCCCTGGTTTCCCAGGCGGCGGTTGCGCTGGTTGAAAATCAGGGCAATCTGTCAAAAACCCTGTCGGCACTGGGAAGCAGCAGTTCGGTCAAATCTCTGGCCACCTCCATGGCTATCGGCGGGGCGCTGGCCGGATTCGATGAGGTGATGAACGTCAGCGTGGCGCCGGACAAGACGCGCCTGCCGGCTCTGGTGAAGAATGAGGGATGGAGCAAGGTTGTCCAGCGCGTGGCCGGGCAGTCGGTTATCAGTTCCAGCCTGAACACCGGCATCAATGGTGGCAGCTTCAAGGACAATCTGGTCAATGCGCTGTTATCAAATATTGGTAATCAGGTTCAGGCTGAAGGGGCCGGGCTGATTGGGGATAACGGTGAAGTGTTAGGCGTGGCCGGGAAATCGGTCAGCCATGCTGTGCTGGCGGGCATCAGCGCGGAAATTGGGCAGGGGGACGGGAAAGGAGCGGCCGCTGGCGCCCTGGCGGCGGAGCTGGCCGGCGTCATCATGCAAAGTTCGTTGTTCGAACCCGCTAATCTGAATGAGCAAGAGCGCCAGTTGCAGCGTCTGCAGGAAGCACTAAACGGTAACGAGGCAAAAGAGCAAACGGCCCGCGTGATTGGCGCGTTGACCGGTGCGTTGACCACGCATACGCCCGAAGGCGCGTATAGCGGTGCAGACAGTGCGCAAAATGTTTACCGTTACAATATGACGGAGCATATGCTGCAACAGTATGCTCTGGATAATCAGCGGGATATTCTGGCGGCAGATAAAGGGGATAAGGAAGCAGCTAAACGCGTTCAGGCCCGGAGGGAAGCGGCGATTATCGTGGCTGCTGCCAGCGGTGGAGGTATGGCCCTGACCGCAGGTGGGATGACCCTGGTAGGTGCGGCCCCCGAGCTGGTTCTGGCGGCAAGATTGGTCATCGCTAGTTGTAAAACAAATCCTGCGCTTTGCCTGAATCAGGCGGGTATTTATGCGGCAGATATTGTGGCACCAGAGGCTATCATTGGTACAGGCGCTGTAACGACCGGCAGCACATTGATTCTGGGTAAAACCGCAGATAGCATGAAGAAGCTGGGTCGACAGTTGGTGAACGTTTTTGATGAGTTTAACCAAACAAAAAGGTTCAATACTCAGTCTGTTGCCAGTTTTATCAAAGGAGAAACAGCCGCCGGGACGAATCTTTCTACGAAAACGGCAGATTATGTCCGCGATATTCAGAAAACCAATACTGACCAGTTAGTTAAAGTGTTTGATCCAAAACAGAGTAGCGATAAGCTCAATGTGTTCGGGAAGGAGTTTGCGCAGGTATTTGGAGTCGGTGGGAGTAATAAATCAGGAACGGCCAAAGTCTTTGCGACCGAAAAACTATCTGATAGGGAAATCATTGACTATGCACAATCTCTGGCAGGCGCAGTTCCCCTTGTGGAGAAAAGAACACCTACAGGGATCATCTATGTTGCAAAAAAAGATGGTGTAGTAATCAACCTGAGAGAGTATTCAGATAGTAAGAAAGATACCAAAGCGCGCTGGACGATTGATATAATAAACGTAGAGAGTATTAATAAAGCTACAGGAAAGAGTTCTATCGATCGAGTAGAGGTTAAATTAAAATAAGGCCAACAATGCTGACAGAAAACCAATATGAAGAAAGGAAAATAACTTTAGAAGGGATGTCAATTGGCGCTGTTTGGGGGGCTAGCAGACCTGATGAATTTGTTGGGGAAAAACATTACCCATTTCAAAAACAAAAGGATACATTTTTTTGGCTATTGAATAGACTGATGCGTGAGGGGAGAGTTAGATTAGCCAGTAACGGCAAGTATCTGGAAGGAAGCATCGACGAACAAATTTCCTTGTATCGTGAAAACTTTCCCAAAAACCAGGAGGAAATGGAAGAGGATGCTTTTGATGGCTTCTGGTTTCTGACGGAAAAATGCCCTGGCGGCATAGTCTGGATCCATGACAATGGCTATGAAGACTGGACCTGATACACCGCTAGTCATAACGGCTCTTCGGAGCCGTTATCCTTGAATATATCCCGCATAAACGCTGTTTGTCGGTCACGATACTGAAATTAACGGCGCTGCCTGCCTCTGATAGAGCCAACCTGGACAGACCAAAGGCAGGGTTATTGACGAACGAGCGGACAGGGCCTGCGCCTGACAAACTCGTCGCCTGATACTCTGCAAACTGCCGACGATCGTCTTTATCCAGAAGGCAGTATCGCAGCCTTTAACGTCTTGCAGAATCTAAAGTCAGCCATAAAACGCCAGCCGCTCGGCTAACAGGTCGACAAAACCCTCCCGGTCGACATCCAGCAACACCGTGGTATTCGGCTGCTTGCCGGTGAGGAAGTAATAATCGACCACCGTCATGCCCTGGGTATATTTCCCCTGGGTTTCCACGCCGACCCAGCGCTCAACGCTGGTAAACAGCTGCGGCTTCAGTAGCCAGGCGATGGTGCAGGGGTCGTGCAGCGGGGCGCCGGTGAAGCCCCATTTAGCATCCTTGTGATACTCCATAAAGAAGTCGAGTAGCTCGGCAACAATGGTGGCTACCGGGTTGCCGAGCTGGCGGAAACGTTCGATATCCAGGCCATGAATCTGCGCCTTATGGGTGACGTCCAGCCCGGCCATCACCACCGGAATACCCGACTGGAAGACGATCTCCGCCGCCTCCGGGTCGACGTAGATATTAAACTCGGCGGCGGGCTGCCAGTTGCCGAGCACCATCGCGCCGCCCATCATCACGATACGCGCGATCTTGTCATGCAGTTCCGGGTGGCTATTCAGCAGCAGGGCGACGTTGGTTTGCGGGCCGGTGGCGACAATCGTCACCGGCTGCGGGCTTTCGCGCAGCGTTTTCGCCATCAGCTCCACGGCGGTAACGCTCTGCGGGGCAAAATCAGGCTCCGGCAGCGCCGGGCCGTCGAGCCCGCTTTCGCCGTGAACGTTGTCAGCGATGATCAGCTCCCGCATCAGCGGCTTACGCGCGCCGCCGGCCACCGGAATATCCTGGCGTTGCAGCAGCGTCAGCATGCGCAGCACGTTACGCAGGGTTTTCTCCGGCGTCTGGTTACCGGCGGAGGAGGTGATGGCTTTGACGTCAAGTTCGGGTGAGGCGAGGGCGAGAACGATAGCGATGGCGTCATCATGACCCGGGTCGCAATCAAGGATGATTGGCAGTGCCATAGCGGCTCCTTTTTATGGGCGTTATTTGTGATAAGGGTAACGCTCTGGGGCACAACAGACGAGAAAGGATAAATCAAAGCGTGAAGTATGCCGCATTATGATGGTGAGGGGACGATTCCCCGCTGGCGCTGCGCTTACCGGCGCTGCGGGTTTGTGAGGGATATTCCCCCGTTCGCGCTACGCTTGCCGGGCTAAGAAGAAGTTCGAACCGGCAGCCGCCGGGTCAGGCGTTGACGCGTTGCCCGGGGTTGACCCCGGGCGACGGAGGATTACTCAAAGCGCCAGGCGAGATTCAGGCCCACGCCATAGTTACGTCCCGGCGCCGGCTCGTAGTAGCGACCATTGGACTCGTTGACAATCACCGAGCCGACGTAGCTGCGATCGAAGAGGTTATCCACGCGGCCAAACAGATCCATATCCAGCTTGCCGTAGCTCCACTTATAGCCGGTGGTGAGGCCGACCACCGTCCAGGACGGCGCTTTGGCGGTGTTCTCATCGTTAGCCATAATATCGCTCATATAGCGGATATCGCTGCCGGCGTACCAGCCGCGATCCGGCTGATAGCCAAATGAGGCGTAGCCCATATTACGGGCGATACCCGGAATACGATTGCCGTTGCAGCTGGCGTCGTCGCAAACGTTGGTCCGGTAGGTCGCATCCAGCCAGGTCCACGCGGCTTTCAGACGCCAGCTTTCGCCGAACTGCTGATCCAGCCCCAGCTCCATCCCCTGACGGCGGGTTTTACCGGCATTCTTGTAGCTGGTGCGCCCGCCGCTGCTGGCATCCACCACGATTTCGTTATCGGTATTGGTCTGGAACAGGGCGGCGGTAAACAGGCCATTGCCGACCCGCGTTTTACTGCCGATCTCAACCGTTTCATTGGTCGACGGCTGCAGGCCGAAATTGAGGCCGCTCTGGTCGCCTGAACGATAGGAGAGCTCGTTAATGGTCGGCGTTTCAAAACCGCGACCGGCGGAGAGATAGACGTTCCATGCCCCGGTGACCGCGTACTTCAACGACCCGGCCGGCAGCCATTTATGGTAGCTGGCGTCACCGCTGTCATCGCCGTTGCCTGGCGTAATGTAATAGTCGTTGGAGTCGAACCACACCGAGCTGTAGCGCACCCCGGCATCAAGGGAGAGTTTCTCCGTCAGCTGCCACTGAGTTTGCAGATAGGGGTCGATATTCCACATCAGGTTGCGTTCGTTACGGCGCAGATTACCCTCTTCGCCATACTGCGGCGTGCCGTTGACCATCACAAAATTTTCAAAGCCTTTGCGGCGCTCGCTCATGTTTTCGTAGTCGAGGCCGGTGGTGAAGGTGACCGGGACCAGTAGCTCGCCGCGGTGGGTCCAGCGGGTATCGATGCCCTGATAGTGGCGGGTCAGGTCAATCACGCCGCCGGCATGGCCAGGATTGAGCTGCGGCGCGCGGGGGATTGACTGATATTGCGTGGTTTCACGCTCGCCGGCGTACATCATCACGCTCAGGTCGTCCTGCTCGCTCAGCTGACGCTCATAGCGTAATCCCGCCTGGGTCTGCTTCGTCGATTTGCGGGTATTGTACTGATCGCCGCGCGGCGACTGGCGCGGGTTGTCCCGCCACTCATCCTCGCTCAAACCGCCGGCGTCATTGGCTTTAATGTCCACGCTGTTAAACAGCAAGGTCAGCTTGCTGACGTCGTTGATACGTACGCCGAGTTTGGCGTTGGCAAGATTTTTACGCGCGCCGCTGTGATCGCGATAGCCGTGGGTGGTAAAGCGGTTGGTCGACACGGTGTAATCGACGTCACCGGCGTGGGTGCCGTCGCCGACGGCGCCGGTGGCCTTCAGACCGTAGTGCCAGGTGCCGAAGCTACCGTAATAGCTACTGGCCTCGATGGTCGGCGGCTGGCCGCCGGTCTGGCTGGTTACGTTAATCACGCCGCCTGAGGAGTTGCCGTACAGCGCGGAGAACGGCCCGCGCAGGACGTCGATACTCTCGACGCTGCCGATATCAATATTCGAGGTTTGTCCCTGCCCATCGGGCATGGTTGCCGGAATCCCGTCGACGTAGATGCGTAGCCCGCGCACGCCGTAGGTGGAACGGGAGCCGAAACCGCGGATCGACAGCTGCAGGTCCTGGGCGTAATTCTGCCGGTTCTGCACCTGCAGGCCGGGTACCGCACCCAACGACTCGGAGAGATTCACCCGCGGCGTGGCCTGGCGCATCTCGTCGCCGTTGACGACGCTAACGGCGGCAGGAGTGTCGAGTTCGGAAACCGCCGTCGGGGCGGCGGTCACGACCATGGTTTGTTCGTCAGCGGCGCTGGCCTGCGCCACGCCAATCAGGGGAAAAAGCAGGGCAGGCAGCGCGACCGTACGCACGGAAAGGATTTTCATGGGAGCTACTCGTCAAACGAACCAAACGGAACATGTCCGCATATGTTAACTCTTTTGTAATTTTTTGAAAATTATTAACGGTGATTCCGTTAAAGAATGGCACCGAATGACTATTTTAGCCGCCAGTATGACGAAATAGCGCTCCACTTTAGGGCAAATAATGATTACTATTCGCATTTGAAAAATAGCGCAAAGCCATGACTTTGCGCCACGGAAGCAATGTCGAGCAGGCACATATTTGTTTTATCAAAGGGAGTCGTCATGTCATTACGTCATCTGTCCGCGCCGCGTCTGCGTCGTTCACTGTTATTAACCTCTTTACTGCTGGCAGGGAGCTTCAGCGCTCATGCGGCAGAAGAAATGCTGCGTAAAGCGGTCGGCAAGGGCGCATACGAAATGGCTTACAGCCAGCAAGAAAATGCGCTGTGGGTCGCTACCTCACAAAGCCGTTCTCTGGATAAAGGCGGGATTGTGTATCGTCTCGACCCGACCACCCTGGAGGTCACCCAGGTTATCCATAACGATCTGAAACCGTTCGGCGCGACCATCAACAACGCGACGCAAACGCTGTGGTTCGGTAATACCACCGACAGCACCGTCACCGCGATTGATGCGAAAACCGGCGCCGTCAAAGGCCGTCTGGTGCTGGACTCCCGTAAACGCAGCGAAACCGTGCGTCCGCTGGCGCCGCGTGAACTGGCGGTCAATGAAAAAACCAATACCGTCTATATCACCGGGCTGGGTAAAGAGAGCGTGATCTGGGTGGTCGACGGAGAAAAGCTGACGCTGAAAGAGACTATTACCAATACCGGCGCCATGGCGACCGGCCTGGCGGTGGATGCTGACGCGAAGCGGATCTACACCACCAACGCCGATGGCGAACTGCTGACCATCGACAGTGACAGCAACAAAATTCTGAGCCGTAAAAAGCTGCAGGATGACGGTAAAGAGCATTTCTATCTGAACCTGAGCCTCGATACCGCGGGTCACCGCGCCTTCATCACCGACAGCAAACAGCCGGAAGTGCTGGTTGTTGACCTGCGTGACGGTAAAGTGCTGGAGAAAATCGCCGCGCCGGAATCGCTGGCGGTGCTGTTCAACCCGACGCGTAACGAAGCCTACGTGACGCACCGTAAAGCCGGTGAAGTTAGCGTAATTGACGGTAAAACCTATAAGGTGGTAAAAACCTTCAAAACGCCAACCTTCCCGAACAGCCTGGCGCTCTCTGCCGACGGTAAAACGCTGTATGTCAGCGTGAAACAGGAATCTACCCGTCAGAAAGAAGCCACCCAGCCGGATGACGTTATCCGCATTGCGCTGTAAGTTATCTTTAAGGAGGGGGAAACCCCTCCAGTCCCGCGGAATCACCCTCTGTTACAAACACCTATTGGCCTCAGCAATGTAATGGTTTTACAATCAATGCTTTCCCGCTTACGTTAGGCGGCGATAAACATTCTGGAGGATGTATGAATAAGCCATTTATGGTTCTGTGCGCCGGCGCGATGCTGGCGCTGCTTGCGGGGTGTACTTCAAACTACGTGATCACCACGAAAAGTGGGCAGACCATTGTGACTCAGGGCAAGCCGCGTCTGGATAAAGACACCGGGATGACCAGCTACGTGGATGAATCTGGCCATCGTCGGCAGATTAACAGCAGCGATGTGTCGCAGCTGGTGGAAGATAACTAAGCAGCAAGTGGCGGTTTGCCCGCTGACGGACAAACCGCGCTAAGGTTATTTCTGTACAGTCGGCGCGTCCGGCGCCGTGCTGTGCACCGCCTGGACGCGCTTACGCACGCCGAACCAGCCGGCGACCAGCAGGACCGCAATCAGCGGAATCGAACCGATGGTGTAAGTGCCGTTCGGATAGTCGAAGGCCATCAGCACCAGCACGCTGAGCAGAAACAGCAGGGTCAGCCAGGAAGTAAACGGCGCGCCCGGCATTTTAAAGCTCACGTCCGCCGCTTTACCTTCCTTAATCGCTTTACGCAGCCGCATCTGGCACACCACGATAAAGCCCCACGACGCGATAATCCCCAGCGATGCCACGTTAAGGACAATCTCGAAGACCTGTGACGGCACCAGGTAGTTGAGGAATACGCCGACGACATACACCGCCAGCGTCGCCAGAATCCCGGCATACGGAACGTGGTGGCGGCTCATCTTCGACATAAACTTCGGCGCGGAACCGCCCATCGACATCGAACGCAGAATGCGCCCGGTGCAGTACAGGCCAGAGTTAAGGCTGGAGAGCGCGGCGGTCAGCACCACGATATTCATCACGCTACCGATATACGGTACCCCCAGCTTCGAGAAGAAGGTGACAAACGGACTTTGCCCCGCCTGATAGGCGTTCCACGGCAGCAGCAGAACCAGCAGCAGTACGGAGCCGACGTAGAACAGGCCGATACGCCAGATCACGCTGTTGATCGCGCGCGGCACCATGGTCTGCGGATCTTTACATTCACCGGCGGCGGTACCCACCAGTTCGATGGACGCAAAGGCGAACACCACCCCCTGAACCAGCACCAGCGCAGGCATCAGCCCGTGCGGGAACAGGCCGCCGTTATCGGTAATCAGGTGGAAGCCGGTGGCATTGCCGTCCAGCGGCTTGCCGCTGCCGAGGAAAATGGTCCCGACCACCAGGAAGGCGACAATCGCCAGCACTTTGACTAAGGCGAACCAGAATTCCATTTCGGCGAACCACTTCACGCCGATCATATTCATGGTGCCGACAATCGCCAGCGCGCCGAGGGCGAATACCCACTGCGGGACATCGCCGAAAGCGCCCCAGTAGTGCATGTACAGCGCCACGGCGGTGATGTCGACAATGCCGGTCATCGCCCAGTTGACGAAGTACATCCAGCCGGCAACGTAGGCCGCTTTTTCACCCAGAAATTCACGGGCGTAGGAGACGAAACTGCCGCTGGAAGGACGGTGGAGAACCAGTTCGCCGAGGGCGCGTAAGATGAAGAACGAGAACAGGCCGCAGACCAGATAAACCAGCGCCAGCGCGGGCCCTGCCATCTGTAAGCGCGCGCCTGCGCCGAGGAACAAACCGGTACCGATGGCGCCGCCGATGGCGATCATCTGCACCTGCCGGTTACCCATGGCCTTGTGATAGCCCGATTCGTGAGAGTTAAGCCAGTGACGCCTGGCGGCATGCTGTTCCGCCGCCGTGTTTTGCTTTGTATTCATTGATGTACCCATTTTCCTGTCAATGTCCATGAGTGGTTCATCGCACCGCTCAGTAGCAGCACGTTATGCTGGCTTTCCCATCATTCTGACGTAGGAGATAAGCACGGCATGGCGCAGCATCCTACACGTAACGAGATAGTGACGCACGTAAAACATTGCTGTAGCGCACTTGCTTAGATATCAATGAGTTCAATAGCGGAGGGCCGCCACCAGCAGGCTAAAAGCGGTGGTATGCTGGCGGCGGCTGGGGTAATAGAGGTGATAGCCGGCGAAGGAGGGGGTCCAGCTATCGAGCACCCGGATGAGTCGTCCCTCCGCCAGCGCCTGCCCGACGCTGTCCTCCGGGACATAGGCCAGCCCAAGCCCGGATTCGGCGGCATCAATCCGCTGCGCAAGGCTGTTGAGGGTGATTTGCCCCTCGACGCGTACCCGAACCTCGCGACCGTCCAGGGCAAACTCCCAGGCATAAATGCCGCCGAGGGTCGGCAGACGCATATTGATGCAGCGATGCTGTTCGAGGTCATATGGCGTTGACGGAATGCCAAAGCGCTGAAAATAGTCCGCCGAGCCGACCACCGCCATGCGCATATCGGGGGCGATACGCACGGCGATCATATCTCTGGCGACCTGTTCTCCGAGGCGAACGCCGGCGTCAAAGCGGCCATCGACGATGTCGGTCAGGCCGTTATCGACGGTGATTTCGATATTGATATCCGGGTATTGCCGCATAAAGTTTTTCAGCGCGGGCCACAGTACGGCGCTGGTGGCATGATCCCCGGCGGAGAGGCGGATGTTGCCCGCCGGCCGATCGCGGGTATCGCGCAGCGCATTGAGCTCCTGCTCGATCTCTTTCAGATGCGGGCCGAGACTCTGGAACAGTTTCTCACCGGCTTCGGTTGGCGCAACGTTGCGGGTCGTCCGGGTCAGGAGACGAACGTCGAGCCGGGCCTCGAGATTGCGCATCGCGTGGCTGAGGGCGGACTGTGAGACCCCGAGCTGGGCGGCCGCACGGGTAAAACTGCGCTCGCGGGCCACCACCATAAACGACAGCAGGTCGTTAACGTTTTCTTTTAACATCGTTTTCCCGCATTAATGAATTCTGCTCATGGTTCCTTTCTGATTTCGCAGTCTAATCCTCGCGGCAACATTGCGCTACCTTGAACAGACAGGTCAAGTTGAGAGGAGAGAAAAATGCATATTATCCGTAGCGGCTCGCAGCCTTCACGAAAAGGCCCGGACAGCTGGTTTACCGGGGACGTTCGCATTGACGCGCCGTTTCAGGCGACGGAGCCGGCGAAGGTCGGCGGCGCGACGGTCACCTTTGAGCCCGGCGCGCGGACGGCATGGCACACCCATCCGCTGGGCCAGACGCTGATCGTCACCCAGGGGCGCGGCTGGTTGCAGGAGTGGGGCAACGCGCCGCAGGCGTTGAACCAGGGCGATATCGCGTGGATCCCGCCGGGGGTTAAGCATTGGCACGGCGCCTGCAGCGATACCGCAATGGTGCATATCGCCATCGCCGAAGCCGAAAACGGCAGCCCGGTCACCTGGCTGGAAAAAGTGACCGACGAGCAGTATCCGGCAAGCTAATCGCCGCCGCTCGTCGGAAGGTGGGATACCCTGACGCCCGCCTTGCGGCGAGCCGGTAGCGCCGTTTCCCTTTTTCAGGCTATGATTCTCAGCCGGCAACCGCTGAGAGACAACGATGAAAATCAACGTAGTGGGCACCAGTGGCGTCGGCAAATCGACGCTGGCGCGCCGCCTGGCGCAGACGCTGTCCGTACCCTGTATCGAAATGGATCGTCTGTACTGGCTTGCGCAGTGGCAGGGGACGCCGGACGATGAGTTCTTCGCAAAAATCGCCGCCGCCACCGACGCCCCCGGCTGGGTGCTGGACGGCAATTACCACCGCAGCCGCCCGGTCAAGTGGCGCGAGGTCGATCTGGTGGTGTGGCTGGACTACGGTTTCTGCCGCACGCTGAGGCAGGCCGTCTGCCGGGCAGCCTCCCGCGCCAGCCGCCGCCAGGAGCTGTGGCCGGGGACCGGCAACCGTGAAAGCTTCCGTCGCTCTTTTTTTAGCCGCGAATCCATTATCTGGTGGACCATCAAAACCTGGAAACAAAATCGCCAGCGTTATCAGTCTGATATGGCCGACCCGGCGTATCGGCATATTCGCTTCGTACGCCTGCGTCACCCGCGGCAAACCGAGGAATTTATCCGCCAGCTACAGCGGCGGGTGGCGTCGCGTTAAGGGGGTATATCTATTTTCCGGCAGAGTACATGTAAATAAATTGTTTCTCAGTGGCCGCGGCAGATTCTAATAATGCAGGCATGTTAATTAATACGAGCCTGCGAAATGTCTTATCGAATCAGTATCCTGGATAAAAGTCCGCTGGCGGCGGGGGAAACGGCCGCTCAGGCGCTGACGCGTACATTAACGTTGGCGCAACAGGCGGAAGCCTGGGGCTATCACCGCTTCTGGATTGCCGAGCACCACAATACCGATCAATTAGCCAGCCCGTCGCCGGAAGTGGTGATCGCCTGGATCCTCGGCCAGACCCGCCAGATTCGCGTTGGTTCCGGCGGCGTCATGCTGCAGCACTACAGCCCGTATAAAGTGGCGGAAAACTTCAACCTGCTGGCCTCTATCGCGCCGGGCCGCGTCGATCTGGGCGTCGGTAAAGCCCCGGGCGGCCTGCCGCTGTCCACCCGCGCCCTGCAACAGGGATTGCATCCTGAAGAGGGGGGAACCTTTGCCGACCGCCTCGCGCAGCTGGATAACTGGCTGTCGCTTACCGATGCTGAAGGTGAGGAGAGCCTGCGCGCCACGCCAATCCCCCCGCGCCGCGCCGACGGTTTTCTGCTCGGCGCCAGCCTCGAAAGCGCCCAGCTGGCCGCTCAGCTGGACTGGAACTTTGTCTTTGCCGCCCACCTTAACGGCGATAAAACCCTGCTGCGCGATGTCCTGACCCGCTGGCGCGCCCTCAGCCGCCGGGACGCCATCGTCGCGGTGCAGGTCATCGTGGCGGAGGATAGCGCGACGGCGGCCGCGCTGGCTAAACAGGTCGAAGTCTGGGGCGTTGAACTGGAAAACGGCCAGCGGGTCACCGTCGGCAGCGAAGCGCAGGCCGCGGCTTTTGCGCGCCAGGCCGGGAGTCAGCCGACGCGGATCGCCCGTCGCGAGTCTTCGCTGCTGGCCGGCACCGCCGGGGAGGTCAAAACGCAGCTCGACGCCCTGCATAGCGCCTGGAATATTGACGAATTCATTATCGACACGCCGCTCAGCGAAGGGCAGGCGCGTCTCGACTCATTGCGCCTGCTGGCCCAGGCCCATCTAGGTGCGGAGGCGCTGCCATGAGCTTTGAACAACAGCTGATCAACTGGCGGCGCGAGCTGCATCAGTACCCGGAACTCTCCTTGCAGGAGGTGGCGACCACCGCGCGCATTCGCGACTGGCTCGAGAGCGGCGGCCTGCGGGTGTTGCCCTACGAGCTGAAAACCGGGCTGGTGGTGGAAGTCGGCAGCGGTGACAAGGTTATCGCCCTGCGGGCGGATATCGACGCGCTGCCGATTGCGGAGGCCACCGGTCTGCCGTATCGCTCGCAAAACGAGGGGGTGATGCACGCCTGCGGTCACGATATCCACACCAGCGTGATGTTGGGGGCTGCGCTGCTGCTGAAAGAACGGGAAGCGCAGCTGCCGGGCCGGGTGCGCATTTTGTTCCAGCCGGCGGAAGAGAACTTTGGCGGGGCGAAAACCCTGATTCGCGCCGGGGCGCTGGAGGGGGTCTCCGCGATCTTCGGCATGCACAATGAACCCGGCCTGCCGCTGGGCGAGTTCGCCACCCGCGGCGGGGCGTTCTACGCCAACGTCGATCGCTTCGTCTTTAAGGTCACCGGTAAAGGGGCGCATGCCGCCCGGCCGCACGAAGGCAAAGATGCGATTTTACTGGCCAGCCAGCTGGTCACCGTCCTGCAGAGCGTTGCCAGCCGCGAGGTGAATACCCTCGATTCGGTGGTCCTGAGCGTGACGCGGATCCAGGGCGGCAATACCTGGAACGTGCTGCCGGAAAGCGTGGAGCTTGAAGGGACCCTGCGTACCCACAGCAGCGAGGTGCAGCAGCGGGTCAAGGGGCGGGTCAGTGAAATTGCCGCCGGTTTCGCCAGCGCTTTTGGCGCGCAAATCGACGTCTTCTGGTACGCCGGGCCGACGGCGTTGGTCAATGACGAACGCTGGGCGGCATTTGCCAGCGAGGTTGCCGCACAGTCCGGCTACCGCACCCGTCATGCGGATCTGCACATGGGCGGCGAAGATTTCGCCGTTTACCTGCAGCATATTCCCGGCGCGTTTGTCAGCATCGGCAGCGCCAGCGAATTCGGTCTTCACCACCCGGCCTACAATCCGGATGACAACTTAATTGCTCCGGCGGCCCGCTATTTCGCGGCGCTGGCGCAACAGGCATTACGCCAGATTTAACGCCTGAGACCTCAGGCTTTTATTTTCATTTTCGGCAAGGAAAGGGGTTGCTATGTCTGAAAAACGACAACTGCGTCTGGGCACGATATTACATGGCGCATCGGGAAATATGTCGGCCTGGCGTCATCCGACCGCCCAGGCGGATGCCAGCATTAATTTTGAGTTCGTCAAACAGACGGCCTTAAAAGCGGAAGAGGGCAAGCTGGACTTTTTATTTGTCGCCGATGGCTTATATATTAACGAGAAATCGATCCCGCATTTTTTAAATCGCTTTGAACCGCTGACGGTACTGTCGACGCTGGCGGCGATCACCCGGCGGCTGGGGCTGGTCGGGACCCTGTCCACCTCCTATAGCGAGCCGTTCACCACCGCGAGACAGTTCGCCAGCCTTGACCACCTGAGCCAGGGGCGCGCGGGCTGGAACGTGGTGACGTCCCCCCTGGAAGGGTCGGCGAAGAACTTTTCCCGCGCCCGGCATCCTGACCACGCGCTGCGCTACCGCATCGCCGATGAATATTTACGCGTGGTCAAAGGCCTGTGGGATTCATGGGAAGAGGATGCCTTTGTGCGTAATAAAGCGACCGGCCAATTCTTCGATAAAAATAAGCTGCATACCCTCGATCATCACGGCGATTTTTTCCAGGTCGCCGGGCCGCTGAATATTTCCCGGACTCCGCAGGGACGGCCAATTATTTTTCAGGCCGGCGCCTCTGATGATGGCAAAAAGCTGGCGGCGAGTCATGCCGACGCCATTTTCACCCATCAGGCGTCGCTGCACGAAGCGCAGGCCTTTTATCGCGATGTCAAAAGTCAGCTGGCAGCCTATGGCCGCCGCGACGACCAGCTCCATATCTTCCAGGGAGTCAGCGTGATCGTCGGCGACGATGCCGACGATGTTGAACAGCAATATCAGACCACCGCCGCGCTGGTGTCGATCGAGGATGCCCTCAACTACCTTGGGCGCTATTTCGAACACCATGACTTTGCGCAGTACCCGCTGGATGAACCGTTCCCGGATATTGGCGACCTCGGCAAAAACAGCTTCCGCAGCACCACCGATGAAATCAAGCGCAACGCCCGCGAGCGCGGCCTGACCCTGCGCCAGGTCGCGCTGGAAGCCGCCAGCCCACGCCCGCGCTTTGCCGGGACGCCACAGCAGGTGGCCGACGGTCTACAACAGTGGTTTGAACAGCGCGCGGCCGACGGCTTCATTATCCAGGGCGGCACGCCGGATACCTTCCCGCGCTTTGTCGACCGGGTGGTGCCGATTCTGCAGGAGCGCGGGCTGTTCCGCCGGGAGTATCCGGGAACGACGCTGCGCGAAAGCCTGGGGCTGACGCTGCCGGTTAATCAATTCCAACAACAACAATAACAACAGAGAACTCTCGCTATGCAGAAAAAGTCACTTTTACTGGCGCTTGCCCTGGCCTTCAGCGCCCCGTTATGGGCGCAGGACGTCAACATTAACGGTACCGGGGTAAGTCTGGAGGCGAATAAAGCCCCGATTCACACGGCGAAAAATCCGCAGGCCATTGCCCTGTTGCCGGCCAACTATCACTTCGCGGTACCGGGGAAATTCACCGTGGCGGTGGCGGCGCTGAACTCACCGCCGCTGACCGTATTTTCGGATGATAACAAGACCCTGCTTGGCAGCGAGGCCGATATTGCCCGCCTGGTCGCCGATAGCCTCGGGCTGGAGCTGAACGTGGTGCCGACGTCATGGGAGGACTGGCCGCTGGGCGTGGCTTCCGGCAAATATGATGCCGCGATCAGCAATATTACCGTGACCAAAGAGCGTAAAGAGAAGTTCGATTTTGCCACCTACCGTAAGGATTCGCTGGGCTTCTACGTCAAGAGCACCAGCCCGCTGCACAAAATTGACACCGCCGGGGATATCGCCGGGCTGCGCATTATCGTCGGCTCCGGTACCAATCAGGAAGCCATTTTGCTGGCGTGGAATGCGGAAAACCTGCAGAAGGGGCTGAAGCCGTTTACCCCGGTCTACACCAAAGATGATGCCGCCCAGACGCTGGCGATCCAGTCCGGTCGCGCCGACGCCTTCTTTGGCCCGAACGTCATCGGGGCGTGGAAAGCGGCGCTGACCGGGAAAACCAAACTGGTTGGCAGCGTGGACGGCGGCTGGCCAAAAGCGGCGCATATTGCGGTTACGGTGAAAAAAGGCAGCGGCCTGGTGGATGCCGTGCAGGCGGCGCTGAACGGTACGATTAACAACGGCGATTACGCCAGGGTGCTTAACCGCTGGGGCGAAGGCGTGGAGAGCATCCCGCAATCAGAAATTAACCCGGCCGGGCTCGGCGATTAACAGGAGGCAGTATGAGCGATCTATTCCGCGATATTTCACCCGAAGCGCCTGAACTACAGCCGATTATCAACGGCCTGTTCGCTGAATACGCGTCGCGCTACGGCGACTATTTTTCCCGCGATGCGGAAGTCGAACTGACCGAATGGTATCTGGCGCCGCAGGGGCTGTTTATCGTGCTGGAGCGGGAGGGGGAAATTATCGCCACCGGCGCCTACAAACCGAAAGATACCCACACCGCGGAAATAAAACGTATCTGGACTCATCATGCCCTGCGTCAGCAGGGGCTGGCGGCCAGGGTGGTGCAGGAGCTGGAGCGGCGGGCGGTGCTGGCGGGCTACAGCCATATCTACCTGACCACCGGTTTTCGCCAGCCGGAAGCGGTCAGGCTCTATCTGAGCCAGGGCTATGACGCGCAGTTTGACCTGACGCGCAACCCGGAAGAGTACAGCCAGCCGCCGTTTGACGGCCGGCTGCGGTTCACCAAAGCGCTGGCGGTCAGCGCCCTAAGCCACAGCGCCTGAGGAGGGAACATGAAAACATCGGAAACGATTAAAGTGGTCCCGGCGCGCTATCCGCTACGTGCCGTGGGCGCGGTGCTGGCGCTGCTGGTTCTGGCGGTGGTGGTGCAATCGGTGGCCTTTAACCCGCGCTGGGAGTGGGCGGTCTTTGCCCGCTGGTTCTTTGATCCGGTTATCCTCGAAGGGCTGGGGCAAACGCTGCTGCTGACGCTGCTGGGTAGCGTATTGAGCGTCATTTTCGGCGGCCTGCTGGCGCTGGCCAGACTCTCTTCCTCATGGTTGCTGAGCAGCCTTGCCTGGGGCTATATCTGGCTGTTCCGTTCGCTGCCGCTGATTGTGGTGCTGATTATCCTCTACAACTTCTCCTATCTTTACGACACGCTGTCGCTGGGTATTCCCTTTACCCATATCAGCTGGGGCAACTACCAGACCATTAACGTGCTGGGACAGTTTTCCACGGCGGTAGTCGGACTGACGCTGGTGCAGAGCGCCTATACCGCGGAGATCATCCGCGGCGGTTTTCTCGGCGTCGACCACGGGCAGTATGAGGCGGCCGCCGCGCTGGGCCTGCCCGCGTGGCGCCGCACGCTGCGTATTATTCTGCCGCAGGCGCTGCGGACGATTTTGCCTTCCGGCTTTAATGAAATTATCAGTCTCGCCAAAGGTACGGCGATGGTGTATGTGCTGGCGATGCCGGAGCTGTTCTACACCATTCAGATGATCTACAACCGCACCCAGGAGGTGATCCCGCTGCTGATGGTTGGCGCCGTCTGGTATCTGGCGATCACCAGCGTGCTGTCGCTGATTCAATATCTGGTGGAGCGCGCCCTCGCGCGCAGCGAACGTCGCTCTGCGGTGAACTCGCCGCGCCGCGCCCGCAGCGCCGAATCGCCCCGTCAGCCGCAACCGCAGGAGACTATCCATGCCCAACTCTCATAACGGCCATATCTCGATTACCGGCGTCAGCAAATATTTTGGTCGCCACAAGGCGTTGGACGACGTTTCGCTGGAGATCGCGCCCGGGACGGTCACGGTGATCCTCGGTCCGTCCGGGTCGGGAAAGTCAACGCTGTTGCGCGCCATTAACCACCTGGAGCGGGTCGATGAAGGTTTTATCCAGATCGATGGCGATTACATCGGCTATCGTCGGCAGGGCGACAAACTGTATGAACTGAAGGAGAAAGAGATCCTCCGCCAGCGGGTTAACGTGGGCTATGTGTTTCAGAACTTCAACCTGTTCCCCCATCTGACGGTGCTGGAAAACCTGATTGAAGCGCCGATCGCCCACAAGCAGGCCAGCCGTAAGGAAGCGGTCGAACGCGCCTATGAGCTGCTTGATGTGGTGGGGTTGCGCAATAAGGCCGATGCCTGGTCACGCCATCTCTCCGGCGGCCAGCAGCAGCGCATCGCCATCGCCAGAGCGCTGGCCCTCAAGCCGCGGGTGATGTTGTTTGATGAGCCGACATCGGCGCTGGACCCGGAACTGGTAGGGGAAGTCCTTGACGTGATTAAAAAACTGGCCCGCTCCGGCACTACGCTGGTGGTGGTGACCCATGAAATCGGGTTTGCGCGCGAGGTCGCCGATCAGGTGGTGTTTATGGTCGATGGCAAAATCATTGAACAGGGCAGCAGCGACGCCGTGCTTAACCATCCGCAGCATCAGCGGACGCGGCAATTTTTATCGAAGGTACTGGTATGAGAACGGGGATAGTCGCGTTGGCCCTCTGCGCCGTTTCTGCGGGGGCGCAGGCGGAAATCGATCTGCGGGCGAATGAGCAGCCGCTACCGGTCACGCTGGATAAGCAGGCGATCGCCAGGATCCCGGCCGGTTATCACTTTGTTGAGCCCGGTACCCTGACGGTGGCGATCTCGGCGCTCAACTCGCCGCCGCTGGCGCTGCTGGCGAGCGATAACCGGACGCGGATTGGCAGCGACCCGGATATTGCCCGCCTGCTGGCCGGGAGTTTAGGCCTGAAGCTGAAGCTGGTGCCGACGGCGTGGGAAGACTGGCCGCTGGGGATTACCTCCGGGCGTTATGACGTGGCGCTGGTCAATATCGCAGTCACCGAACAGCGTAAGGAGAAGTTCGATTTCGCCACCTATCGTGTCGATTCGCTGGCTTTTTCGGTTAAATCCACCAGCAGTATCGCTCACATCAGCGGCGCGGCGGATCTCTCCGGCCGGAAGGTCATTGTCGGTTCCGGCACTAATCAGGAGCGCATTTTGCTCGGCTGGAACGAAGAGAACGCCGCCGCAGGGCGCCAGCCGGCGCTGCCGGTGTACCTGACTGATGACGCCTCCGGCAATCTGTACATCCAGTCCGGGCGCGCCGATGTCTTCTTTGGCCCTCAGTCGGTGGCGGCCTACAAAGCGGCGCTGACCGGGACCACCAAAGTTGTCGGGCTGGGGCCGAAAAAAGCGTACGTCGCCACCACCACTAAAAAGGGCAATGGCCTGGTGTTTGCGTTGCAGGCGGCGCTTGATGGCGCGATCGCGCGCGGCGAGTATCAGCAGGTGCTGGCACGCTGGGGAGAGCAGGGCGAAGCGGTGGCACAGTCTCAGGTAAATCCCCCGGGGATCACCTACTAAAAAACCGCTGTTTCGCCGGAGTACAGGGCGAAACAGCGGGACGAACTTTCGCCAGCGGTATTAAATCAGGCGCTGATGTTGCCAGCGGACCGGATAATTATTGATATCGACTTTCATCGCGGTGTTCACAAATCGGCAAAGATGATGTCAATGTCACTTTATGCGTTGTGTGGCGGATTTGTATGCGGTATTGCAGGGTTGGGCGTCGCCACGACGGGGGCAACGCTACCGGCAACAGCGTATTCTGTATCATGTTGCGTCGTACTTTTGCGCGGGGGGGCCGGCATGCCAGCCCGATTTTGTGCCTAAACTTAATGTTTATCGTGGAGGCCGAAAATGATAACCGTCTATGGTGTACCGGGCTGGGGGTCGGCGATCGGCGAGCTGATGCTGACCCTGGCCGGGATCTCTTATCGCTTCGTCAACGTTGCCGGTTTCGATCAGCCGGGCCCGCAGCGCGACAGCCTGCTGCAGCTAAACCCGCTATGTCAGGTACCGACCCTGCGGCTGGATGATGGCAGCGTGATGACCGAATCCGCCGCGATGGCCTTAATGATCCTTGACCAGCGCCCGGATCTGGCGCCGGCGCCGGGGACGCCGCAGCGCCAGCAGTTTCAGCGCCTGCTGATCTGGCTGGTGGCCAATGTCTACCCCACGTTCACCTATGCCGATTATCCACAGCGCTGGACCGACGATGCGCCTGAGCAGCTGCGGGAGAACTGCATTCGCTATCGCAAGTCGCTCTATCTGTGGCTGGAACAGCAGCTGCGCGCGGAGCCTTATGCGCTGGGGGCCGACATTTCGCTGCTCGATTGTTATATCGCGGCGATGTGCAACTGGGGGCCGCGGCGGGCGTGGTTTATGGAGCACACGCCAAAGTTTGTCGCCGTGGCGGACAAGGTGTACCAGCGGCCGGAGCTACAGCAGGTTCTGCGTGACAACGAGTTGATTTAAAACACAAAAGGCGAACCGACTCCGCGGCGCTATGCTAGTTTATCGATCTGACAAATAAGGAGCCTGCTATGCCACATGTTGATATTAAATGTTTTCCCCGCGATCTGACCGATGAACAAAAAAGCGCATTGGCCGCCGATATCACCGACGTGCTTGTCCGTCATCTCAATAGCAAAGAGGGCGCGGTGAGCGTCGCCCTCAATCAGGTTGAGCAAAGCGACTGGCAGCAGGTCTGGGACAGCGAGATTGCCCCGCAGATGGCGCGGCTGATTAAAAAACCGGGCTACAGCATGTCGTAATACCTGTCCCGCAAGGCGGCGTCCAGGCCGCCCGTTGCCGGGCTATCCCCCATCGCCGGTCTCAGCATACAATTCAGGATGCGAAGCCCGGACGCGGAGCATCGCCGCGCGGACGTCATGCTGGGTTTCTTTCACCCACATTGCCGCCAACGGCAGTCCCGGACGCCGGTTCGCGATCGTTTTTTTGCCGCCCAGGGGAATCTGGCGATCGCCGGCCCGACGTTGACCAACGTTAACAATATTCGGGCGATTATCATTACCTGATCCGGCGCTACCCGGATGCGGCATAACACACCGCATGCGGGTTCCCTTCAGAAGCCCCTCTTTTGGCTTGCGCGCGGGATAGCGGCGGGTAAAGGCTTGAGGTCCGACGGCCGCTGGTCGAATCGATACCCCATCGATGATGAGATTTTATAAAAGCGTCCCGCAATGTTAGCCTGCTCTGCGCAGAGTGGGGGATAATATGGATTTAAGAAAGTTTCAGGCGTTAGCCGGCGTGCAGCTTTGCACGATGTTATTTGGTCTCTCGGCGGTGCTGGCGAAAGGGCTGCCGCTGCCGGTGAGCGCGATTGTCGCCGGGCGCGCCGCCTGGGCGGTAGTGACCTTATCCGCAGTTTTGCTGCTGGCGCGTCGTCAGTGGCGGCGGCTATCCTGGCGAGAGCTGTCTCATCTGGCGATTAACGGCCTGCTGCTGGCCGGGCACTGGATCTGCTTTTTCACCGGCGTTGAACAGGGCGGTGTGGCGGTCGGGACGCTGGGCTTCGCCTGTTTTCCGCTGTTTGTGGCGCTGATTGGCCGGGTTATCTTCGCCACGCCGATTACCCGGCGGGATGTCGCCGCGATGGTGATGGTGGCGGTTGGCCTGCTGGTCATTTCGCCTGAAGCGCTGTCGGCGCAGGGCGGGGGAAGCGCGCTGCTGTGGGCGCTAGCCGCGGGTTTATCTTACGCGGTGATTGTGCTGTATAACCGCCATGCGAAGACCGGCGCTTCGCCGCTGCAGTCCGCATGGCTCCAGTGTTGCGCCTGCGCGCTGGCCACGCTTCCCTGGGGATATTCCGCCATCCGCAGCGCCGACGGTGAGACGTTGTTGCACGTTATATTAATAGGCGTGCTGTGCACCGGTATCGCCTACAGCCTGTTGACCTTTGCGCTGCAATACGTCGCCGCGGGCAAAGCGGCGATCGTGATAGCGCTGGAGCCGCTGTGGGCGGTTTTCTTTGCCGCCATCTGGTTTGGCTCGCTGCCGGGGCCGGCCGTTTTTATCGGCGGCGGATTGATTATTGCGGCGGTTGCGTTCTGCGGGTCAGCGTCGTAAACGGCTGCGCGCCGTTGGCCGCGCCCGCCCGCGTAGGGTGAAACGGCGCTTTTCTGTCTCTGGCGCTATGGTCGCCAGGCCGCCGGGGGCAGTAAGCAAACTACTCCTCCGGGGTATTGGCCCGCACATGTCGGCCGCTGGCGACAAAGTTTCCGGTGCCGAGATGATGCAGCGTATTGAGCTTATCGTCGTCGAACTGCCAACGTCCGCTGATAAACGCGCGCTCATCGGCGGCGGCGGCAACCACCTCGCCAAACAGCGTGTCGTACTGCTCCTGAGCGGCGGTCGGCGGCAGCAGGCGACACTCCATCCACGCCAGACACTTCTCCTCAATTAACGGCAGCCCCAGTACCGGGCCATTGACCACCGGAATACCGTAGGCGTTGAATTTATCTTCGTCGCGCCCGCTGATGCTGCCGACCGCATAGGTCCAGCTGGCGGCGGCGACGCCCGGCACCACGATGCCGAAGGTCCCGTTACGTTCAATAATTTCCCGTGTCCAGGCGCTCTTATCGACCACGATGGCGAGGCGCGGCGGCGCAAACTCCACCGGCATCGACCAGGCGGCGGCCATCACATTGCGGCGTTCTGATGCCGCGTCATAGCTGGTGATAAGAATAGTCGGGCCGTGATTGAGCAGGCGACTGGCGTACTGGAGTTCCACGTGGCGAAAACGGCTCATAAGCGTTCCTTGGTAAATGGGTCTGATGCCAGACAACACGTTAAGCCGCAATGAAAATGTAATCAATACGTCATACAGGCTGCCTATAGTCGGCAGCACTAAGTCCCAAAGAGGATAACACTATGTTAGCTCCCCTGTTTTTAGCACAGGTGGGCGCGGCCCGGCGGATGTTGACCGCCGGCAGAGCATCGCTTTCCCGGCGGGGAGGGCGATAATGCGTGCGCTTACCGGCATCAAACTCGATAGCGTTTCTTTCGCTTTCGGCACTCATACCGTACTTAACCATATCGATCTGCATATCGACGCGGGCAGCATTGTCGCGCTGCTGGGCCCCTCCGGCTGCGGCAAAAGCACCCTGCTGCGCCTGCTGGCGGGATTAACCGTTCCGGCCAGAGGCGAAATCCATTTTGGCGATCGGCTGATCGCCAAAAGCGGATGGGGAATGCCTCCGGAGCAGCGCGATATTGGCATGGTGTTCCAGGATTACGCCCTGTGGCCGCATATGACGGTGGCGCAAAATATTGCCTTCCCGCTGCGGATGCGCGGCGTGGCGCGCAACCTACGCCAGCAGCGGGTGAACGCTGCGCTGGCGAGGGTCGGTTTAACCGGTTTCGCCGAACGCAAACCGTCCGGTCTCTCCGGCGGGCAGCAGCAGCGGGTGGCGCTGGCGCGCGCCATCGTTGCCGAGCCGCGGGTGCTGCTGTTCGACGAACCGCTCTCCAACCTCGATAGCGAACTGCGCGAATCCTTGTGTATCGAAATGAGCCGCCTGCTGCGCCAGCTCGGGATCACCGCGGTGTATGTCACCCATGACCGCCGCGAAGCAGAGCTGTTGGCTGACCGTATTGTGCATTTATCCGCGGGCAGCATCGCCGCCGTCCGCACCGTGACTTCATCCTCAGGGGAAACCGCATGAAATCCGTTATGACGTTTAAGAAAGGAGCTACGCTCGCGATTATGCTATCGGCCACGATGATCTCCAGCGCCCACGCGCTGACCGTATATACCGCCGGCCCGGGTACGCTGGCGAAAAGCCTTGCCAGCGGATACGAAAAGAAAACCGGCGTCAAGGTGAATATTTTCCAGGCCACCACCGGCAAAGTGATGGCGCGGCTCGAAGCCGAACAGGCTAACCCGCAGGCGGATGTGCTGATCTCCGCGTCGTGGGATACCGCGGAGGATTTGCATAACCGCGGCTGGCTCCTGCCGTACCAGAGCGCCAATGCCGAAAAGGTACCGGCCAACCTGCAGTCGGCGGACTACGTCGCGCAGGGGATTTCCGCGCTGGGGATCGTCTGGAACAGCAAAAGCGGGACCCCGGAGCCGAAAGAGTGGCGCGATCTGACCGAAGCGGCGTTTAAAGACAAAGTGACGACGCCGGACCCGGCGCTGTCGGGCGCATCGTTAGATTTGCTGATCGGGCTGCAAAATGGCATGGGCGATAAGGCCTGGGCGCTGTTCGACGATCTGAAAAAGAACGGTATGGTGGTGAGCGGACCGAATGCCCAGGCGGTTACGCCGGTGATGCAAGGCGCGAAAGCGGCGGTCTTCGGCGCGGTGGATTACGTTTCCTACGGCAATATCAACCAGGGTGAATCGCTGAAGGTGATTTTCCCCGCCAGCGGTACGGTGATCGCCCCGCGGCCGATGATGATCCTCAAAACCACCCGGCATGCGGATGATGCCAAAGCCTTTGTCGATTATGTGCTGTCGGCGGAAGGGCAGGCGCTGGTCGCCGGGGCCTGGCTGATGCCGGCGCGGGCCGACATTACCGCCAAACGTCCGCTGCTCAACGAGCTGAAGGTTCTGCCAACCACCGGCGACGGCAGCAGCGAACGTCGCGCGGTGCTGGCCCGCTTCAATACCCTGTTCGGACAATAAGTTCGGCTATTCTCCCCGGCGGCGCGGTGCCGGCCGGGGGGACAGACGTCGGGTTTGCGTCTGGCCGCCGCCCGGATGATTTCGCTCGTCCCCAGGAAGATATGGTGAAACAGAAACTGATTCCCGGCATCACGCTGGCGGCGCTTCTGCTGCTGGTGGCGTTGCCGCTGCTTTTTATTCTCTTACAGGCGGTGTTTCCGCAGTTTAGCGGCGGATCATTCCAGGGCCCGTTCAGCGGGGTTTCCGCGCTGCTGGCCGATCCGCAAATACCGGCCATGCTGGGCGGGACCTTATGGATTGCCTGCGGCGTCGCGCTGGTCAGCGTGACGATTGGTCTACCGCTCGGCGTGCTGCGCGGCTTGTTTAATCTGCCGCTGTCGCGCCTGTGGGATCTGCTGTTTTTGATCCCGTTTCTGACGCCGCCTTACATCGCGGCGCTGTCATGGATGCTGCTGCTGCAGAGTAACGGTTATCTCCAGCAGCTCACCGGGTGGGATCTTAACGATCTGCTGTTTAGCCGCACGGGAATCGTGCTGGTGATGACGCTGAATATTTTCCCGGTGGTCTATTTTGCCGTTTCGCGCAGCCTGCTGGCGAGCGGGCAGCGGCTGGCTATGGTCGCCAGGGTCCACGGCGCCAGCGCCTGGCGTGCGTTCTGGCACGTGACGCTGCCGATGCTTTCTCCGGCGCTGGCGGCGGGGATGCTGCTGGCGTTTACCCTGGCGATTGAGGAGTATGGCGTGCCCGCGGCGCTGGGGTCGCGCGCGGGGGTGGTGATGCTTACCGTCGGTATTGAAAACAAACTCGCCGACTGGCCAATCGACCTGACCGGGGCGTCGCTGCTGTCACTGCTGTTAATTACGCTGGCGCTCCTCGCCTGGTGGTTGCAAAAGCGGCTGGTTGGCGACAAAGAGGTGACCAGCGTGACCGGCAAACCGGGTGAAAACAGCGGGGCTGAACTGGGCTGGTTGACCGCGCCGGCCCTCTTATTGCTGGCGGCGGTCGGCGGGCTGGCGGTGCTGTTGCCGGGCGCGTCGATGGTGGCCACCAGTCTGAGCGGTACGCTTTCCGGCGGCCTGAATGCGGACAATTTGACCTTCAGACATTTTGCCGCGCTCTTCAGTCAGCAGGGCGATGCGCTATCGGCGCTGGGCACCAGCCTCTCTCTGGCGTTGGCTTCGGCGCTGATTGTCGGCGTGCTCGGTCTGGTCGCCGCCTGGCTGGTGCTGGTGCAAAAAATCAAAGGCAGCGCGCTGATTGATGCCCTGTCGCTGATGCCAGCGGCGTTGCCCGGGGTGGTGGTGGGCGTCGGCCTGATCCTGCTCTGGAACCGCCCGTTCTGGCCGGTGTCGCCCTATAACACCTGGTTTATGCTGCTGCTCTCCTATTGCTGCCTGCTGCTGCCGTGGCCGGTGCGTTACGTCGGCAGCGCGCTGCGTCAGCTTGGCGCGAACCTTGAACCGGCGGCGCGGGTACATGGCGCATCGTCGCTGCAGGCGCTGCGGCTGATCGTCCTGCCGCTGGTCTTCCCGGCACTGCTGGCGGCGATGTTAATGGTGTTTGCGGTGGCATCGCGTGAGCTGGTGACCTCCCTGCTGCTGGCGCCGGCGGGCACCCAGACCGTGGCGGTGTTTATCTGGCGTCAGTTTGAGCAAGGTTCGCCGGGGCAGGGAATGGCGATGGCAAGCCTGACGCTTTTCAGCGGCCTGCTGTTGATGCTTGGCGCCCTGGCGCTGATGCAGCGTACCGCCCGCTGACGCGGGCGATCGCACAAAATTGCCAGTGCGCGGCTAAAAATACGCTATAAATGACGCACACCGTTTGCTGGAGGCATTGATGAGCCCATTTTTACGTGCGTACTTTTCTCGTCTGGGCTGGACGGGAACCCCCGATGTGTCGATTAACACGCTGCGGACGCTGCATCTTCACCACACTGGCGCGATCCCGTTTGAAAATCTGGATGTGCTGCTGCCGAGGGAGATCCATCTCGACGATCGGGCGCTGGAAGATAAGCTGATTGGCGCTCGGCGCGGCGGCTACTGTTTTGAACAAAACGGCCTGTTTGAGCGCGCCTTAAGTGAGATTGGCTTCCGGGTGCGCAGTCTGCTCGGCCGGGTGGTGCTGGCGAATCCGCCGCAAATGCCGCCGCGTACCCATCGGCTGCTGCTGGTGGAAGTGGAGGGAGAGCGCTGGATTGCCGACGTCGGCTTTGGCGGCCAGACCCTGACCGCGCCGATTAAGCTGCTGGCGGATATTCCTCAGCAAACTCCGCACGGCACCTATCGTCTGCTGCATGAAGGCGATCTGTGGACCTTGCAGTTTAACCATCATGAGCACTGGCAATCGATGTACCATTTCGATTTGGATCGCCAGTTTGCCGCCGATTATGTGATGGGTAACTTCTGGTCGGCTCATTGGCCGCAGTCGCATTTTCGCCACCACCTGCTGATGTGCCGTCATCTGCCCGACGGCGGCAAGATGACCCTGACCAATTTCCATTTTACCCACTGGGATAACCAGCATGTGGTGGAGAAAGTGGACCTCCCGGATGTCGCCACGCTGTACGATGCGCTGCAGACGCGCTTTGGCCTCGGCGTCGATGATGCCAAACATGGCTTCAGCGAGGCCGAACTGGCGGCGGTGATGGCGGCGTTTGATACCCATCCTGACGCGGGCAAGTAGGCGCTGAGCGCCTCCTGCCCGGTCAACTGGTCGGGAATCTCGGGGCCGGAAGCCATTCGTTCCGGCCCGAGCGTTTGCGCTTGCCCGCTATTCCTCCTCGGGTCGCGACGGCGGTGGGATATCCGCTAAACAAAACATTTTCCCGCCGCCGAATGACCAGTCCTCCGGCTCGGTAAATCCAATGACCACCATGATGTTATGCGGGCCGATCCCCAACGAGCGTTCAAGTCTGGCGACTAAATTTTGATAAAAAGCCTGCTTCTGGCGCGGGCTGCGCGCTTTGCCTGCCGTTATCAGAAACAGCAGATAATCGTCGCTGCGCCTGCCCTCTGCGCCGCAGAGATAGTCAGGGTCAAACACGCGCTGTCGCGGGCTGTAGCAGTCAAAAAGCTGAAAGCAGTCGCCAGGCGGCACCGAAAAATGGTCTTCAAGCGCCTGCTGCAAATCCAGGGAAATTTGAGCGTGCCATTGCGCGAAACGCGACTCAGAAATGGCGATGCGGGTCATGGGCATAAGCATCCCCTCATTCGGTATCGCGCTGGCTAAACACATTGAGTGCCGACACCGCCGCTGGCCATCCGGCGTAAAACGACAGGTGGGTAAAAAGCTCCGTGATTTCGCTCTCCGTTACGCCGTTTTTCCGGGCGAATTTCAGGTGCCAGGCAAGCTGTTCAGGACGATACATTGCGACCAGCGCGCTGAGAGTGATTAGGCTTCTGTCGCGCGGTGACAGCGCCGGGCGCTGCCAGATATCGCCAAACAGGACCTCTTCACTCAGTGATGCCAGCTTTGGCGCCAGCGCCGCCAGGTTTTCCCGTGTCAGATTAACTTTGTCCATTTTCAACCTCATATGTGGGATGTCACGGAGACGATATCCGGTTATGATGGTTTCGATAATCATATAATTTATGAATAACAATCCTGAAAAATGGGATGATTAATGATGACCAGACGACCACTGACCTTTGATGCCGACGCGCTACGCGCTTTCGTGACCGGAATGGAGCTCGGCAGTTTTGCCCTTGCCGCCGAACGCCTGGGGCGTTCAACGTCGGCGATCAGCGCTCAGCTTAAAAAGCTTGAGCAGCAGAGCGGCACGGCGCTGGTACAAAAGGCTGGGCGTCATCTGGCGCTGACGGCGGAGGGGGAGATTATGCTGAGCTACGCGCGGCGAATGCTTAGCCTGAATGACGAAGCCTGGGCTGCGCTGAAGGCCAGAGGAGCGAGCGGCGAGGTTCGCCTCGGACTGCAGGAGGATTTTGGCGAGGTGTTACTGCCGGCGGTCCTCGGGCAATTTTCCCGGGCCTGTCCCGAGGTGGAGATTGCGGTTACCGTCACGCGAAATGCGCCGTTGCGCAAGGCGATGATGCGCCAGGAGCTCGATCTGGCCCTGAGCTGGGAAGGGCGCGACGAACCGGTTTTTGATCATCTGCTGGGGAGACTGCCGCTGCAGTGGATCGCCGCGGCGGAGTTCGATCTTGCCCGTTATCTCGACAGAAACCAGCCGCTGCCGCTGTTGGCCTTTGAAGCGCCGTGCGTCATGCGCACCGCCGCCACCGCGGCGTTAGACAACGCCGGTATTCCCTGGCGTATTGCCGTTACCAGCCGCAGCCTGAACGGTATCTGGGCCGCCGCATCTGCAGGGCTGGGGGTGGCGCTACGCACAACGATGGGCATGCCTGCTTCGCTGCAGGTCGTTCATTGCGCAAAATTGCCTGCGGCGGGTGACATTGGAGTGGGGTTATATGGCGATGAAAATCGGCTTGCCGGGCCGGCGAAACTGCTGCTGCATACCATTACCGCCTGTTTTGCGCTGCATATGCCGCCGACGGATAGTTTCGCTGTGCGCGGAGCCCCGGTCTGTTAATCTGTTTTTTGCGTCTGAGGCGCAAATTTGCTATCCGTTTGACAATAGAATAATGATGAAAACAGGAATAGCGCACAGGCACCCAAATATAACGCTTGCGGTGTAGTCCTTTACCTCCGTCAGATAATCGTCATTAAATCTATTGAACGCTTTAACGGCATCTGTTTCGTTTTCAGCGTCTACCTCAACGTGATGTTTTCTGAATCCCTGTCGTTTCATCTCTTTAATCAAAGAGGATGTCACTGCGTCTTTTGCCACGGCTTTCCCGCCGCGGCTGCTGATAAAAATGACGTATTTCCCCATGGTTCCCTCACATACGTATCATCGGGTTGAGTCAGCGCTTTTCAAGAGAAGAGAGCAAGCGCGGGGAAGAGTATAAGCCATTGCGGGAAGCGACTACAGGCACCTCCTGTTTTAAAAGCATCAGCCTCCTGGCGCGGAGGCTGATGGTTAGCCCATAAGGGCTGACAGAGAGGGAGGTAAAATATTCAGCGTCGGGTTCTCACCAGCTGGTAGCGGCGGGTCAAATATTCTATCGGCGCGCTCCAGACATGCACCAGGCGAGTAAACGGGAAGATCAGGAAGATGGTCATCCCCAGCACCAGATGAATGCGATAGATAAACGCCACGCCATCCAGATGCGCCGAGGCGCCGCCGTGGAAGGTGACCACCGCCTGCGCCCAGTCCACCAGCTTGAGCATTTCGCTGCCGTCCGGATGTTGAGCGGAGAAGGGGATCGTCGTCAGACCGAGCGCGCACTGAAGCAGCAAAATGCACAGAATCAGAATATCCGCTGTCGATGAGGTCGCGCGAATACGCGGGTTGGTCAGGCGGCGAATCAGCAGCCCCGCGCCGCCGACCAGCGTCAGCACGCCGCAAACGCCGCCGAGAATCATTGCCATCAGCTGCTTTTGCGACATCGGCAGGAACCACGAGTAAACCCAGTGCGGGGTCAACATGCCGAACAGGTGGCCAAAGAAAATGCCGAGAATGCCGATGTGGAACAGATTCGACCATAACACCATGCCGCGTTTATCGAGCATCTGGCTGGAGGAGGCGCGCCAGGTGTACTGACCGTAGTCATAGCGCAGCCAGCTGCCGATGAGAAACACCGTACCGCACAGATACGGATAGATATCGTAAAAAAAGACGTTCAGGTACTGTATCATTTCGGGCCTCCGGCACGGACGTCGACGTACTGCGGCGCGACGTCCTGGCTAAAGCGACGTTGATAGTTTTGCAGCGGGGAGCTGTCGCAGGCGGTGGCGTTATCTTCGATAAATTTCACCTGTTCCTCTTCCCACACCGCATCCAGCGCCTGGCGGGTATCATCGCGCTGTTCACCCGCCACCTGTCTGGTGACACTGTCACTATTGAGTTTGCTGCCGGCCAGCGCCAGCAGCACGTCAAACAGCTGATAATATGCGCAGCGCCGCTGCTTTAGCCGCCCGCCGAGCAGCGCCAGAATCGGCGCGACGTTTTGCAGCCCCTCCTGCGCGCCCTGCCGCGGGAGGGTACTAAGGTACTCCAGATAGAGTGGCAAATGGTCAGGCAGCTCGCGGCAGCCGATGTGTAAACCGGCCTGTTCATACTGATTCATCAGGTTAACCATCGCCTGGCCGCGGTCGCGGGATTCGGCATGCACATGCTCAAACAGCAGCAGCGAGGTGGCCCGTCCGCGTTCGAAGACTTCGCACCATTCCGCCTGGCGATCGAGCAGCGGGGCGGCCAGCAGCGGCTCGACAAACGGCAGCAGCGCCGGCGCGTCGGCGCGGACCAGTTCCAGCGCCTCTGCGCGGTTGTCCCAGAGCAGATCATCCGGGTACTCCAGCAGCAGACCGATGACTTTGAGGATCCGCATTAGTCTCCCTCCCCGATGTTGATCGCATCGATACGCTGGCTGTTGAACAGATTGAATTTGCTATCCGATCCGTGGCAGCCGTCGCCGAAGGTAAAGCCGCAGCCGTTGCGTTCCGGGAAGGCGTCTTCCGCCATTTCACGGTGGCTGGTGGGGATGACAAAGCGATCTTCATAGTTAGCGATGGCGAGGTAGCGATACATCTCTTCGACCTGCTCAACGCTTAATCCGACCTCTTCAATCGCCCGGGTATCGGTTACCCCCTCCACGGTCTGCGAACGTTTATAGTGGCGCATCGCCATCATCCGTTTCAGCGCCCGCAGCACCGGGCCGGTGTCGCCCGCGCTCAGCAGATTAGCCAGATACTGGACCGGAATGCGCAGGCTTTCGACGGCGGGCAGGATGCTGCCGTTATTCGGCAGGCCGCCCGCATCGGCGACGGACTGAATCGGCGACAGCGGCGGAACGTACCAGACCATCGGCAGGGTGCGATATTCCGGGGGCAGCGGCAGAGCCAGCTTCCACTCCATCGCCAGCTTATAGACCGGGGATTTCTGCGCCGCGTCGATGACGTTATGCGGGATCCCTTGCTGCAGCGCTTCTTCAATGACCGCCGGGTCGTGCGGATCGAGGAACACATCGCACTGACGTTCATAGAGGTCGGTCTCATGTTCGGTGCTGGCCGCTTCTTCAATCCGATCGGCGTCATACAGCAGCACGCCAAGATAGCGAATACGTCCGACGCAGGTTTCCGAACAGACCGTCGGCTGGCCGGATTCAATCCGCGGATAGCAGAAAATGCATTTTTCCGACTTGCCGCTTTTCCAGTTGAAGTAGATTTTTTTGTACGGACAGCCGCTGATGCACATCCGCCAGCCGCGGCATTTATCCTGGTCGATCAGCACAATGCCATCCTCTTCGCGCTTATAGATGGCGCCGCTCGGGCAGGTGGCGACGCAGCTCGGGTTAAGGCAGTGTTCGCACAGGCGCGGCAGATACATCATGAAGGTGTTTTCGAACTGGCCATACATCTCCTTCTGCATGGCCTCGAAGTTGCGGTCGTGGGCGCGCTTTGCAAACTCGCCGCCGAGCAGCTCTTCCCAGTTGGGGCCCCAGCTGATTTTCTCCATCCGCTTGCCGCTGATCAGCGAACGGGGGCGGGCGGTAGGCAGATGCTGGCTCTCCGGCGCGGTATGCAGATGTTGGTAATCGTAGGTGAAGGGTTCGTAGTAGTCGTCGATGCCCGGCAGCTGCGGGTTAGCGAAGATTTTTGCCAGCACGCCCACGCGATTGCCGAGGCGTGGGGTCAGCTTGCCGGTGATCCCACGGATCCAGCCGCCTTGCCACTCCTCCTGGTCTTCCCAGTTTTTCGGGTAGCCGATGCCGGGTTTGGTCTCCACGTTGTTGAACCAGGCATATTCCATACCTTCGCGACCGGTCCAGACGTTCTTACAGGTGACCGAACAGGTGTGGCAACCGATGCATTTGTCGAGGTTCAGGACCATGCCGACTTGCGAGCGTATTTTCATTTTTTCGCCTCCTGTATCTGATTGCGACCTTCGTCATCCAGCCAGTCAATGTTTTTCATTTTGCGAATTATGATGAACTCATCGCGGTTGGAGCCGACGGTGCCGTAGTAGTTAAAGCCGTAGGCCAGCTGGGCATAGCCGCCGATCATATGGGTTGGTTTGGGGCAAATGCGGGTCACCGAGTTATGAATCCCCCCGCGACGCCCGGTCACTTCGGAACCCGGAATGTTGATAATCCGCTCCTGAGCGTGGTACATCATGGTCATCCCGGGGGGAACGCGCTGGCTGACCACCGCCCGGGCGGTCAGCGCGCCGTTGGCGTTGAAGGCCTCAATCCAGTCGTTATCTTCAATGCCAAGCTCTCTGGCGTCGGTTTCGCTGAGCCAGACGATCGGTCCGCCGCGCGACAGGGTCAGCATCAGCAGGTTTTCGCTTTAGGTGGAGTGAATCCCCCATTTCTGGTGCGGCGTAAGGAAATTGAGCGCCTTTTCCGGGAAGCCGTTCGGCGGAATCTCATGCATATGGCTGACGCTACGGGTATCAATCGGCGGTCGGTAGACCACCAGGCTTTCGCCGAAGGCGCGCATCCACGGGTGATCCTGATACAGCTGCTGGCGGCCGGAGAGCGTGCGCCAGGGGATCAGCTCGTGGACGTTGGTGTAGCCGGCGTTATAGGAGACGTGCTCGCTTTCCAGACCGGACCAGGTCGGGCTGGAGATGATTTTGCGCGGCTGGGCCTGAATATCGCGAAAGCGAATCTTCTCATCTTCTTTGTTGATGGCCAGATGGGTATGATCGCGCCCGGTAAACTGCCCGAGCGCTTGCCAGGCCTTGACCGCCACCTGGCCGTTGGTCTCCGGCGCCAGGCTGAGGATCACCTCGCTGGCGTCGATGGCGCTGTCGATCCGCGGGCGGCCTTTTGCCGGGCCGTCGGGTTTGACGTAATTCAGCTTGCCGAGGAACGCGACTTCGTCATCGGTTTGCCAGGTAATGCCTTTGCTACCGTTGCCGAGTTTATCCAGCAGCGGTCCCAGGGAGGTAAAACGCTCGTAGGTGGTGGGGTAGTCGCGCTCAACCACGGCGATGGCCGGCGCGGTTTTGCTAGGGATCAGATCGCACTCGCCTTTATGCCAGTCCACCACCTCAAACGGCTGCGACAGCTCGCCGGCGGAATCGTGCTGGAGGGGGGTAAGCACCACATCGCTTTCGCTCGCCAGGTGGCCGACGCAAACCGTCGAAAAGACCCGGGCGATCTCTTTATAAATCTCCCAGTCGCTTTTGGCCTCCCAGGCCGGGTCGACGGCGGCGGAGAGCGGGTGGATAAACGGATGCATGTCCGAGGTGTTCATGTCATCTTTTTCGTACCAGGTGGCGGTCGGCAGGACAATATCGGAGAACAGGCAGGTGCTCGACATGCGAAAGTCGAGGGTCACCAGCAGGTCGAGTTTGCCCTCGATGGCGGCGGTTTGCCACTCCACCTCTTCCGGTTTCACCTCATCCGTCGCCCCCAGCTCATCGCCCTGAATCCCGCTGTCGGTACCGAGCAGATATTTGAGCATATACTCATGGCCCTTCCCGGAGGAGCCCAGCAGGTTGGAGCGCCAGATAAACATATTCCGCGGGTGGTTTTTACCGCTATCCGGTTGCTCGCAGGCAAAGCGGATAGCGCCGGATTTCAACCCCTGGACGGTGTAGTCGGCGGGGGATAGCCCGGCGGCGTCCGCCAGCTGTTTGATGGTCAGCGGGTTGACGTTCAGCTGCGGCGCGGAAGGCAACCAGCCCATCCGTTCGGCGCGTACGTTGAAATCGATCAGATGGCCGGTGAAGCGACTGGCATCCGCCAGCGGGGAGAGCAGCTCCTGCGCGGTCAGCTTTTCATAGCGCCACTGACAGGAGTGATTATAAAAATAAGAGGTGCTGTTCATCTGACGCGGCGGGCGGTTCCAGTCGGTGGCGAAGGCCAGCGGCAGCCAGCCGGTCTGCGGGCGCAGTTTTTCCTGACCAACATAGTGCGACCAGCCGCCGCCGCTTTTCCCGATGCAGCCGCAGAACACCAGCATGTTGATCATCCCGCGGTAGTTCATGTCCATGTGGTACCAGTGATTGACGCCGGCGCCGAGAATAATCATCGACCGACCGTGGGTTTTATGCGCGGTGTCGGCAAACTCCCACGCAATTTGCTCTATGTGTCGGCGCGGCACGCCGGTAATCTGTTCGGCCCAGGCCGGGGTGTAGGCTTTGACCTCGCTGAAATCTTGCGCCGCGTTTTGGTCATTCAGACCGCGATCGAGCCCGTAGTTGGCCAGCACGAGGTCATAGACGCTGACCACCAGTTTGCGCTCGCCGTTAGCCAGGGTCAGCCGTTTGGCCGGCAGCTGATGGACCAGCACCGGCTGCTGCTGCACGCTACGAAAATGCGGGTTCTCATTGCCGCCAAAATAGGGGAAGCCCACCGCAGCGACCTCATCTTTGAGATCCAGCAACGAAAGCGTGAGTTCGGTCTCTTGCCCGGCGGCCCGCTGTTCGAGGTTCCATTTCCCTTTTTCGCCCCAGCGGAAACCGATGGAGCCGTTGGGAGCGACTAATTCCCCGCTAACGTTAAAGGCCACGGTTTTCCACTCCGGGTTATTGCTTTCGCCCAGCCCATCGAGCAGGTCGGAGGCGCGCACCATGCGTCCCGGCACCCAGCTACCGTCATCCCGGCTATCGAGCATCACCAGCATCGGCATGTCGGTGTAGCGGCGGCAATAGTTGAGGAAGTAGTCGCTGGGGTTATCGAGATGGAATGTTTTTAAGATCACATGGCCCATCGCCATCGCCAGCGCGCAGTCGGTACCCTGTTTCGGCGCCAGCCACTGATCGCACAGTTTTGCCACTTCCGAATAGTCCGGCGTAATGGCGATGGTTTTGCTGCCTTTGTAGCGCACTTCGGTAAAAAAGTGGGGGTCCGGCGTCCGGGTCTGCGGCACGTTAGAGCCCCAGGCGATGATGTAGCTGGAGTTATACCAGTCGGCGGATTCCGGCACGTCGGTTTGCTCGCCCCAGGTCATCGGTGAGGCGGGGGGAAGGTCGCAGTACCAGTCGTAGAAGCTCAGGCAGGTGCCGCCAATCAGCGACAGGTAGCGGGTCCCGGCGGCATAAGAGACCATCGACATTGCCGGAATCGGCGAGAAACCGACAATGCGATCCGGGCCGTACCGTTTGATGGTCCAGACGTTGGCGGCGGCAATCAGCTGGTTTAGCTCTTGCCAGGTCGAGCGAATAAAGCCGCCTTTACCGCGCGCCTGCTTGTAGCTAAGGCATTGTTGCCGATCCTGCATGATGCTGTCCCAGGCCGCCACCGGATCCGGATGCCGGGTCAACGCCTCGCGCCACAGCTCAATCAGCCGTTTGCGCGCCAGCGGGTACTTGAGGCGGTTGGCGCTGTAGAGATACCAGGAGTAGCTGGCGCCGCGCGGGCAGCCGCGCGGTTCGTGGTTGGGCAGGTCCGGACGGGTGCGCGGATAGTCGGTCTGCTGAGTTTCCCAGGTGACCAGCCCATTTTTGACATAAATTTTCCAGCTGCAGGAGCCGGTGCAGTTCACGCCGTGCGTGGAGCGGACTATCTTGTCGAACTGCCAGCGCTGGCGGTAGCTATCTTCCCAGTCGCGGTTGGTGTCCAGCACCTGGCCGTGGCCGTTGGCAAAGGTTTCGCCTTTCTGCTTAAAGTAGCGAAAGCGATCCAGTAGTTTGCTCATGACATTATCTCCTGACGGAGGCGGGAGCCCCCGGGGTTACACTGCTCAGCATTTTTTCTGTTTATTTCGCGGCGGGCCTGCGGCGGCCGTAGACCAGCCAGGTCACCAGCACGCAAACGACATAAAAGATCAGGAACACTTTCATCGCGCCAACCGGCGAACCGGTCATTGCCAGGGAGGTGCCAAAGGCTTTGGGGATGAAAAAGCCCCCGACGGCGCCGATGGCGGAAATAAAACCCAGCGCCGCGGCGGTATCGGTTACCGCTTCGCGCTGGGCTTGCTCATCGCTTCCGCCGCGCTGCTTGACGCTATCGATGGTCATCTGGCGGAAGATCACGGCGATCATCTGGAAGGTGGAGCCGCTGCCAAGACCGGCGGTGATAAACAGCCCCATAAACACGATGTAAAAGGCGAGGAAGCTACCGGCGCCCGAGCCGGGTAAGGTCAGAAACAGCAGTCCGCTGAACAGCGCCATCAGCATAAAGTTAACCAGCGTCACCCGGACGCCGCCCAGCCGGTCGGAAATGATGCCGCCGAAAGAGCGGGCCAGCGCGCCGATAAACGGCCCGAAGAAGGCCAGTTTAAGGATATTGACGTCCGGGAACTGGGTTTTGGCCAGCATGGCGAAGCCTGCCGAAAAGCCAATAAACGAGCCAAAAGTCGCGAGATAAAGCAGGCTCAGCAGCCACATATGCGGGCGTTTTAATACCGGGAGCTGATCGCGGATCGCGGTTCTGGCGCCGGCGATGTCGTTCATGCCGAACCAGGCGGCAACGGTGGCAGCCAGCAGCAGCGGCACCCAGATCAGCGGTGAGTTACCTGGCCACAGGCTCGACCCGTCGGGCTGATCGACGCCGCGTACGCCGAGAAAGGTAAAGATCGGCAAAAAGATGACCACCGGCGAGAGCAGCTGCATCACGCTGACGCCGAGGTTGCCCAGGCCGCCGTTAACGCCGAGGGCGCTGCCTTGCTTCGCTTTCGGATAGAAAAAGCTGATGTTCCCCATGCTGGAGGCAAAGTTGGCCCCGGCAAATCCGCATAGCAGGGCGATTATAATAAATGTCCAGAATGGCGTTGCCGGGTTTTGTACCGCGATCCCCAACCACAGGCAGGGAACCACTAATATAACGGTACTGAATACCGTCCAGTAGCGCCCGCCAAATATAGGAACCATGAAAGAATAGGGCACCCGTAATATCGCCCCGGACAGCGAAGGCAGCGCGGTTAATAAAAAAAGCTGATCGGTAGTGAAATTAAATCCGACTTTATTGAGATTAACCGCCACGGCGCTGAATAACATCCAGACGCAGAAGGCAAGTAATAAACAGGCGACTGAAATACAAAGGTTTCTTCGGGCAATGGCTTTTCCTTTATTTTCCCAGAATGCCGGGTTTTCGGGTCTCCAGTCGGTTAAAAGGTAATGATTATCTTTCTCATTTTCTCTTGACATATTGCCCTCGAATGAACCGTAACCAAAGAAAAATTAAATATGAGAAAACAGCAAATTAAGCAGAAGAGGCGATTAAGGCTGGCTGATTTAATTATTGTAATGTTTGAAGAATAGATAAAAAAAAGACGGCAGAAGAAAGCCCATTGGCAATAGGTGATTATTATTTGTTACAAAATGTAAATTAAATGTGATTCAGTTCGCGAGGTGGTGGGCGGATCCTCAGGCCTCAGGCGGAGCGACAGGCCCGCCGCGGCGGCGCATGCTGATGATTCTGCCATGGCGATGGCAAAGGGATTACGGGCGCAGTAGCTCCAGCGTTATATAATAGTTTATATAACGTGTAAACACACTCTCGTCGAACGCTTTCATACCGAGGGCGTAAATGCCGTCCAGACCGCAGACGAGAGCGATTAAACGCCAGGCGATATTTTCCGCGCTATCGCCGGGGTGGAATTCGCCGGATTCGCTGCCAATACGGATAATCTTCACCGTCTCCTCGTGCCACATCGACATGGTCAGCAGGTAGGCCGCCTTGATGTCGTCATCGCTGCCGGAAAGCAGTTGCCCCTCGCGCCACAAGCGGATGTAGGGCTCCAGGCGACCATCTTCACTGCCCAGCATCGAGAACAACCGCTCGCGGCAGCTGGCGTTGTCGTCCACCAGCTGGATATCCAGCATTTCACCAATCAGGCGGACAAAGGCCTGGGCTTTGAGCTCGCCAATGGAGGCGAAGTGGTGGTGCAGCTGTCCGGTGGCGACGCCCGCTTCAGCGGCAATCTGGCGTACCGTCATCGCCCCCAGCCCCCCTTGCAACGCCACGCGCATAGCCGCCTGCAGGATGACTTCCCGCCGCGCTTCCCGATTCAAATAATGCATATTGCCCCGCTAAGCCGTGATTTGCATCGATAGTAACAAAAAGTTGGACAGTTGTTCAACAATCCGGCAGGATCGCAATCCTGGACACGTGTCCAATTTGCAAACTTGAGGAATGGAGTATGTCTCGGCAATGGTTAACGCTGGTGGCGATTTTACTGGTCTATGTTCCGGTGGCGATCGATGCCACGGTGCTGCATGTCGCCGCGCCCACGCTTAGCATGTCGTTGGGGACCAGCAGCAATGAGCTGCTGTGGATCATTGATATTTATTCATTAGTGATGGCCGGTATGGTGCTGCCGATGGGCGCGCTCGGCGATAAAATTGGCTTTAAACGCCTGCTGCTGCTCGGGAGCGCGATTTTTGGCGTGGCTTCGCTGGCGGCGGCATTGTCGCCCAGCGCGCAGGCGCTGATTGCCGCCCGCGCGCTGCTGGCGATAGGCGCGGCGATGATCGTCCCGGCAATGCTGGCGGGGATTCGCAACACCTTCGCGCAGGCGCGCCAGCGAAATATGGCCCTTGGCCTGTGGGCGGCGATTGGCTCCGGCGGAGCCGCCTTCGGCCCGCTGGTCGGCGGGGTGCTGCTGGAGCATTTTTACTGGGGATCGGTGTTCCTGATAAACGTCCCTGTTGTGCTGGCGGTGATCGCCTTCTGCGCCCGGATGGTGCCGCGTCAGCCGGCGCGTCGCGAACAGCCGCTCAATTTTATGCAGGCCATCATGTTGATTGCCGCGATCCTGATGCTGGTATTCAGCGCCAAAACGGCGCTGAAAGGGCAGATGGCCGCGTGGATCAGCGGGCTGGTGGCGCTGGCTGGCGCCGGGCTGCTGGTGCGCTTCGTTCGTCAGCAGCTTTGCGCCGCGACGCCGATGGTGGATATGCGCCTGTTCACCCATCGCATTATTTTAAGCGGCGTGATGATGGCGATGACCGCGCTGATCACCCTGGTCGGGTTTGAACTGCTGATGGCGCAGGAGCTGCAGTTCGTCCACGGTAAAACGCCGTTTGAAGCCGGGCTGTTTATGCTGCCGTTGATGGTGGCCAGCGGCTTTAGCGGCCCCATTGCCGGGGTGATGGTTTCGCGGCTTGGGCTGCGCCAGGTGGCGACCGGCGGCATGTTGCTGAGCTCATTCAGCTTCCTTGGCCTGGCGATGACCGACTTTAGCACCCAGCAGTGGCAGGCATGGGGATTCATGATCCTGTTAGGTTTCAGCGTCGCCAGCGCCTTACTGGCGTCGGGAGCGGCGATTATGGCGGCCGCGCCGAAAGAGAAAGCGGCGGCGGCGGGCGCGATTGAAACGATGGCTTATGAGCTGGGAGCAGGTCTGGGGATCGCCCTGTTCGGGCTGATCCTGACCCGCAGCTACAGTTCGTCGATAGTGTTACCCGCGGGGGTTGACGGGCACGCGGCGACGCAGGCGTCATCGTCTATTAGCGAGGCGATTGCGCTGGCGCACACGATGCCGGCTATTCCGGCGCAGGCGCTGGTTGACGCCGCGAAAAGCGCCTTTATCAACGCCCACAGCACCGTGCTGGCTACCGCCGGCGTGCTGCTGCTGTTGCTGGCCGCGGGGATCTGGCGCAGCCTGGCGAAAGCGCCGGCGATGAACTGATCGCCGGCGGCGATCCCGGCTAACGTCGGGTGGCGTACCAGCAGAGCAGGGAGCCGGCGCAGACCATACCGGCGCCCTGCCAGAATGGCCATGACAGCGCGGCGCTCAGCAGCATCGCCGCCAGCGCCGAGGAGAGCACCGGCGTGAAGTACGAAGCCGCCGCCAGCAGGCTGACGTTGCCATGCAGGATACCCACGTTCCATGCGGCATAGCCGAACCCCAGCGCCACCGCGCACATTACCAGCTTAATCACCACCGGCCAGCTAAACACCATCGGCGGCTGTTCGCTGAACAGAAACTTCAGCCACAGCGTCAGGGCGGTTAATAAAACAAACAGGGTGATACCGTTGTGACCCCGGGCATATTTGGCGGTTACCGTACAATAGCTCGCCCAGATAAAGGCGCCGATGAACGCCATAATATAGCTCAGGGGGCTGGAAACGACGTTGCGGGTAATTTCCGCAATATTCAAACCGTGTTCGCCGCCTAATACCCAGGAAACCCCGAGAAGAGCGAGTAATAAGCCGGGAAGCACCAGCCAGTTGGTCTGTTGCCGGTTAAAGAGAATCGCGAATAAAATAGTCAGGCTGGGCCACAGATAATTGACCATTCCGACTTCAATGGCCTGCTGACGGCTGCCGGCAAATCCCAGCGACAGCGCCAGGCAAATTTCATAGCTGACGAACAGCAGGCTGCCCGCCGCTAAATAGGGGCGCGGCATCTGGCGCAGGCGGGGAAAACCGACGGTCGCCAGCAGTAATAAACCGCTGAGGGTATAGATCATTGCCGCGCCGCCCACCGGGCCTAACCCCTCGCTGACGCCGCGTATTAAACCGACCATTGTGCTCCATAATACAATGGCGACGAGACCGGTCAGCGTGGCTTTTTTCTTTTCCATTCAAACCTGACACCTGTTGCAATCAAGAGTCGATTTATAACACTTTTTCATTCCCGCTGGCCCCTAATTTCCGCGTGGCTTAATACCAAGTGAGTAAGGAAACCCGGTGACCTTGACTATTAAGGGGGCGACCGTTTTCGACATTGATTTGACGCAAAAAAATCAGGGACATTGCTGTTAGTTTCCCTGGCGATGAACAAGCATCCAGCATGGAGAAAATCAATGGACGTCAGCCGCAGAAGGTTTTTTAAAATCTGCGCAGGCGGTATGGCCGGAACAACCGCTGCTGCATTGGGTTTCGCACCCAAAATGGCATTGGCTCAGGCGCGTAACTACAAATTATTGCGCGCCAAAGAGATCCGCAACACCTGCACATACTGCTCCGTGGGCTGCGGGCTATTAATGTATAGCCTCGGCGACGGCGCGAAGAACGCGAAAGAAGCCATTTATCATATCGAAGGGGACCCGGATCATCCGGTCAGCCGCGGCACGCTGTGCCCGAAAGGCGCGGGGCTGCTGGATTATGTCCACAGTGAAAACCGTCTGCGTTATCCGCAATACCGCGCGCCAGGCTCGGACAAATGGCAGCGCATTTCATGGGATGAGGCGTTCACCCGTATCGCCAGATTGATGAAAACCGACCGCGACGCCAACTTTATTGAGAAAAACGAGCAGGGCGTTACCGTCAATCGCTGGCTTTCCACCGGGATGCTGTGTGCTTCCGCAGCCAGTAATGAAACCGGTATGCTGACGCAAAAATTTGTGCGTTCTCTCGGCATGCTGGCGGTAGATAACCAGGCGCGCGTTTGACACGGACCAACGGTAGCAAGTCTTGCTCCAACATTTGGTCGCGGTGCGATGACCAACCACTGGGTTGATATCAAAAACGCTAACGTCGTGGTGGTGATGGGCGGCAATGCCGCTGAAGCCCATCCGGTGGGTTTCCGCTGGGCGATGGAGGCCAAAAACAATAACGACGCGACGCTGATCGTCGTCGACCCGCGCTTTACGCGCACGGCATCGGTGGCCGATATCTATGCGCCGATCCGCTCCGGTACCGACATTACCTTCCTGTCGGGCGTTCTGCTGTACCTGATCGAAAATAACAAAATTAATGCGGAGTACGTTAAGCATTACACCAACGCCAATCTGCTGGTACGCGAGGATTTTGCCTTCGACGATGGCCTGTTCAGCGGCTATGACGCTGAAAAACGCCAGTACGATAAATCATCATGGAACTACCAGTTTGACGAAAACGGCTTCGCCAGACGCGATGAAACCCTGACGCACCCGCGCTGCGTGTGGAACCTGCTAAAACAGCACGTTTCCCGCTACACGCCGGAAGTGGTGGAGAACATTTGCGGGACGCCGAAAGCGGACTTTCTGAAGGTTTGCGAAGTCCTGGCCGCGACCAGCGCGGCGGACCGGACCACCACCTTCCTGTATGCGCTGGGCTGGACGCAGCACACCGTCGGGGCGCAGAACATCCGCACCATGGCGATGATTCAGCTGCTGCTCGGCAACATGGGGATGGCGGGCGGCGGCGTCAACGCGCTGCGCGGACACTCCAATATCCAGGGGCTGACCGACTTAGGTCTGCTCTCGACCAGCCTGAGCGGCTACCTGAGTCTGCCGTCGGATAAACAGGCGGATCTGCAAACCTATCTTGCCGCCAGTACGCCAAAAGCGACGCTGGCCGAACAGGTGAACTACTGGAGCAACTATCCGAAGTTCTTTGTCAGCCTGATGAAATCGTTCTACGGCGATGCGGCGCGCCAGGAGAACGACTGGGGCTTTAACTGGCTGCCGAAATGGGATCAGGCTTACGACGTCATCAAGTACTTCAACATGATGGATAGCGGGAAAGTCACCGGCTATATCTGTCAGGGCTTTAACCCGGTGGCCTCCTTCCCGGATAAAAACAAAGTCGTCCGCAGCCTGAGTAAGCTCAAGTACATGGTGGTTATCGACCCGCTGGTGACGGAAACCTCTACCTTCTGGCAGAACCACGGCGAGTCGAACGACGTCAATTCCGCTGAGATTCAGACCGAAGTGTTCCGCCTGCCGTCTACCTGTTTTGCCGAAGAAGATGGCTCCATCGCCAACTCCGGGCGCTGGCTACAGTGGCACTGGAAGGGGCAGGATGCGCCAGGCGAAGCGCGTAATGACGGTGAAATTCTCGCCGGGATCTACCACCGTCTGCGCGAGATGTATCGCCGCGAAGGCGGGAAAGGCGCAGAACCGCTGCTGGCCATGAGCTGGAACTATAGGCAGCCGGAGCATCCGGAATCGGCAGAGGTCGCCAGGGAGAATAACGGCTACGCGCTCGAGGATCTTTATGACGCCAGCGGGACGCGGGTGGCGAAAAAAGGCCAGCTGCTGAGCAGTTTTGCACAGCTGCGTGACGACGGCTCAACCGCCTCTTCGTGCTGGATCTACACCGGCAGCTGGACTGAGCAGGGTAACCAGATGGCTAACCGCGATAACGCCGACCCGTCAGGCCTCGGCAATACGTTGGGCTGGGCATGGGCATGGCCGCTGAACCGCCGCGTCCTCTATAACCGCGCCTCGGCGGACATTAACGGCAAACCGTGGGATCCGCAACGGATGCTGATCCAGTGGAACGGTGTGAAGTGGCAAGGGAACGATATCCCGGACTTCAACACCGCGCCGCCGGGAAGCCGGACCGGGCCCTTTATTATGCAGCCGGAAGGTCTGGGGCGTCTGTTTGCCCTCGACAAGCTGGCGGAAGGGCCGTTCCCGGAACATTACGAACCGATGGAGACGCCGCTGGGCACCAACCCGCTGCATCCGAACGTGATTTCCAGCCCGGTCGTGCGTATCTACGAGGAAGACAGGCTGCGCTTAGGCAAGAAGGACAAGTTCCCGTATGTCGGCACCACCTATCGCCTGACCGAGCATTTCCACACCTGGACCAAGCACGCGCGGATCAACGCCATTGCGCAGCCGGAACAGTTTGTCGAAATCAGCGCAGGGCTGGCGCAGGCGAAAGGGATTGCCAACGGCGATCGGGTGACGGTCAGTAGCCAGCGCGGTTTTATTCGCGCGGTGGCGGTGGTCACCCGCCGTCTGCAAACCCTCAACGTTCACGGGCAGCAGGTGGAAACCATCGGCATTCCGCTGCACTGGGGTTTTGAAGGGGTGGCGCGTAAAGGCTATATCGCCAATACCCTGACGCCGAACGTCGGCGATTCCAATTCGCAGACGCCGGAGTATAAGGCGTTTCTGGTCAACATCGAGAAAGCGTAAGGGGCGATAACATGGCGATGGCAACACAAGACATTCTTAAACGCTCCGCGACGAATCCGCTAACCCCCGCGCCGCGCGCGCGGGACGATAAGGCTGAAGTCACCAAGTTTATTGATGTCACCTCCTGCGTAGGCTGTAAAGCCTGCCAGGTGGCCTGTTCAGAGTGGAATGATATCCGCGATGAGGTCGGGCACTGCGTCGGGGTTTACGATAACCCCGCAGACTTAAGCGCCAAATCCTGGACGGTGATGCGCTTTAGCGAAACCGAGGCGAACGGCAGGCTGGAGTGGTTAATCCGCAAGGACGGTTGCATGCACTGCGAGGATCCGGGCTGTCTGAAGGCCTGCCCGTCCGCCGGGGCGATTATCCAGTACGCCAACGGTATCGTCGATTTTCAGCAGGAAAACTGTATCGGCTGCGGCTACTGCATCGCCGGATGTCCGTTTAACGTCCCGCGCCTCAATAAAGAGGATAACCGGGTCTATAAATGCACCCTGTGCGTGGACCTCGTCAGCGTGGGCCAGGAGCCGGCCTGTGTGAAAACCTGTCCCACCGGCGCGATTCACTTCGGCAGCCGCAGGGAGATGCTGGAGGTGGCCGAGGCGCGGGTCGCCAGGCTGAAAGCCCGTGGCTACCCGCATGCCGGCATTTATAACCCGCAGGCGGTGGGCGGGACGCACGTCATCTATGTGCTGCACCACGCTGACCAGCCGGCGCTATACCACAATCTGCCGAATGAGCCGAAGATCGACACCAGCATCAATCTGTGGAAGGGGGCGCTTAAGCCGCTGTCGGCCGCCGGTTTCATCGCCACCTTTGCCGGGCTGATTTATCACTACATCGGGATTGGTCCTAACAAGGAAGTGGATGATGAGGAGGAAGAGCATGATGAATAAATCGAAAACGATCGTGCGCACGAAGTTTATCGACCGCGCCTGCCACTGGACGGTGGTGATCTGCTTCTTCCTGGTGGCGCTGTCGGGGATTTCATTCTTCTTCCCGACGCTGCAATGGCTGACGGAAACCTTCGGTACGCCGCAGATGGGGCGCATTTTGCACCCGTTCTTCGGCGTGGGCATCTTCCTCGCGCTGATGTTTATGTTCGTCCGGTTTGTCCAGCATAACATTCCGGACCGGCAGGACATTCCGTGGCTGAAGGGGATCGTTGAAGTGCTGAAGGGCAATGAACATAAAGTGGCCCGCGTCGGCAAATACAATGCCGGGCAGAAGATGATGTTCTGGACCATCATGAGCATGATTTTCGTGCTGCTGGTGAGCGGAGTGATTATCTGGCGTCCTTATTTTGCCCACGCTTTCCCGATCCAGGTCATTCGCTACAGCCTGCTGATTCATGCAACATCCGCGATCGTCCTCATTCACGCCATTCTGATCCATATGTATATGGCATTCTGGGTGCAAGGCTCCATTAAAGGGATGATCGAAGGCAAGGTGAGCCGCCGCTGGGCGCAGAAGCACCATCCGCGCTGGTATCGTGACGTTGAGCGACTGGAGGCGAAAAAAGAGAGTTCTGAAGGGATCCGCTAGTTCGATTGCGCTCTTGATAATGGCGCGACAACCGTCGCGCCACTGGCGTTGCATTGCGCGCCGCGCAGGACCTGCCGCCCAAACCGCGCGCCGAACGGCCGGGACGCAGCAAAAGCCACGCCCCGGTAGAGCGCGTGTTAATAGCGCTCGGCAATATAACGGAATGGGTAATGGGTGGTCTTAACTTTGCCAATTTTGCGTTTGGGCAATGTTACCGCTTCGCCAGGCAGGCGTTTATAAGGGATCTGTGACAGGATATGGGAAATGATATTAAGGCGAACGCGTTTTTTTTCTTCCGAACGGGCGACAAACCATGGCGCCCACGCGGTGTCCGTCGCGGCGAACATCGCATCCCGCGCCAGGGTGTAGTCATCCCAGCGGTTAAACGACAGGATATCCATCGGCGACAGTTTCCAGATCTTACGGCCATCGTCGATGCGGTCCCGCAGGCGGCGCTCCTGCTCGGCCGGGGTCACCTCCAGCCAGTATTTAAGCAGGATGATGCCGGATTCCACCATTGCGCGCTCGACCATCGGCGCCCCGGCGAGGAATTTATCGGTCTCCTCCGGAGTACAAAAGCCCATCACCCGTTCGACGCCCGCCCGGTTGTACCAGCTGCGGTCGAAAATCACCACTTCGCCTGCGGCAGGCAGGTGCGGGATGTAGCGTTGAAAATAGAGCTGAGTCTTCTCTTTATCCGTGGGCGCCGGCAGGGCGATAACCCGAAACACGCGCGGGCTCACCCGTTCGGTAATCGCTTTGATGGTGCCCCCTTTACCGGCGCCATCGCGTCCTTCGAAGACAATACACACCTTTAGCCCTTTGCTGACCACCCACTGCTGGAGTTTGACCAGCTCGACGTGAAGTTTTCGCAGCTCCCGGGCGTACGTTTTATTACCCAGCGGCGGCGCTTTTTTCGTGACCTCAGCGATGATTCTGGCGCTTTTTTTGTTGCCCATATCTGGCCTCTCCGGTTTGTCTTGTACTTTGAAGTGTAATCACGCAGCGCAAAGCGGGGGGAGAATATTGGGGCAGGCATTGCGCTGAGACCTGTACGGATGTCGCCATTTTATGGACAAACGGGTCGGCGTGGGTTTTTGTCTGGTCTGCCGCAGTTGCATGGTCAATAATGCCGGCCGAAAAGAAAAAACACGTAATTAACTGAATGAAAAAGACCCTTTTTCGTTAGCGCCTGGCACTTTCGGTCTGGGGATGGCGGAATTTGGCATTATGGGCGTATTACCGGAAATCGCTGCTAATGTACGCCCGCTACCTGCGTCGTTCCGCATAGCGGCGGGCGTATCGGGTTAAGGCGCTTGCCACGGCTCGCCGAGGGTCAGCATCAGACGGTTAGCCCAGGCAAAAAACGCCGCCGATTGCAGCAAATCGAGCTGCGCAAGCGTATCCAGGCCCTGCTGTCCAAGAGCATGCAGATGGCCTGCGTGCAGCGCGGGGGGCGTGACCGAGAGGGCGGCGGCAAAGTCTATTTCCGCCTGCCAGCGCGGCGCCTGGCCGTCGCTGAGGTTTTCTCCCGGCGTCACGGCCAGCAGCGTTTCCACCGCGGTCTCATCTTTCGCCAGCTGCGCCGCCTTGCGCGCATGTACCGACGCACAGTAAATGCAGCCGTTAATCTTGCTGGCTACCGTGGCGGCCAGCTCCCGTTCGGCGCGCGGCAGGCCGCCTGGCGTATAGAAAATCCCTTTGTCGGTCAGCGTACGTTGTTCCAGCACCGGCTGATTGCGCGCCAGCAGGCGAAAATAGGGCGAATCCGTATGGCCATATTTCGCGAGGATCGCCTGTTCGTCAGCGCTGAATTCTTCCAGCGGTTTCGCGGCGATCCACGGTTCCCAGTTCAGCTCATCGCGGGTGAATCGCACCGGCGCCGGTTTTCCGCTGACCGTGTGCGGAGTGGTATGCCAGAAGCCTGCCGCCACCGGCGTGTCGGCGCTGGCATGGGGTTTACCATTCAACAGGCGTAATCCGTTGATCAGCCGACTCTGAAAGCTGACGAAGGCGATCAGCTGGGCGAGGGTAACCACGCCGCGCAGCGTCCATCCGGCGCGGGTGAGCGTCTGCAGCGCCGAGGGCGTGGCTTCCACCGGGGTGAAGGTTAACAGGCGGGCAAACGCCAGCGCGGGGGGGAGCCGCGCCGACGTCGGATCGCCGAGGCCAAAACCGGCGTAGTGGGCGGCGAGCGCATCCGCCTGATGCAGCTTCGCCACTTTAGCCGCCACGGCAAAACGCTCATCCAGGGGAAAGTCCTCATCCTGCTGGCTGAACAGCGCTTCATAGCTGCCCTGGGCATGCCGGGTTGCCGCTTCCCTTACGGCCCGGGCTTCGGCTAATGCGGAACCCGGGGAAATTTCTGCCAGCTCTGCCAAAATATCCTGACTCAGTGTCATGGTGACTCCTTACCTTAGTTGCGGGGCAATATGCTGAGCGATCAGCTCAATGGAACGCAGCGTGTCACGGTGCGAGGGCTCAACGGAGTGCACCTGAAACGAAATATCGGTCACCCGGGAGAGCACGCTGTCCCGGGCCAGAGAGGCCTTCACATGGTCGGCATCGCCAACGTGGGCGTCGAGCTGGGAGAGGTAATCAGTGACACTGTCACCCATTATCTGCTGCCCGGCGGCGCGATGGGCGGCCGCCTGCCGGCGTAAACCCGGTTCGGCCACCTGGAGAGCATAGGCCTGACTGTCGGCGATAAAGGCGGTTCGCGAGGCAAGGATCCGCGGGGCAACGTCTGCCGGTAAAGCGTCGAGATAGGCATCGATAAGCGGATTCTGGATCGCGTCCAGCGCCAGTTCAGGCTGCCCGGCAGGGCGCGGCTGCGTGCGGGAGAGCATTAATCCGTGTCCGGCCTGGCCGGCGCGTACCGCTCCTTCGATGGAGAAAGTGGCAATCCAGATGCGTTCGGCTAACTGCGGCGCCGGCGGGTAGAGATGGTTATCGGGATGGCCCAGCGAATCGCCGCGCCAGGCGCTGTGGATCACATGCAGATGATCGGCGAAGGCCGTTGCCCGCTGCTCGCTGGTTAAGCCAAACGGCAGAAACGAGGTCGGCGTGCCGCCGGAGCCGAAGCCCACCTCCAGACGTCCATCGGCGAGTAGATCCAGCACCGCCGCATCTTCGGCAACCCGCAGCGCGTTCTCCATCGGCAGGGTAATAATAGCGGTCCCGAGGCGGATATGTTCGGTATGCGCCGCCACGTGGGCGAGAAAGACCAGCGGCGACGGCAGGCCGCCCTCGTGCTCGTGGAAGTGGTGCTGGGCGATCCATGCGCTGTCGAAGCCGAGACGTTCGGCGTGGCGAATCTGTTCGGTTGCTAGCCGGTAGCGCTCTTGCGGGGCGGCATGGTCCAGCAGGCGGGTGAAAAAGCCCAGGCGTTTACGCGTCATGCGCTCTCCTTGCTCGGTGTCAAAACGTGAGGAATCGCGGCGATGAGCTCGCGGGTATAGTCATGCTGCGGTCGGGCGAACAGGCGGCTGACCTCGCCATGTTCAACCACCCGACCGGCGCGCAACACCGTTACGCTATGGGCGATACGGCGTACCGTGGCGAGGTCGTGGGTGATAAACAGATAGGTCAGCCCCAGCTGCTGCTGCAACTGCTGCAGCAGGGCGAGAATTTGCGCCTGGACGGTGACATCCAGTGCGGAGGTGGCTTCGTCCAATACCAGGATGGTTGGGTCCAGCACCAGCGCGCGCGCAATGGCCACCCGCTGACGCTGGCCGCCGGAGAGCTCGCGGGCGGTGCGCATCAGCAGTTCCGCCGCCAGCGCGACCCGGGCGGCGACCGCCTCAACACGGGCGCGCCGCTGTGTCGGGCTTAAGGGGTCGAAGTTTTTTAGCGGCTCTTCGATGATCTCAAACAGCGTCTGCCGCGGGTCGAGTGAGGCGAACGGGTTTTGATAGACGAACTGAATTTTGCGTCGCAGCTGGCGGCGCGCCTCGCGGCTTAAATGACCGGCGTCGATACCGTCAATAGCGACCTGGCCGCTATCCGCCTGTTCAAAACCCAGCAGGATCCGCGCCAGGGTCGTTTTACCGGAGCCCGACTCGCCCACCAGGGCGTGGGTGCTGCCGCGTTTGACCTCAAAGCTCACGCTATCCAGCGCCTGCAGTTGCGAATCGCCTAAAGCAAAGCGTTTACCGATCTCTGTGATGCGGATCGCCGGGGTTGCCAGATGCTGGATACGCGGCGCGTCCGGCGTGGGAGGGGGCCCCTGCAGGTCGCTCAACAGCTGGCGGGTGTAGGCGTGCTGCGGCGTGCGTACGACATCGGCGGTCGCGCCGTGCTCCTGAATTTCGCCGTGACGAAACACCAGCAACCGATCGGCGCGCTGCGCGGCCAGCGCCAGGTCATGGGTGACAAACAGCACCGCGGTGCCGGATTCGCGACGCAACGTATCGAGCAGGTCAAGAATGCGCTTTTGTACGGTGACGTCAAGGGCGCTGGTGGGCTCATCGGCAATGATCAGATCCGGCTTCAGAGCGATAGCGATGGCGATTAACACCCGCTGTTTCATCCCGCCGGAAAGCTGGTGCGGATACTGGTAAAAACGCTGCTCCGGGTGGCTCAGACCGACTTTGCTCAACAGGGCCAGCACCTGCTGCTTACGTTCCGCAGCGCTGCTTTTCTGGTGCAGGCGCAGGATCTCCGCCACCTGCGCGCCGATAGTTTGTACCGGGTTCAGCGAGTTGCCCGGATCCTGCGGCACCAGGCTGATGCGGGTCCCACGCAGGCTATCCAGGCGTTTCCCCGTCCAGCTGCTGATATCTTCGCCGTTAATCAGAATCCGCCCGCCGTCGCGGCGGGCGTTGTCCGCCAGCAGACCGATAATCGCCTGGGCGGTGGTCGTTTTCCCGGAACCGGACTCGCCAACAAACGCCAGCATTTCACCGCGTTTGACGCTGAAGCTGACGTTGTGCACCACTTCGCGCCACTGCTGCCGCGAGCGGTAGCTGATACGCAGGTTTTCAACGCTTAATACGTTCATGAGCGGTCTCCGCTAAATTGACGACTGATGCGGTTGGCCGCCAGCACCACGGCGATCGCCGCCAGGCCGGGAAAGGTGGTCAGCCACCAGGCGGTAGAGAGATAGTTTCGCCCCTCGGCAATCAGCAGACCCCATTCCGGCACCGGCGGCGGGGTGCCGTAGCCGAGGAAGCTCAGGGTGGAGAGGGCGAGGATCGCCTGGCCGAACTGCAAGGTGGCAAAGGCCAGCACGGCGGTCAGCGAATTGGGCAAAATATGTCGCCAGAAGACGGCGAAGAATGTTCCGCCGCTGCCAAAGGCCGCTTCGACGTAGTCGCTGTGGCGCACGCGAACCACTTCTGCGCGCGCCAGGCGGGCAAAACTGGCAATCGCGGCGACGCCAACCGCGACCGCGGCATTAACGGTGCCGAAGCCGAGTAAAATGATCACCGTTAATGACAGCAACAGCGAGGGGATCGCCAGCAGGACATCCACCAGCCGCATCGCCAGCGATTCGACGCGCCCGCCGACGGCGCCGGCCAGCGTGCCGAGCGCGGTACCGATAATCAGCCCGATAGCGACCGCCGCCAGCGCGGCGGAAAGGGAATGCACCGCGCCATAAACGATGCGGGTCCACAGATCCCGCCCAAGCTGATCGGTCCCCAGCCAGTGTCCGGCCTGCGGCGCCAGACGCTGGGCGCCGGGAATGCCTTCCAGCGGGTTGTAAGCGCTGAAGAGCTGCGGCGCAGCGGCCATCAGCAGCGCGACGATCGCCACCGCCCAGGCCAGCCACAGGCCGGGCTGAATGCGCAGGCCGCGCCAGGTCGGCACCCGGCGACGGGCGGCGCTCGCGTAATCGACCAGACTCATGCTGCACCTCCGGCCAGCGCTTTCAGGCGCGGATCGAACAGCGGCATCAGCAGATCCACCAGCAGATTAATCACCACGAAGCCGAGGGCGGAAATCATCACCACCGCCTGGAGTACGGCAATATCCTGATTATTGACCGCCTGCTGGGTCAGTTGTCCCAGGCCGCCGCGGCCAAAGACGGTTTCGGTAATTAAGGCGCCGGCAATCAGCTCGCCGAGCAGCAGACCGGCGATATTCAGCGCCGGAAGCAGGGCATTGCCGATGATATGGCGCCACAGGACGCCGGTTTCGCTCATCCCCTTGGCGCGGGCGACGGCAACAAACGGCTGCGCCGCAACCCGATCGATACTGCGCATCAGGATCTGCGCCAGCGGCGCGGAAATGGGGACCGCCACGGCGATGACCGGCAGAATCAGGCCTTGTAACGGGCCGGGGTTGATCACCGGGATCCAGCGCAGCTGGAAGGAAAAAAGCTGTATCAGGGCGATACCCAACCAGAAGGTGGGCAGGGAGATAAAGAGCACCGGCAGGGACTGCAGGGCATTGCTTAACCCACGTAGGCCCGGCAGACGTGAGGCAAAAGCGAGAATAAACGCCAGTACGACCGCCAGCGCGAATGCCGGGAGCGCCAGGCTGAGCGTTTCCGGTAAATTGCTGGCGAGCAGCGTGCTGACCGCGATCCCCGCCTGCAGCGAGTAGCCAAAATCCCCTTGCAACATCGCCGTTAAGGTGTGGGCATACTGCTTCCACAGCGGACTATCGGCGCCGTAGGCGAGACGCATCTCGGCAATTTGCGCCGGACTGAGGCCCAGATCCGGGTTCTGGAACTTGATCAATACCGCATCCCCCGGCAGCACCTGCAGCAACACGAAGGAGAGGGTAAAGGCCGCCCACAGTACCAGGAGACTCTGGCCCAGCCGTTGCAGAAGATAGTGGCTCATCGCATCCCCCTTAATGCTTTTCCAGCCAGGCGCCGTAGAACGATGGTCGGCCGACCGCTTCAAAATTGACGCCCTTCACCCACGGCGCGCCGGCGAAGACCTGCGGCTCCTCAAAGACCGGGATCACGTAGGCGTTATCCAGCAGATAGCGCTGGGCGTCGCCGGTTAACTGCAGCCGTTTTTGCGGGTCGACCTCGGCGGAAATGGCGCTCAGCAGATCGTTAAGCTTATCGTCGCGGAAGGTGTGGACTTTGTCGCTGGAGCCGCCTTTTTGCAGCAGGGCGTCGCGGTTGTCGGGGAAGAACATGCTCTTCACCACGTCCGGGTCGGCGCGGCCGACCTCGGAAACGGTCAGCGGGGTTTTCAGCGGGTCAAGGCTATCGAGGGTGCGGCTGCCGGCGTCGCCCGCCTTCACGCTCAATGCCGCGCCGACCTGGCGCCACTGCTGGGCAATCAGCTGCAGCACCTCTTTGTTTTGCGGCTGCGGCAGAGATTCATAGACCGTCAGCGCCAGGCGCTGGCCATCTTTGACCCGGATGCCGTCGGCCGCCGGTTTCCAGCCGGCCTCGTCGAGCAGTCGTCTGGATTTCGCCTGATCGAAGGTCAGCTTGTCGCTGAGGTTGACGTATCCCGCCGCGCTACTGGCGATGGCGGAAGTCGCCTGCGGATAGTTGGCGGAGAATAGCGTATCGACCACCTGTCTGGCGTTGGTGGCGTGCAGCAGCGCCTGGCGCACGCGCAGGTCGGAAACCAGCGGGTTATCCGGGCGGAAGCTGAGGCTGTCATTCACCCCGCGGGTTGGCGCGGCGTAAATCGTGAAGCCCTGGTCGGTGGCCTGTTTCTCATCGTAGGCCTGCACCTGGCGGATGAAGTCGGCCTGGCCGGCCAGTAAAGCGCCGATACGCACGCTATCTTCCGGCGTGACGATAAAGGTAATCCCGTCGAGATTGGCGGGGCCCTGTTGTGCCAGGTTTTTCGGCCCCCACTGGTAATCCTTACGCGCGACCAGCGTCAGCTCGCGCCCGGGTTTTTCCTCTTTTACCGTAAATGGGCCGGAGCCGATGATATTGCGCGCGTCGCCGAGCTCTTCAAAATTACGCGCCAGCGTACTGAGGGAAACCAGCCCGGAACCGATGGTGGCCGTGCCCTGCAGGAAGCCGGGGGAGGGTTTTTTGAAGTAGAATTTCACCGTTAACGGATCGATGACTTCACTATGGTCGTAGTTGTTGATGACTTCGGACACCGGCAGACGGTGGGCTTTATTCCCCAGCCCATAGGTATCAAAGTTTTTGGCCACCGCGTTGGCGTCCAGCGGGGTGCCGTCGGAGAAGGTCACCCCGGGGCGCAGGGTGAAGGTGTATTCGGTTTTATCGGCGTTGGTGGTCCAGCTTTCAGCGATCCACGGCTCGACCTGCAGCGTTTTCGGGTTCTGCCAGGTCAGCTTATCGGTTATCTGATTCAGCACGCCGCCGTTGGGGTAAAAGCCTCCGGCCGGCGGGTAGAGGTTGGTATGCGGCTGTTGCTCCAGGTAGATTAATGTTCCGCCCTTGACCGGCGTGTCGGCGGCCCAGACGGAAAAAGCGCCTGACAAAAAAAGGGCTGCCAGCGCGGGCAGGCGAAAACGGCTTTGCATGGTGAATTCCTTTGTTATCTATTGTCTTGCCATCATCGGGCGCGGATATTGACAAAGGAACCAAGGAATTGCGCTAAGCATTTGCGGAAAAGGCATTTGCCGCCTGTATCCGCCATACCTCGGGTTGCGGTTGGTTGACGACATTCGTTCACCCGAAATGCTTACCGGAGTCAGCTCATCGGGATTCGCTCACCTGCTGCCTGCCACGCGAAGTATGGCGCTATCAACGGAAACCAGCCATTTCATCATTGTGCGGTTAGTCGGTGCGTTTAAGATGATGAAAACGGCCTCCCGGTAGCCGGAGAGACCGCGACGATCAGCGGCGGAAATCGATAACCATACGGCCGCGAATCTGCCCCAGCTCCATCTCTTTAAAGATGGCGTTGATATCGCCCAGCGGGCGGAGCGTGACTTTCGGCACCACTTTCCCTTCGGCGGCAAACTGGAAAGCTTCGGTCAGATCCTGACGGGTGCCGACCAGCGAACCCACCACTTCGATGCCATCCAGCACCAGACGAGGAATATCGAGGCTCATCGCTTCCGGCGGCAGGCCGACGGCGACAACGCGTCCACCGGCGCGTACGGCATCAACGGCGGAGTTGAACGCCGCTTTCGCGACGGCGGTGACCACCGCGGCGTGCGCCCCACCGGTTTTTTCCTGAATAAGCTTCGCGGCATCTTCGCTGCGGGAGTTAATGGTGAGATCGGCACCCATTTCAGCGGCCAGCTGCAGCTGCGCATCGTTAACGTCAATGGCGATCGCTTTGGCATTAAAGACGTTTTTAGCATATTGCAGCGCCAGGTTACCGAGACCGCCAAGACCGTAAATGGCAATCCATTGTCCCGGTTTGATATGCGAGACCTTCACCGCTTTATAGGTGGTGACGCCGGCGCAGGTAATGCTGCTGGCCGCCGCGGAGTCGAGCCCATCAGGCACTTTTACCGCGTAGTTGGCGGTGACGATGCACTCTTCGGCCATACCGCCGTCAACGCTATAGCCGGCATTTTTTACCGAGCGACACAGCGTTTCGTTGCCGCTGTTACAGTAATCGCAGTGCCCACAGCCCTCAAAGAACCACGCCACGCTGGCGCGGTCACCAGGCTTCAGAGAGGTGACGCCCGGCCCCACCTGCTGAACGATACCGACCCCTTCATGACCGAGGATGACCCCGGTTTTATCGCCAAAATCACCGTTTTTCACGTGCAGGTCGGTGTGGCACACGCCACAGCATTCCATTTTCAGCAGCGCCTCTCCATGTTGCAGCGGACGCAGCGTTTTTTCCGTCACATTGACCTGGCGATCGTGGGTGACAACGGCAGCCTTCATATCTACTCCTTGAAATTTGAGGAAAAAGTGGTGGTGCTTATTTGTTAATAATACTCATTAAGAGTTGGTCATTATGATGGATAACGCAAGTTTAGTAGTTGTATATGTGGTGTTATTCAGCACGAATAGTGCAAAACTCGAACATTATTCAATGTTGTGGCTGTTAATATTGATGAAATGTGGTGGTCATATTCCTTTCATGACTTAATGGCAGGCTGTAGCTGGCAAATTTCTTATAACAACAGAGTGATAATCCAATGCATCTGGTAAAAACAGCGCTCGCCGCTATGCTTTTTCTCTCCGCCGCCGCCGAGGCCCATAACGTGCTGGATTTTCCGCAGCCGGATAACAACCCGGAAGAGTTCTATGCGGTTACCGAAATCCCGGCGGGCGGTATCATCAAGTATGAAACCGACGCCAAAACCGGGTTTATTATTGCCGACCGCTTCCAGTCTATGCCGGTCGCCTATCCGGCAAACTACGGTTCGTTGACTCAATCGCTGGCCGGGGATGGCGATCCGCTGGACGTGGTGTTTTATACGCGCGCGCCGATGGCGCCAGGCACGCTGATTAAGCTGCGGGCGATCGGGGTGCTGAAGATGATCGATGGTGGAGAGAAAGACGATAAGATCATCGCCGTACCGACCAGCAAAATCGACCCAACCTACGATGACATCAAAAGTTTCAGCGATCTGCCGAAAATGGAGCAGGAGCGGCTGCAGGCCTTTTTCCGCGTTTACAAGCAATTACCGGACGGCCGGAAAAAAGTGGAGCTGAACGGCTTTAACGATGCCGAAACGGCGAAGCAGGAGATCAAACAGGCGTGGGATGCCTGGAAAGAGAAAAATCCGCAATAAAATAAAAACGGGCGTCACCGGGCGCCTGTTATTTTTTATTTCTGCCTCCAGCCCATCTTGCCAATTTTCATCCTCATTAAAGCCGTCGTTACCGGTGTAAAACGCCAGCGGGGCGGCCGGCGCCCCGGGTTGACAGCACGCCAGGGATGATGGTTGTATTATACAACTATAAATTATTCTGTCCCCAATCCTATGACTCATACCGCACTGATTAACGAAATACGCCGCGCTTCACGCCTGATGGTCCGTGAACTCGGATTTATGCATACGACGCTGGCGGCAACCGATTATTCGCCTTCCGCGGTACACACGCTGCTGGAGATATCGGTTCGCGGCGCGATGACCGCCGCCCAGCTGGTTCAGCTCCTTGGCCTGGAGAAATCGAGCGTCAGTCGCATGCTCTCCCGGCTGCTCGCCGCGGGAGAGCTGCAGGAAAAGCCGGTCGTTAATGACGGGCGCCTGAAACAGCTTGAGCTGACGGAGAAAGGGCGGCGGACCGTGAGCCGGATTAACGACTACGCGGCGATGCGGGTGGCGACTGCCCTTGCGCATCTTGACCCCGCGCAGCAGAACGGCGTGGCGCAAGGGCTGACGACCTACGCGCAGGCGCTGGAGAAGTGTCGCGGTGAGCCGCTTTCCGCTGAGGGAAAAAGCATTGAGATCGTCACCGGCTATCGCCCTGGCATGATTGGCCGCATCGCGCAGATGCACGGCGAGTATTATGCGCGGCACCATGGGTTTGGCCATTTTTTTGAAGGCAAGGTGGCTAGCGGGCTGGCGGAGTTCGCTGCCCGACTGGCGGGCGAGCGTAATCAAATCTGGCTGGCTATACAGGGCGGGGAAATCGTCGGCTCGGTGGCTATTGATGGCGAGGATTTGGGCAACAATGAGGCCCATCTGCGCTGGTTTATTCTTGATGACAGCTGTCGGGGAAACGGGGTCGGCAGACGTTTGCTGAGAGAGGCGATGGCTTTTTGCGATCGCGCTGAGTTTTCCGCCGTTCAGCTTTGGACCTTCAGCGGCCTGAACGCTGCCCGCAGGCTCTATGAATCTTTCGGCTTTACGCTGCATAAAGAGTGGCAGGGCGAGCAATGGGGAATGATGATGACCGAGCAGCAATTTAGCCGACGGGGACCGGCGACACCCGGCGCCTGACCCGCAGCCGCGCCCGGGAAACCAATCCGGCTAAGGTACAACCCTTAGCCGGCGGTGGGGCTTAACTCAGACGGGCGTGAATTGCCGCGATCTCCTCGCGCCATTGCGCCTGTAGCTGGGGCTTCTGGTGCTTCGGCTTACGCATGATATCGTCTGCCAGCCGCTGTTCCAGGGCGATTAACCGTTCCAGAAGCGCATCGTTATCCTCGGCCTGCGCCACGAACGTCGCTATCGGCGCTGGCGCTCCGCTCCGGCGAGCGGCGCTACGCAGACGGGCATAGACGTCGTCGGCGCTGGGCCATTCGCTCAGCCCGGCATCATCAATCAGCCAGAAGCGGTTACAGCTCTGACCGATCAGCTGGCGATCGTGGCTGACCAGCAGCAGGCCGCCCGGGTAGTCCCGCAGTGAGGCGGCCAGCGCCTCTTTGCCCTCCATATCCAGGTGGTTGGTAGGTTCATCCAGCAGTAGCAGGCTATAGCGCGCCAGCGACAGGCCGACAAACAGCAGCCGGGAGCGTTCGCCCCCGCTGAGGGTACTGACCCGCTGGCCGTGCCGGCTCCAGGCGAAACCGGCGGAAATCAGCGCCCGCTTGCGCACTTCCGGGGCGGCGGCGAAGGCTTCCAGCGCCTCGAGCAGGGTTGCGCTGTCTTTCAACTGATGCAGCGACTGGTCATAGTATCCGGCGTTTAAACGCGGATGCAGACGTAGCCCCTCGTCGGCGACCGGTTGCTGTATCTGCCGCCAGAGCAGGCGCAGTAGCGATGATTTCCCCCCGCCGTTACGGCCCATAATCGCCACCCGATCGCCGCTGCGCAGGCGCGCCAGCTCAGCGGTGAACAGAGCCGGCAGCCCCGGCGCCGGAGGGACCGGCAGCTGTTCCATCTCCAGCAGACGATCGGCGCGCAGGGCGTCACCGTGCAACGCCAGCCGCCACGGCGTTCCGGCGCTCAGCTCGGTTTTACTCTCCTTCAGGCGCGTGACCTGTTTTTCCATCTGTTTAGCTTTGCGCGCGAGATCTTCGTTGTCATAAACCTGTCCCCAGGTCGCTAGCCGTCGGGCGCTGGCGGTAACGCGGTCGATCTCTTTTTGCTCAGCCTTGTACCGCAGGGCATCGCTTGCATCCTGCTCCTGCAGCGCCTGACGGGCGGCGCTGCAGGGAAGAGAGAAGGCGTGCAGGGTGTTGTCGCGCAGGATCCAACTGCTATTAGTTACAGCATCCAGTAAGAGATTATCATGCGCCACCAGAACGAAGCTCCCCTGCCAGGTTTGCAGGAAGCTTTCCAGCCACAACAGGGTCGGGAGATCGAGATGATTACCGGGTTCATCCAGCAGCAGCAGGTCGGGCTGCTGAATTAACGCCCTGGCGAGCAGCAGCCGGGTATGCTGCCCGCCGCTCAGGGTCGCGGCCTTCCGGGTGAATTCCGCGGGGCTAAACCCCATTTCCGCCAGCAGACGTTCCGCCTGCCAGCGCTGATGCTCCCGTCCGGCGGCGGGAAGGCGCGCCAGAACCCCCTGAACCAGCGATTGCTGCCGTAGCGCGTCGGGTAAATGTTGCTCAACCCGCGCCAGCAGGCAATGGTGCGCCAGCGCAATGCTCCCGGCGTTTGGCGTCAGCGTACCGTCCAGCACCTGCAGCAGGGTGCTTTTGCCACAACCGTTGTAGCCGATCAGGCCAATACGGTCGCCTTGTTTTAGGGTCAGGGAGAGGTCGGTGAACAGCGGACCGAATGCCGTTTCAACATGCAGAGATTGCGCGGTTAATAATGTGCTCATAGTGAACTTACTCAAGAGTTACAGGCATGAAAATGCCTCGTCAAACATCGCTGACGATAACCCGGTAAGCCCGAGGGAAGGGAATTAAGGTCGTTGGTCTTCGCTCAAGCTGAAGTTATCGCAGCACGATACCGATAACGCTTGAGCGGGTACGATGACCAAATGTCAGTGAAAAAATAGATATTTCACGTAACGGCATTGGGGTCCTCCTTTTTTATTCAGCAAGTGGTCAGGTGCAGGCAGTGTAGAAGCAGAACGGGGGTCTGGCTAGCCGCTAAAGATAGTGGGCGCCGCGGAAAGTAAAACGGGCCTGCTGTCAGGCCCGTTAGCGCTGGAGATCAATCAGATCGATGTCCGGCGGTAGTTGCGATACTCCGGTAACCAGAAGTTATCGTTAATCGCCTGTAACAGCGCTTCTGCCGAGGTTTTCACCGCCACGCCTTGCTCCTGCGCGACCTTGCCGACCGCAAAGGCGATAGCCCGCGATACGGTTTGAATGTCTTTCAGTTCCGGTAGCACCGGGCCTTCGCCGTTGTTCACCAGCGGGGAGTGTTTCGCCAGCGTTTCACTGGCGGCCATCAGCATGTCGTCAGTGACCCGTGACGCGCCGGAGGCGATAACGCCGAGGCCGATGCCGGGGAAAATATAGGAGTTGTTGCACTGGGCAATGACGTACTGCTTATCTTTCAGCGTAACCGGCGCAAACGGGCTGCCGGTGGCAACCAGCGCTTCACCGTCGGTCCAGCTAAGAATATTCTGCGGCGTGGCCTCCACGCGGGAGGTCGGGTTCGACAGCGGCATCACGATCGGCCGCGGGCAGTGCTTATGCATCTCGCGAATAATCTCTTCCGTGAACAGCCCCGGCTGACCTGAAACGCCGATCAGAATATTCGGTTTGACGTTGCGCACGACATCCAGCAGGGAAAGGACCTCGTTAGTGGTGTCCCACTGCTGCAGATTTTCCCGCTTCTGGACCAGTTTGCTCTGGAACGGCAGCAGGTTCGGCATCCCATCGGTTAGCAGACCGAAACGATCGACCATAAACACGCGCTGACGGGCTTCTTCTTCGCTTAACCCCTCGCGCTGGATCTGGGCGATGATCTGCTCGGCAATACCGCAGCCGGCGGAACCGGCGCCGAGGAAGACGATTTTCTGCTCACTCAGCTGCCCGCCCGCGCCGCGACTGGCGGCAATCAGCGTACCCACGGTCACCGACGCGGTGCCCTGGATATCATCATTAAACGAGCAGATTTCATTGCGGTAGCGGTTGAGCAGCGGCATCGCGTTCTTCTGCGCGAAGTCTTCGAACTGCAGTAGAACATCCGGCCAGCGGTGCTTAATCGCCTGGATAACATCATCGACGAACGTGTAATACTCGTCGTCGGTCACGCGCGGATGACGCCAGCCCATATACAGCGGATCGTCGAGCAGCTGTTGGTTGTTGGTCCCCACGTCCAGCACGATCGGCAGGGTGTAGGCCGGGCTGATACCGCCGCAGGTGGTGTACAGCGAAAGCTTACCGATCGGGATCCCCATCCCGCCGATACCCTGGTCGCCCAGACCGAGAATACGTTCTCCGTCGGTGACCACGATGACTTTCACGTTGTGGTTCGGCACGTTTTGCAGGATATCGTCGAGGTTGTGCCGGTTCTGATAGGAGATAAACACGCCACGGGAGCGGCGGTAAATCTCAGAGAAGCGTTCGCAGGCGGCGCCGACCGTCGGGGTATAAATGACCGGCATCATCTCATCGAGATGGTTGCCAATCAGTCGATAAAACAAGGTTTCGTTGGTGTCCTGGATGTTGCGCAGGTAAATATGCTTGTCGATCTCAGTTTTAAACCCCTGATACTGGATCCATGCGCGTTCAGCTTGTTCTTCTATTGTTTCAACAACTTCTGGCAGCAGGCCGAGCAGGTTAAAGCTGCTGCGCTCTTCCATGCTGAAGGCGCTACCTTTGTTGAGAAGGGGAAATTCGAGCAGAACGGGACCAGCGTAGGGGATATACAGAGAACGGTTTTTCTTATGGGTGAATTGCATCGCACTAACTCCTTGATGTTCACTTCAGACCCGAGCGCGGCGATAGGCGTGCGGGCTGGCAGGGAATGCAGCGGGGCAGAGTATAGAGCAGTTGTTATCAAAGAGGGGGAGATTGTCTTAAAAAAACACCATCCTGATACAAGGACGGTGTTTTTATCATCACTCAGCTGAAATATTAGCCAGCGCGGCGCTTGCGGCCGGTGGCATGGGCGTGGTTAATCGTCGTTTCCACATCGCCGTCCAGCACCACTTTTTTCTGCTGGGAAAGCTTATAGTTCAGACCGAGAAGATGACGTGCCTGATGGTTCGATTTCATTCTTACTCCTTAATCCAGTTCTGTTTCAAGGACAAGCCCGGCGTTGCCGGACGAAATGTAACCCTAAGAACGATACGTTATCGGTACCGCGCTATGTATGGTGGTCTATTTTTCCGCCCATGGCAACCTTGTGCGGGCAAATGTTATGCCGGGACCGTGATTATTGAGCGGCAAATAACGCCCGAAGCGGCCCTTAACCCGGCGAAATTTATCACCATTCCCCGCGCCGGCTTTTTGTTATCTCCCGCACAATTATTAATTTTCACAACCAGTTAGTGAAATTACGTAATTGTGATAATAGGCATAAACATTACCTTGATGAGTGCTGTACCGAGCGCCCTCGCCGGGCGTTATTAATGGGGAATATAATAAAAAGGACAATAAATTGAAAAAGATTAATTATGAGGAGTTGCGCGTATATAGAAAAAGACCGATTACGCTGCTGCGCTCCTTAGGTTATGCCATGAACGATCTCAACGGGTCGGCATGGGGAACGTTGGTCGGCTCTTACCTGATGATATTCCTCAGCACCTGGGCGGGGTTAAATGCCGGGGTGGTGGGCACCATGTTATTCGCGCTGAAAATACTGGATATGATCGTCTGTGGCGTGATTGGCGGCGTTTCCGATCAGCTCTTCCGCACGGCAATCGGGCGTAGACTGGGGCGCCGGCATATTTTATTTTTGATCGGCGCGACGCTCACCTTAATCTTTTTTCCGCTGCTGTTTACGGTCCATGTCGGCTCTTATCTGTGGTATTTCGTGGTGCTGTTCCTGCTTGATACCGCCCAATCGTTTAATAATATTGCCTATGAAACGCTCGCTACGGAAATGACCGATAAAGCGCACGAGCGGGTGAAGCTGAGCTCCGTGCGGATGTTTGTCTCCGCCTTTGGCACCTTCGCCGTCACCGGTTTGCCGGCGGTGCTGCTGGCGATGCTGGGCAGCGATAGCGCCCAGGCCTACACCATTTCCGGGATTGTGTTTGGCATTGTTCTGTTTGCCGGAACCGTCATTACCTGGCTGACAACCTGGGAGTTTTCCCCAGGATATGTTGCAGCGTTCGAGAACAGCGCTAAAGAGCAGCGGTCGAAAAATATTATTTACTCTATCAATGAATATCTTCATGTGATGAGAACCAAAGCCTGCCGCCGAACCTGTGTTATCTATTTTGTCTCCTACTTCGCGAAGGACTGTTTCAATACCGCCTTTTTCTTCTACGTCGTATTTATCCTGGGTCTGTCGCAGGGGATGGCGCAGACCGCTTCGTCGCTCTCTATTATTGGATTGATCGTGGTGCCGATCGCCACCTTTTTTATGTTTAAATTCGGGCCGAAATGGCTGTGGTCAATGGCATTTTCGCTGATGATCGCCGTCCTCATTTATTATCTGGGGCTATATGTCTTTCATATTCAGCTCTCCGATGGCGCGGCCTTTGTGACCATTCTGATATTGTCAGCCTTATTCCAGATTGGCCGCCAGACGATGGAATATACGGTGTGGAACGTGATTCCGCTGGTGCCGGATGTTGATACTCTGGTTTCCACCAAGCTGCGGGCAGGAACCTTTGCCGCCTGCCAGACCTTTACCCGTAAATTAACCGGCGCGATCGGCTCGGCGATTATTGGCTGGATCCTCGCATTTGGCGGATTTGATAAATCGCTGGCGGTGCAAACGCCCGCGGCACAAATGGCTATCATGACCGCATTTATTTTTATTCCGCTCATTTGCCTGATTTACTCCCTGTATCTGATTCGCACCTTCAATCTGAATCCGCAAACCCACAAGGTCGTTAAGGCCGAGATGGACCGTCTGCAGCAGGGGGGCGCCAAAGAGGACGTAGACCCGAGAACCCGGGCCATCGTCGAGGATCTCACCGGCTACGCTTATGATGAAATTTGGGATGTAAAAAAATGACCACCTATATTGCCAGCGACAATACCGACCTGCAGACCCTGATTGACGAGGCCGCCCGGACGGCCAGCGAGGAGCAGCGCGCAGAGATTCTCTTTCCTCCGGGGACCTGGCTGACGGGGCCGTTGACCCTGCACAGCCATATGACCCTCACCCTGGAGGCTGGGGCAACGATCCGCTTTATTGCCGACCCGCAGCTCTACCCGCCGGTCTGGACGCGCTGGGAGGGGATCGAATGCTATGCGCTGCATCCGCTTCTGTACGCCGCGGATGCCTGCAACATTACCCTTCGCGGGGCGGGGGTGATTGAGGGGGCAGGCCAGTGGTGGTGGGATACGTTCCGTCAGATTGAAGAGGAGGACCGCCAGGCGCCACGGGAAAGCTGGGAGCTGCAGCTGGCGGCGCTGAATCCGGATTACCGTTCTCGCCCCGGCGGCGGCGGGCGTCCTCAGACCCAGTTCCTGCGCCCGCCGCTGGTTCAGTTCTGGAAATGCTCGGCGATTCGCCTGCAGGGGATCACCTTGCAGAACTCCCCGTTCTGGACCCTGCATACCGTCTATTCCCGTGACATCGTCATCAGCGGAGTGAAAATCCTCAATCCGGCCGATGCCATCAATACCGATGCCATCGATCTGGATTCTTCCGAGAATATTACGATCGAGGATTGTCTGTTTGATGTGGGTGACGATGCGATTACCTTAAAATCCGGCTCGGGGGCGGACGGCCTGCGCATCAATAGACCCACCCGCAACGTCACGGCGCGCCGCTGTCGTATCCTCGCCAGCCATGGCGGCATCGCCATTGGTTCGGAAACGGCGGGGGGGATTGAAAATGTGTCGGTGAGCGATTGCGTTTTCGAAGGTACCCAGCGGGCGATTCGCCTGAAATCGCGGCGTGGACGAGGCGGTACGATTAAAAACATCACGTTGCGCGATTTGACGATGGATGGCTGCTGGTGTCCGATTGTGATCGGTCAATATTTTGCCCCTGGCGTGCTGGCGCATGAACGCGAGGTAACGCTTTCCGAACGGCCGCAGCCGCTGAGCGCAATGACACCACACATCCGCGATATCCAGATTGAGAATGTGCTGGCGACCAACGTGCTCTCCAGCGCCGCGTTTATTGTCGGGCTACCGGAAGCGCCGATCGACAATGTACGCATCAGAAACTTTAGCTACACGCTGGCGCCTGAAGAACGGCTGCTGGAGACCTGGAATACGGAGCCCACGGAAGGGCATTTTCACGACGACGATCGCGGTATTAAGGTGATTAACGCCCGAAACGTGAAAATTCAGTAACCCAGCGCGGCAGGCGGCGCCTCAACCCGGGGCCTGAACGTTGTCAGGCCCCGGGTCAGTTGCAGGCGACGCTTGTTACCACTTCATCTCGCCGGTATTCACTTTCGCGCTGAGCTCGAGAGAACTCTCTTCCGCCAGGTTTGGCCAGCGCTGCTTCATTTCGGCAATCACTCCGGCGGAATCTTGATGGGCTTTCAGCGCCTGCTCAAACTGCTGCAGATAGTCGCGGGTGAAAACAATCGCGCGATCGCCGGCCGGCGGCGTCCCGAGATAGTGGCCCGGAATCACCTGCTGCGGGTGCAGGGCGGCCATGTCGTCGAGCGTGGTGCGCCACTGCTGACGACTTTCCGCGCTCTGGGTGTCGGCGGTCCAGACGTGCATGCCCCAGGCCACGCCGGTGCCGCCGAGGATCGCTTTATTAGCCGGGATCCAGACGAAGGCCGCATAGCGCTGCGGCTGGAGGATCTGGACTTTCTCACCGTCGATGGTAAAGGCGTTAGCTTCGATGACCTGCGGCGTATAAAGCTGCTTCGGCGCGCCGTCTTTCATCTGCGGGCCCCAGAAGGCCAATTTTGCCGATTTGGTCGCCTCAATGTGCTTAACCACCTCGGAGGTCGCCACGATTTTTGCCTGCGGGAAGGCCTTCACCAGCGGCTCAAGGCCGAAGTAAAAGTCCGGGTCGCCGGAGGTGATGACGATGCGGGTCAGCTTTTTGCCGCTTTTACGGATCATCTCCACCAGCTTCTCGCCGTCTTTAACGCTGAACTGCGCGTCAAACAGCACCGCCTCATGCGGGCCGGAGGCCAGCGTCGAGTTGACGGCGAAAATGCCTTTATCCTGCGGGTTATAGGTCTGCAGTGTTAAAGGGGCGGCAAAAGCGGCGCTGCTGAACAGCGCGGCGGCGATGGCAAGGGCGGATAATTTCATGGTGTTTTTCTCAATGTCAGATGAATAGCGCTATTGTACGTACTTCCTGATTTGCGAAAATTCCTGAAAAAAGAGATGCTGAGTTTCATAAAACGTGCAGATGGAAAAAAGGAATGGACAGAATCATCGCCGCGCAGGTCTACATGCGGATTTGCGAACTGGGGAGCCTGAGCGCGGCAGCCCGCGCGCTGGGGATGTCGCGGCCGATGGTCAGCCGCTATCTGGAACAGATGGAGCATTGGGCCGGAACCCGGCTGATACACCGCTCGACCCGCAAGCTTACCTTAACAGCCGCCGGGGAAAAGGTGCTGCAAAAAACACGCAGTCTGACGCAGCTGTCTGACGAAATTGCCGGGCAGACCGAGCGCGCGGTGCCCAGCGGGACGCTGCGCGTCGCCTGCGCCCACTTTACGGCCATGCAGCTGATTTCGCCGCTGCTGCCGGATTTCCTCGCCCGCTATCCACAGCTGCGTCTGGAGCTGGATATCAATAACCATCCGGTGAGTCTGATCGGCGAGCGGATAGACGTCGCGATTCGGATTACCGACAACCCGGAGCCGGGGGCCATTGCCCGCCGGCTCGGCGTCTGCCGTTCGGTGCTGTGCGCGTCACCGCGCTGGCTGCAGCTGCACGGACAGCCGCAGACGCTGGCGGATCTGACCCGGCATAACTGCCTGCACTACAGCCATTTCGCCACGCCAACCTGGCAGTTCAGCGATCCGCAGGGCGAAACCGTCTCCGTGGCGGTCTCCGGCAACCTGAGCGCCGGGATCTCCTCATTGCTGCTGGAAGCCGCGGTGGCCGGCTGCGGCATTGCGATGCTGCCGGAGCTGGAGGCGCAGCGCGCCCTGAACAGCGGTGCGCTAAAGCCGGTGCTCCCGGACTGGACGCCGAAAGCGCTTAGCGTGTATGGAATCTATCTCTCACGTGACTATCAGCCCAGCGCGCTGCCGCTGTTTCTTGACGAGGTCCAGCAGCAGCTGGCGCAACTCAGCTAAGCAGAACGGATAACGCCTGCGAGGGCCTGCTTAAAGAGCGTTTGCACAGATAAAACTGCGGGTGGCCGGGGATAATTCACGCGCCCGCCATGTGTATGAGGTCAGCGGCTTGCGGGTCACCGGTGTCAGTATGAGTCAGAATATTGACGAGCAATAGCGCCGGTGACGATTGAGGCATTCTTCATCAATAGCATGTCGAATACCGCATCCGGGCCTATACTTAGTCCTTTCACGGCAAATAAGGAGTGAATTCATGGCAATTCATAAGAAAGGTCAGGCGCACTGGGAAGGCGATCTCAAAAGCGGTAAGGGGACGGTTTCGACGGAGAGCGGGGCGCTGAGCCAGCAGCCCTACGGTTTCAATACCCGTTTTGAAGGGGTGAAGGGCACCAACCCGGAAGAGCTGATCGGCGCGGCCCATGCCGCCTGCTTTTCCATGGCGCTGTCGCTGATGCTCAGCGAAGAGGGCTACACGGCAACGTCGATTGATACGGTGGCCGTTGTCACCCTGGACAAATCCGCCGGCGGGTTTGCGATCACTAAAGTGGCGTTGCAGAGTCAGATTGTGCTTCCGGGCATCGATGCCGATGTCTTTGACGGCATCATTCAGAAAGCCAAAGCCGGTTGCCCGGTTTCGCAGGTGTTAAAAGCCGATATTAGCCTCGATTATCAGCTTAATCCTTGATCGTCCGGTGCCCGTTAACGACGGGCACTCCCTTCCGCGGTTTATACCGATAAAGTCACCTCTGGCACATGAGTCCGACGCCGAATAATGGTATGTTTTGCTGTCACGGACAGAATCAGGCACAGCAATGACCCGCATACGTGGAATGATAGAAGCTCAGGTACTGGGCTTAACCGGCATGGCGCTGAAAGAGATCGACTTTGAGCATCCGAAAGGGGAGCCGGGACTGTTTGGCCCGCAGTCAGCCATCTGGCAGGTGCATGGCGATTTCACCTCGATGCTCTGCGGCGGCGTGAGCGCGCTGCTCTTGCAGATGCTGCATCCGCTGGCGCTGGCTGGCGTCTGGGACCACTCCAACTTCCGGGAAGATATCTTTGGCCGCCTGCGGCGCACCAGCCAGTTTATTTCCGCCACGACCTTTGGCACCACCGTCGACGCCGAGCGCCTGATTGCCAAAGTGCAGGGTATTCACTTACGGGTCAGCGGGCAGGACAAGGACGGCACGCCTTATGCCGCCAGCGATCCGGAGCTGCTCACCTGGGTTCATGTGGCCGAATGCAGCAGCTTTATGGCTTCACATCTGCGCTATAAGCGCACGGTAGTGAGTCAGGCCCGCCAGGAACAATATTTCCACGAGGCGGGCGAGATCGCCCGTCGTCTGGGGGCGCGGGATATCCCCGTCACCCCGCAGCAGGTTACGGAGTATTTACACGATATGCGCCCGCGTCTGCGCTGCGATGAACGCACGCGGGAGGTGGCGAAGGTGCTGCTGACTACCCGTTTACCGGGTCGGTTGAGCCGGCCCGTCGGGCATCTGCTGATGCGCGCCGGAATCGATCTACTGCCGCCGTGGGCGCAGGCGATGCTGTCTCTGCCGCTGAGTCCTCTGCAACGGCATACCGCCCGTCTGGCGGTCCACGGCGTGGCGAGAGTGCTGCGCGCTTCGGTGCGCAACGGCGCCTATCATTGCGCGATGCGGCGCATGGCGGTCAATTAACCCACGGCGACGCTGGCCGGAAACCGCCCCGGCCATTATTCAGCGCGAAAAATACCCACGCCACTTATATTTCCAGCCTGCTTAGCGACGCCGTATGGATTAATTTTTTTCTATTCCTTGACATTCCCTCGTTATTTATAGGTTATATGCAGCAACGGCGCAGCGTTAAATCCGCCGCGCGCTTTTCATTTTCGCAAATAGGGTGGGACTCCATGCAGATTAATGAACCTCAGGCCATAACCTTACCGCTGCCGCGCACGGCCATTTTTATCGTCGCCACGGTTGCGCGCTCGGCGGAAAGTCTCGCGCGGGTTCGCGACTGGTGCGATGATTTTGCCGCCGTGGTGCGCTCAGTCGGTACCCGCATGCCTCAGGCCGGGTTGTCCTGCATCTGCGGTTTTGGCGCCGACATCTGGCCTCAGCTGTTTGGCCAGCCGATGCCGAAGCAGCTGCATCCGTTTCGCAGCGTCGGTAGCGGCGAACGCGTGGCCGTCTCAACGCCGGGCGATCTGCTACTGCACATCCGTTCAGATGATATGGGGCTAAGCTTCGAGCTGGCCGCGCAGCTGATGGAAAAACTGGGCAGCGCGGTGACGGTGGTGGATGAAGTCCACGGCTTTCGCTATTTCGATCGACGCGCGATGATTGGCTTCGTCGACGGCAGCGAGAACCCGCAGGGGCGGGCGGCGGCGGATTTCACCCTCATCGGCGATGAAGATGCCGATTTTTCTGGCGGCAGCTATGTGATTGTTCAGAAGTATTTGCATGATATGGCTGGCTGGAACGCCCTCACCGTCGAGCAGCAGGAGCGCATTATCGGACGCAAAAAAATGAGCAACATTGAACTGGACGCCGACGTTAAACCCTCCTGTTCGCACAGCTCGTTAACCACGCTTGAGGAGAACGGCGAGGAGGTGAAAATCCTGCGTGACAACATGCCGTTCGGTAAGCCCGGGATGGGGGAGTTTGGTACCTATTTTATCGGCTATGCCCGTTCGCCGGCGCCGATGGAACAGATGCTGGAAAACATGTTTGTCGGCCGCCCGGCAGGCAATTACGACCGCCTGCTTGACTACAGCCGCCCGGTGACCGGTAGCCTGTTTTTTGTGCCGTCGGCCACGCTGATGGCGTCGTTATCCTCCCGCAGCGGCAATCAGTCACGGCAGTAACAGAATACCCCTGTGGAAATTCGGGGAAAGCAATTTCCCCGCACTTTATTTCATCGCCACGCCCGGCTGGCATATTGCCTGATAAATAAAAAGGGAACATAATTCCACGGCCATTATTTTCATCGCTAATTAATGGTCAATAGCAACCGCATTATCGCGTGTATGTCCAATAAAATAATCCACTCGGTTAATAGATATTATCTATATCCTAAATAGTGCGAGTTGCAGGACGGCGGCAAGTAAAAGAATCCCCAGGAGCTGACTCAAGTAAGTGACCGGGGAGCGAATACAGCCGCCGCATAGGCAGCTTGAAATATGACGGGTATATAACCAGAATGGGCGTTCAGGAAGTAATACCATGATCATCCGGCCAGAACAACACTGGTTCCTTCGTCTGTTTGACTGGCACGGCTCCGTGCTGTCAAAAATCGTCTTTCGCCTGCTGCTTAATGTCCTGATGTCGATTGTCGCCATCATCAGCTATCAGTGGTATGAGCAGTTGGGGATCCACCTCACCGTGGCGCCCTTTAGCCTGCTGGGGATTGCCATCGCCATTTTTCTCGGGTTCCGCAACAGCGCCAGCTACAACCGCTTTGTGGAAGCGAGAAACCTGTGGGGCACGGTCTTAATTGCCGAACGCACCCTGACGCGCCAGCTAAAAAATATTCTGCCGGCAGAGAGTGCGACGCATAAAAAAATTGCCGGCTACCTGATCGCTTTCAGCTGGAGTCTGAAACACCAGTTACGTAAAACCGACCCTACAGACGATCTTCTCCGCCTGCTGCCCCGCGCTAACGTGACGGAAATCCTCGCCAGTTCGATGCCGACTAACCGGATCTTATTGCTGGTGGGTCATGAGCTGGGTCAACTGCGTGCCGCGGGGAAGGTGAGCGATATCACCTATGGTCTGATGGACAATAAACTCGATGAGCTGGCCCACGTGCTGGGGGGCTGCGAGCGTCTGGCCAGCACGCCGGTGCCCTTCGCCTACACCCTGATTCTGCAGCGTACCGTCTACCTGTTCTGCGCTTTGCTGCCGTTCGCGCTGGTCGGCGATTTGCACTACATGACGCCCTTTGTCTCGGTCTTTATCTCGTACACCTTTCTCTCGTGGGATTCTTTGGCGGAAGAGCTGGAAGATCCGTTTGGCACGGCGGCGAACGATCTGCCGCTTAACGCCATGTGCAATACCATCGAGCGCAACCTGATGGATATGACCGGGCAGCATCCGCTACCGGAAATCATCCAGCCCGATCGGTACTACAACCTGACCTGACCGTCCCCCGTGGTAACTGTTAAATAAGTTAAATCTAACGTGTGATAGATAACATTGATTATACAGTTACGATCCTGATTGTTATGCTTTCGTTAACAAAAACTCCGCTGCCGTCCAGCGCGGTGAGCGGAACGTTATCACGATGCGGATCGCCCGGATAAGACGATTTAACGCACGTATCACCTGCTTATCGAAGGCGCATTCAGGAGTAGATATGACCCAGAAAAGACGCTCAGTACCTGGCGTCCATCCTTACGATGGTCCCGCCGGCGGCTGGGGCGCACTCAAAGCCACGGCCATCGCCGTCCGTACCCAAATGGATGCCCTTGATGCTCCGGTTACGCTGTTACGGACCAACCAGCCTGACGGTTTTGACTGCCCCGGCTGCGCGTGGCCGGACAAAGAACATAAATCCACTTTCCAGTTTTGTGAAAACGGCGCCAAAGCGGTGACCTGGGAAGCGACCAGCAAACGCGTGACGCCGGAGTTCCTGGCGGCGAATACGGTCAGCTCGCTGTTGACCAAAAGCGATTTTGAACTGGAAGGCTACGGGCGTCTGACCCGCCCGCTGGCCTACGATCGCGCCAGCGATACGCTGCGCCCGGTCTCCTGGGAAAGCGCCTTTAGCCGTATTGGCGAGATAATCCGCGGGATGCAGCCGGATGAAGTCGAGTTCTATACCTCCGGCCGCGCCTCGAATGAAGCGGCCTGGCTGTTCCAGCTGTTTGCCCGTGAACTGGGGACCAACAACTTCCCGGATTGCTCCAATATGTGCCATGAGGCGACCAGCGTCGGGCTGCCGCAGTCGATCGGCATCGGCAAAGGGACGGTATCGCTGGATGATTTTGACAACACCGAACTGGTTATCTCCATCGGCCATAATCCGGGAACAAACCACCCGCGCATGATGGGGACCCTGCACGAACTGGCGCGCCGCGGCGTGCCGATCATCGTCTTCAACCCGCTGAAAGAGAGGGCGCTGGAACGTTTTGCCGACCCGCAGAGCGTCATTGAGATGGCGACCTACAGCTCGACCAATATCGCCTCGACCTACTTTCAGGTGAAGGCCGGCGGCGATGCGGCGGCGCTGAAAGGCATTGCCCGGGCGCTGCTGCAGATGGAAGAGACGCGCGGCAACGTCCTGGATCATGCTTTTATCGCCGAACACACTCTGAATTTCCCGGCATTTTCCGCCGATATTCTGGCGACCAGCTGGCAGGATATCGAGCGCGAATCGGGCCTGAAGCGCAGCGATCTTGAGCGGGTTGCCGAGGCGTATGCCAAATCCAACGCCACCATCATCACCTACGGGATGGGCATTACCCAGCACAACAGGGGTACCTCGAACGTCAGGCTGATTGCCGACCTGCTGCTGATGCGCGGCAATATCGGCAAGCCGGGGGCCGGGATCTGCCCGCTGCGCGGTCATTCCAACGTTCAGGGCAACCGTACCGTCGGCATCACTGAAAAACCGGGGGCGGAGTTTCTGGCGAAGCTGCAGGAAGTATTCGGCTTTGTTCCGCCGCAGGGACACGGACACGATGCGGTGAAAGCGCTGCAGGCGATGATCGAAGGGAAATCGAAGGCACTGCTGTGCCTCGGCGGTAACTTTGCGGTGGCGATGCCCGATCGCGAACGGGCCTTCCCGGCGATGCAGGGGCTGGATCTGAGCGTACATATCGGTACCAAGCTGAACCGTTCGCACCTGCTGGTGGCGAAAGAAACCTTCATTCTGCCATGCCTTGGCCGTACCGAACTGGATATTCAGGAAACCGGACGTCAGTCGATCACCGTCGAAGATTCGATGTCGATGGTGCATGCTTCGTCGGGCAAACTGAAACCGGCCTCGCCGTTCCTGCGTTCTGAACCGGCGATCGTGGCAGGGATGGCAATAGCGACGCTGACCGATACAAAAATCGACTGGCAGGCGCTGGTGGCGGATTACGATCGCATCCGCGAGCTGATTGAACGCACCATTCCGGGCTTTGACAACTACAATGAGCGTATTCGTCACCCGGGGGGCTTCCGTATGCCGCTGCCGCCGACGGAGCGCATCTGGCCGACGCCAACCGGCAAGGCGATGTTCTCGGTATTCCACGGCGTGCATGAAAACGTTCAGGTTGCTGGCGATGATGTGATGTGTCTGGTCACGTTGCGCAGCCACGATCAGTACAACACCACGATCTATGCCATGGATGACCGTTACCGCGGTATCTTTGGCCGCCGCGATGTGCTGTTTATGAATGAACAGGATATGGCGCAGCAGGGGCTGGAGCACGGCGACCGGGTGGATATCACCACCGCGCTGCCCGATAGCGACCTGCGTCTCGAGGATATTACGCTGGTGGCCTACAGCATCGCCCCTGGCACCGTCGGGGCCTATTATCCGGAAGCGAACGTGCTGGTGCCGTTGGATTATCTTGATGAAGAGAGCGGAACGCCATCCTACAAATCAGTGCCGATACGGCTGACCCTGCGCTCGAAAGAGATCGGGCCCGTGGCCGGAATGCGCTAAATCGTCTGCGACTTGCTGCCGGCAGAAGCCGGCAGCAACGACCTCGCTATCCTGGTGTCAGCATTAGCTTGATACCCAGCCCGACAAAACCGGCGGCGAACGCCACCCGTAGCCCCAGCAATACCCGCGGGCGGGTGAGCACGTATCCGCGCATGGCCGCCGCAAATGCCCCGTATAGCATAAATATCAGCAACGTCATCAGCATAAAAGCGCCGCTGAGCGTCAGCATCTCCTGCAGCGGAGTGGCGCTATCGCTGCGGATAAACTGCGGTAAAAAGGCGAGGAAAAAGAGCGGCAGCTTCGGATTGAGGAGATTAATCAGCACCGCGTGGAGTACGATCTCCCGCGGCGATCCGCCGTGCCCGTGACCGTCTGGCGTCAAGGCGTCACCCTGGCGGAGCGTGGTCCACGCCATGTACAGTAGCCAGCCGACGCCGAGCAGCTTAATGGCGGCGAAGGCCGCGGGAACGCGCAGCAGAATCGCCGCCAGTCCGGTGACGGCAGCGAGCAGATGCGGAATGATGCCGAGGGTACAGCCGAGAGCGGCGGCGAAGCTGCTGCCTCTTCCGGCGGTCAGAGCGGTGGCGATGGTATAGAGCGTCCCGGTTCCGGGGGCGATGACGACCATCAGGGCGGTGAAAAGAAACTCAGGACTGATAAGCGACATGGAAGTGTTCCTGCGTGAGAAATCGGTCACGCAGAGTATTTCTTAAGGGCATCAGGGCGTATTGAACAAAATTGCGCTGCCTCTTAGCGCATCGCCTGAACGCTGCCCGGGGTGATGGCGAACTGTTTCTGAAAGGCGCGGGTCAGGTGGCTCTGATCGGCGAAGCCGGCCATCAGCGCGGCCTCGGCAGGGGGATGGCCGCTACGCAGCAGCCGGCGCGCCAGGCGCACCCGGGACTGCACCAGGTAGGCGTGAGGAGTCATGCCGGTTTCACGGGCAAAGCTACGAATCAGCTGAAAGCGGCTGATGCCGCACAGCGCGGCGAGGTTTGCCAGCGAGATCTTTTCCCCGGGAGCATCATCGAGATAGGCTTTTGCCCATGCGATGGCGGGGGAAAAGCGCTGTGCGACCGGTGGGATAACGCGATGGTAGTGGGTTGCCCGCAGCAGGCAGAGCAGAAGCGCCTCTTCGATGGCCGTTTCATCAGCGCCAGGGGCGGTGATTTCACGAAACAGGCGCAGCATGAGCTGGCGCAGGTGAGGGGCCTCAACTACCGGGCGTAACAGGATATCTTCGGCCCTTATGCCGTCCTCAAATTCAGCGGTGACGATCTGCGGCTCGATATACACCATCTGCCAGCTGCGGGGGCCGCGCAGGGGGACGCCGTCGTGTATTTCGCCCGGGTTAACCATGATCATATTCCCGGCCGCGGCGTCGACCTGGCCGATATGACTCCATGAACGCTGGGCCCCATGGGTAAAAATACCCAGACCGAACTGGTCATGCGAATGGCGTGAAAAATGCCGCTCCGTCTGAGCGTCATGGCTTCAAGACCGGGCAGGGTTAACCGGTGCTGCTGAACGTGATGAAGGTGAGGTTTCATCTGCTTCTCCGGCGTTGGTCACTACGCGAGTGTAGCCCGGCAAGCGCCGGATGGGCAAATGCGGCGTACCTTGTATTTGTCCGATACTGAACGTAACATTTAACTAACATATTTTTTACGGCGCGAGGGGAGTCTGCATCGCGCCCGCGCGTTCGGTCTACGGACGCCAACATGACTGGATTAACAATGGATATCAAACAGCTCAAATACCTGATCGCACTCGATCAAACGCGTCATTTTGGCCAGGCCGCGGCGCAGTGCCATATCACTCAGCCGACGCTGTCGATGCGTATCCGCAATCTGGAAGAGGAGCTCAATCTGGTTCTGATTCAACGCGGGCAGCGGTTTGAGGGGTTTACCGCCGAAGGCGAGCGTATTCTCGCCTGGGCACGGGCGCTGCTGGCGGCGCACGATGGGCTGGAAGCGGAAGCGGCCATTTGCCGCGGTCAGATGGTGGGGCAACTGCGGGTGGGAATGGTACCGCTGGCGAGCCTGAACCCGATGCAGCTGATTAAGCCGTTGACGGAGAAGTACCCCGAGCTTCAGTTCAGCCTGCTGTCGCTGACCTCAGAGCAGATTATTGATGGCGTGAGCCGCAATCAGCTCGATCTGGGGATTTGCTATCTGCACCATGTCGATAGCCAGCTTTTTAACGTGAAGTGGCTCCCGGCGACGCGGATGGGGCTGCTGCATGATAAACGCCATTTTCAGTTCGACGAGGGCATCCCCGGCTGGGATACCCTGGCCGCCTTGCCGCTCGGTTTTCTCACTAAAGGAATGTATTACCGCGAATCCATCGAAATGAGCTTCAAGGGCAAAGGGCTGACGCCGAAATATGTTTTTGAAAGCGACTCCACGTTCCAGATTATTCAGGCGGTCCAGGCGGGCATTTGCTGCGCCATTATGCCGCTCAACAATGGACTGGAGGAGCTGAGCGACAATCTGGAGATTATCCCGATTGCCGAAACGGCAGTGGATTCTATGCTGGCGCTGATCATGCGTAACAAAGAGCCGGTGTCGTCGCTGGCGGAAAAATGCTTTGCCGATGCCCAGGCGATTTTTGGCTAACTAAACGCGGCTTCAGCCGTTCTTTATTTAAACGCCCGGCGGCGCTAATCGCGGGCAATATTCGGTAAGTTATTCAGTCTAGGGTAGCGCCGCCAGGGAGGCCCCGGCGGCGAAGCGGTTAATCAGATATTTTCCAGCCGAATACCGCGGGTTTTCGGGCCATAAATGCCGACCGAGAGCATGACCATCAGCATACTGGCCACGATAAAGCTAATCACCCCCGGCGTCCCGGCGTATTGCAGAATCACCCCAATTATAATACTGGTGATCGCCGTCGACAGGCGGCTGAACGAGTAGCAAAAGCCAACCGCTCTGGCGCGAATGCGGGTCGGGAAGATTTCCGCCTGATAGGCGTGGTAGCTGATGGTCAGCCAGGCGTTGGACCAGGTGATCATAAACCCGCAGATCACCAGCATCACCGGGTTATTCTGCAGGGCGAACAGGGTGCCGAACACCACCGTCATCAGCGCGGAGAGTACGATTTGCCACTTATTCTCAAAGCGGTGCACGAAGCGGGTACAGAACAAGCAGCCCAGCGGATAGGCAAGAGTGATAAAGAACGCGTACAGCAGGCTGTGAGTGATGCTGGCTCCCTGGCCGGACAGCAGCGCCGGCAGCCAGTTGCCAAAGCCAAAAAAACCGATGGCCTGGAAGAAGTTCATCACCATCAGCATGATGGTCCGCCGGCGATATTCCGGCGCCCAGATCTCTTTAAAGGTCCCGCTTTTGTTTTGCTCCTGCCGGGTATCAGGAATATGCTGCGCCGACGGCGCGACGCCGCAGCGTTGTTCCATCTGGCACATCACCGCGTGCGCATCATCGTGCCGGCCTTTCACTTCCAGCCAGCGGGCTGACTCCGGGAGCTTTTTGCGAATCACCCAAATCACCAGCGAGCACAGCGCGCCGAAGATGATTACCCAGCGCCAGCCGGTCAGACCGAACAGGGTGGTGGGCACCAGCATCCACGACATCAGCGCCACGGCGGGCACCGAAAGAAACTGAATGAAAAACGCGAAGGCAAAGGCTTTGTTACGCAGGTGCGTTGGCACCCATTCGCTCAGGTAGGTGTCGATGGTGACCAGCTCAATGCCGAGACCGATCCCCACCAGAAAGCGGCAGAAGATCACCCCTTCGGCGCTGTTCTGAAAAGCCATCAGCAGCGAAAACACGCCATACCAGGCCAGCGCAAACATAAAGGTCAGTCGACGGCCGAGCTTGTCCGCCAGCGGCGCGAGCAGGCTGGCGCCGATAAACAATCCGAGGAAGGTGGCCGAGGCAAAAGCGGCCTGATCCGATACGCCAAAAATACCCTGCTGGTCGCTATGGAAAATGTGCTCTGCCAGCAGGCCGGTACTGATATACCCGGTCTGAAAAAGGTCGTATAGCTCGAAAAAGCCGCCCAGTGCCAGCAGTGTAATAAACGACCATAAGCCGAAGGAGGCAGGTAGCGCATCGATACGGCTGGTTAAACTGGAGTGGGGTTGTCCTGCGGATGCAAAAGGCGCATCCCCCAGAACCTGGGTGGTAGACATATTATTATTTTCCTCAGCTAAAATGTTTGCCTGCTAATGTTATTTGATTGTTAATGGTTTTAAATTTTTAATTACTCTTCCCATCGGGGTTCTACAGGCAAAAATGTTGTGCTTAAGCCATAAACATGAGGAATTAACTGCTTTCAGCGACAGGCAGCCGACGGATTTGAAGTAAACGACCATAGCACGCCATTCAGGAGTGGGTGAGAGGAGGGGCTGGCGATAATCTGCTAAGGGGGACGCTGCGCGTGGCGCTGGGGACGGCAAGCATTAAGTCAGAACGTATAAAAATGGCCCCGGCGCATAGCGGGGCCATTTTGACTGGCTCAGGACGCTATTTTTCCTGCGGGGGGAGCGCCTGCAAAATCCGCCTGGCCTCCGGTTCACTCAGCGAATAAGCAAAAAAGCGCTGATAAAAGTCGCGGGTGACGGCGATCATATCGACATCGGCAAAGCGCTGCGGCTGAAGCTGTTTGGCCGCCCATTGAATCTGCAACGCGCTTTCGCTGCCGTAGCGATCCCACGGAAAAACGCCCGCCGGGTTTTGTACCACCCGGCCTTGTTTAACCGCCCGCAGCGCTGAGAAAAGTTCCCCATAAGCCGAGTGCTGCAGGTCACCGCATCCCGCACCGAGGATAATGACGTCCGGCTGCCACGCCAGCACTTTCTCCGGGGAGATCTCCTGCATATTGCCGCTGATGCCCTGCGCCGCGTTACGTCCCCCCGCCAGCTGTATCCAGGTATCGATCAGCGTATGGCTGCCATCGACCTTCAGCGGTTTCAGCGATTGTATATGCAGCACGCGCGGGCGTTCCGCGTCGGTGAGCGCGGTATTTCGCTGGCCGACGCGCGCGATGACCTGTTGCAGGTACTGGTTATACGCCTGGGCGCGGGCCCGCGCCTGCGGCGTAGCGATAACCTCCGCGGTGGTTTCCACCGCGTGGGCCAGCGACGGATAGTCGGTAAAACGCATCTCCATCACCGGCAGACCGGCCTGGCGATAGGCATCGGCATCGCCGTCTCCCTGGGCGACAAAGACCACCTGAGCGCCGCGCGCCAGCAGCGCTTCGCTGGTAAAGTGCGGGCCGCGGCTGATAAGCGCGTGATTCAGCCGCGGATCGAGGCGGAACATCCACGGGCGGCTGTCCGGGCGGTTGACCGTCGCCACGATAGCGCTGCCGGCCCCGAGAGTCATCAGCAGCGAGTGGTGGGCGAACCATCCTTCAGCCACCCGCGTCACCGTGTCCGGTAAGGTGACGCGGTGTCCGGCGTCATCGGTGACCTGGCGGTCGGCCAGCGCCGGAATGGCGAGAGAAAGCGTAAGTAAGCCAGCAGCAATCTTGTTCATCATCGTCCTCAGAAATCAAACTGCACCGAGGCAGTCGCTTCGCACGGCGCCCCCAGCTGCGCACTGGCGTATCCGGCGCCGGTGTAACCGGTCAGCGCGCCAGGAACGACGTTGCTCCAGTAGCGGCGGTTAGTAATGTTAGTGACTGCTAACCTAAATGTGGTATTGGTGCCAAACAGCCGGGTGCGGTAGTTGCTGCCGATATCCACCGTGGTATAGCTGCCCACCCAGCTATCGTTGGCGTTATCGGTCGGGCGACGACCGACGTAGCGAAGCGTGCCGTTAACATCAAGCCCGGGGACCGGATCGATGCTGTAAATCGCCAGCATACTGGCGGTGAAGCGAGGCAGACCGACCACCTGCTGATCGTCAGCATCGGCGCTGGAGGTGTTGTGCAAACGCGGGTCGAGCCAGCTGCCGCCGCCGAGCAGGCGCAGGTTCGAGGTGACGTGACCATCGGCCATCAGCTCCAGCCCGCGGTTTTTCTGCGTCCCGTCCTGGGCAAAATCACCGCCGGCATTGGTATAGGCGAACGGGCGTTCGGCCTGGAACAGCGCCGCGGTGAGCAGCAGATCCTTGTGCGGAGCGTATTTCGCGCCGACCTCCACCTGATGGCTGCGATAGGGGTCAAGGACCGCGCCGTCGTTATTAGCCCCGACAGGGGCGGTATCTCCCTGCTGCATGCTATTGGCCCAGGTCGTATAGAGCGTCACATTATCCACCGGCTTGTACATCAGACTGGCGGAACCGCTGGCCCCCCGATCGTCATGATTGCTGCTACGATTGCCAGTTTTACTGTAGTTGTCTACGGTAAACAGATTTTCGCTACCGGCGAGCAGCAGGCTCCACCGGGGATTAAAGGTCAGAGTATCGCTCAGCAGAAAAACGTGCTGCGTGGTGGTGGCGGAGTGGTAACGGTCGGTAAAATCCGGATAGGCGGGACGGGCATAATCCGGGCTCTCCTCCAGCGAAGAACTGCCCAGCGTTTGCGTACCGCCGTCGCGTGGGTTGTAATTTTTCCACACGAAACCGCGCATGCCAACCGCCAGGTCATGCTGTAACCAGCCGGTATCAACGCTGCCGGTGAGGTTAACCAGGTAGCTGTTGATGGTAAACCGGCTGGCGGCGGAGTTGGCGGTCGTGGTGGTGTAATGACCTTGATTGTCGGTCAGCGTATGGGTGACGGCGGTCGATTCACGGTCGGCTATCTGGCGCAGCACACCCACGTCCAGTAGCCAGTTGCCGTCAAAATCGTGCTTAATATGCAGGCTGCCGGTGGTGGTGGTGTCATCATTGCCGGCATAGTACTGACCATATTTGCTTTTAGTGGGATCCAGCGGCGACGGGAAGTGGGTCCCTTTTGCCAGGGCGAACGAACCGGGTAGCCCTTTTTGATAGAAGTGGTAGTCGCTGAAGTTGCTCTCCAGCACCGTCTGGTCGGTCAGCTGGAAATCGAGCGCCAGACCGGCATACTGGTTGCGCTGGCGGCTGCTGCGGGTATAGCTGCTGCCGTCCTGATCCTGCAGGTTGAGACGGTATTTTATCCGGTCCGCGGCATCCAGCGGGCCGCTGAGGTCCAGCGCGGCATTTGCTCCGCTGGCGGTACCGCCGCCAACCGTGACTCTTCGCAGCGGCACATCGGTCGGGCGTTTTGAGACCAGATTGAACATTCCTGCCGGGTTCGCCGGACCATACAGCGCGCCGGCCATGCCGTTAAGCACCTCGATCCGCTGAAACTGTTCTGCCGGATACTCGGTGGTGGAGACGGCGTTTAAGCCATCAATCATGCTGTTTTGTACGACGCTGCCCTGCATGCCGCGGGTCTGCGGGCGTACGCCGTCTCCCTGCACCGAGGGCAGATAGCGATAGACGTCCTTGACGCTATTGACCTGAAGCTGGCGGGTGAGGGAATCCGACAGCGTCTGTACGGACCAGGGGACGTTAATCATTTTGCGTTTACCCAGGTTACCTAACGTGGCCTGCTGTTCCGCGGCTGGCGTCACATCATCGAGCGATTCAGCCTGTGGGGCTGCGGTCACCACCATGGTTTCTGCAGCATGTGCCGTCATGGTCAGGACAAGGGGGGAACAGGGAATCATCCCGGTTAATAAAACGAGTTTATATGAGCGCATTAATTTTAATTTCAGACGAATGAAAACGGAATGAGGCGGGGAAATCTCGTCTCTGTCTGAAGGGTACGATTGTTATTTGTATGATGAAAAGATAAAGGTCAACGCTATGTATGTCAATATATAGCGAATGCTCAGTGACGGCTCAATAGCCGATAATTCGCCAGAAAATCATTTTTATTGATTGTTTTTTATTGGTTTTATTTTATCGATATAACCCTGATGGAGTAGGCGGGGTTCTCAGCCCGTAGCGCGGGCAGGCCTTCGCGACGCTCAGCGGAATCGGCGGAACTTGTCATTGTCGGCTGGCGACGGTTTAATTGGCCTCCGTTTCTCCATTTTGCCCGTCAGATACGGCCGGCGGCGACCACCCTGAGACAGGAAAATGACGCAAGGAATGACCGATTTTAGTTTTACCTCATATATGGCGCTGCGGGCTCAGGAGCAGGCGCTACTTCTTGATGCGGACCAGCAGGGGCTGGTTAACCTGCTGGATACGCTGGGCCGCGCGCTGGTGTCGGCAAAGTCCCGGCGCGCTAAAGGCCTGTATGTCTGGGGGCGTACCGGACGGGGCAAAAGCTTTATTGTCGATCATTTCTTTGCCAGCCTGCCGCTGGCGGAAAAGCGCCGGGTGCATTTTCACTATTTCTTTCGCGAACTGCATCAGCGTCTGAATGCTTCCCCTGCGCCAGCCCTGCCTGAGGTGCTGGCGCAGATGACCGACGGCTGTCGGCTCCTGTGCTTTGATGAGTTCCATCTGCACGATCCGGGCGACGCGATGCTGGTGAAGGCCCTGCTTACGCTGCTGTTTCAGCGCGGCATCATTCTGCTGGCTACCTCCAACTATCCTCCGGATCAATTACTGGCTAACCCGCTGTATCACGAGCGTTTTGTGCCATCGATCATGCTGATTAAACAGCATATGACGATCGCAGCGCTTAACGGCGAAGAGGATTACCGCGCGCGTCATGCGCCGGCGGAGAGCCCGTTTTGTCAGGGGTGGCTGCTGGTGCAGCCCTCCGCACAGGCCCGCAGGGCGCTGGATCTGCCAGAACCCGCTGATCGGGCGCAGCCGCTGCAGGTGGGCTATCGCACGCTGCACGCCGCCTCCGCGCCGGCGCATTTTTTGCATTTCACCTTTGCCCAGCTGTGCATGGCGGCAACGTCGGTGATGGATTATCTGGCGCTATGCGAAAGGCATGAGCGCTGGCTGCTGGATGCGGTCCCGCCTCTGCGTCAGGCAGGCCCGGCGGCGCAGCAGCGTTTTATTAACCTGGTGGATGTACTCTATGAAAAGCAGTGTCGCCTGATCGTGGTGGCCGATTGCGGGCTAGCCGAACTGGTGGCGGATGTCGGGCAGGAGGATATTCAGCGAACCTACAGCCGATTATTACAGCTGCAGCGAATGTAAGCACAGCGTGAAAGGGGAAAAGCCCCGGCGGGCAAGGCACCAGCCGGGGAGGGAGATTACAGGTCGTAACGATCGAGATTCATCACTTTGGTCCAGGCGGCCACGAAGTCGTTGACCAGCTTCTGCTTCGCATCCTGACAGGCGTAAACTTCCGCCAGCGCACGCAGTACCGAGTTTGAACCGAACACCAGGTCGGCGCGGGTCGCCGTGTACTTGCTCTCGCCGGTCTTACGGTCGCGGCCTTCAAACAGTTCACCCTGTTCGTCGGTGGCATTCCATACGGTCGCCATGCTCAGTAAGTTGACGAAGAAGTCGTTGCTCAGTACCCCCACGCGGTCAGTGAACACGCCGTGCCGGCTGCCGTCATAGTTGGCGCCCAGCACACGCAGGCCGCCTACCAGCACCGTCATTTCCGGCGCGGTCAGCGTCAGCTGCTGAGCTTTATCCAGCAGCAACGTTTCCGTCGAGACGCCGCCTTCAATGCGACGATAGTTACGGAAACCATCGGCCAGCGGTTCGAGCAGGTCGAAAGACTCGATATCGGTTTGATCCTGACGGGCATCAACCCGGCCCGGGGCAAAAGGCACGTTAACCTGGACACCTGCCGCCGCTGCCGCCTGTTCAACACCCACCACGCCTGCCAGCACGATGATATCGGCCAGCGACGCTTTGCCGGAGGACTGCTGAATGGCCTGCAAGGTTGGCAGAACACGTGCCGCGACGGCGTTCACCGGCCACTCTTTTTGCGGCGCCAGCGCCAGACGCGCGCCGTTAGCGCCGCCGCGTTTGTCTCCGCCGCGGAAGGTGGAAGCGGATGCCCAGGCAACCGATACCAGTTCACTGACCGACAGGCCAGCGTCAGCGATGGCGGTTTTCAGGGTGGCGATATCTTCCGACGTAGGGTTGTGGATCGCCGCCGGTAACGGATCCTGCCAGATCAGGTCTTCTTTCGGCACTTCCGGCCCGAGGTAACGGGATTTTGGCCCCATATCGCGGTGGATCAGTTTGAACCAGGCGCGGGCAAAGGCTTCATTGAAGGCCTGCGGATCGTTGAGGAAACGGCGCGAAATTTTGCCGAATTCCGGGTCGAAACGCAGCGTCAGGTCGGTAACCAGCATGGTCGGCTTGCGTTTTTTCTCCGGGTCGAACGGGTCGGGGATCAGATCCGGCGCGTCTTTGGCCTCGAACTGAATCGCGCCTGCCGGGCTGCGGGTCTGTACCCACTCGTATTTGAATAGGTTCTCGAAGAAGTAGTTGCTCCACTGGGTCGGCGTCTGTGTCCAGACCACTTCGAGGCCCGAGGTGATAGCATCGGCGCCGGCGCCGCTGCCGTAGCTGTTGGTCCAGCCCAGGCCCTGGGCCTCAATCGGTGCGGCTTCCGGTTCTGCGCCAACGTGGCTGGTGAGGGCTGCGCCGTGGGTCTTGCCTAAGGTATGACCGCCGGCAATCAGCGCGACGATCTCTTCATCGTTCATGGCCATGTTGCCGAAGGTGGCGCGAATCGCGGCGGCGGCGGAGAGCGGGTCGCCGCTGGCATTCGGCCCTTCCGGGTTAACATAAATCAGGCCCATTTCGGTGGCGCCCAGCGGCTGTTGCGCCAGGCTTTCCGGGTGGCGGTGCTCAAGCCAGGCTTTTTCATGGCCCCAGTCAACGTCCAGATCCGGTTCCCAGACGTCTTCGCGCCCGGCGCCGAAACCAAAGGTGCGGAAACCGGCGTTTTCCAGTGCGACGTTACCGGCCAGCATATACAGATCCGCCCAGGAAATTTTCTGCCCGTATTTTTGCTTCACCGGCCACAGCAGGCGGCGTGCCTTATCCAGGCTGACGTTGTCCGGCCAGGAGTTGAGCGGGGCGAAACGCTGCTGGCCGCGGCCTGCGCCGCCGCGCCCGTCGACGGTACGGTAGGTGCCCGCGCCGTGCCAGGCCATACGAATAAACAGCCCGATATAGCTGCCCCAGTCGGCTGGCCACCACTCTTGCGAGTCGGTCAGCAGCGCGCGCAGATCGGCCTTCAGCGCGGCATAATCAAGCTTTTTAAACTCTTCACGGTAGTTAAACTCTTCGCCCAGTGGATTCGAGCGGCTGGAGTGCTGGTTCAGCAGATCCACGCGGAGCTGATTAGGCCACCAGTCCCGGTTGGCGGTGCCACCACCGACACTTTGTGTGGGCTTCCCTGTGTGAAAAGGGCACTGCCCGGCGGATGCGTTGTTAGATGGATCGTTAGACGTGCTCATATCAGGCTCCGTTTGCTTTTGTGAATGCCATTACGATATACACTGCTTCCAATAAGTGATACTTGAATGAATCTACGGAATTAATAGTTATATCCTTTTAACAGCGGGTGATAAAGAAATCCATATAATATTTGTGGACAAACGCCAAAATACGTAAAGCGGCTTACCCACATTCGTATTAACGTATCAGTATAGGATACTGTTGCGCCTCGTCTGGTGATAAAAGCAGCGGTTGTAAAAAAAGCTAAGCAGGTGAATTCTGGTCAATTACTGGCCGCTGAGCCGATGCTGAGAAAATAAGCACGCCGGCGCGGGAAAGCGCTCATTTATATGCGGCACCCGCGCGGTGAAATTGGCATGTGGGGTATTCTCGCCGGCGATAGCGCTATTTACCCGGCCGTCGGGCGGCCTGTCCGGCGCGGACCGCCTGCACCACATCCACGCATTGCCCCAAAATCGCTCACCATTGTGGGGTGGCTCGGCGATGGCATTATTTATCCTTTTGAATTTACTCACTCTATTTTCCTGGCATGCGCTTTGCACACTTAAAACCAGAAGGCAGCGCAACAGACAATTTAGATGACCAATAGCTGGCTAGGGTTCCGGTTCACGCAGGTGAATGTCTGGTCCGAGAGCTGGCGACCTCTGCGAGGTTACACGGCGGGACAAAAGCCCGGGAGACAGCAGCACCATCAGGTGTCGCGCTGCTCCTGTTATTTTTGTGCCAACCAGAGGTTCATAATGAAGACATCCGCCGTCATCCGTTCTTTCATGCTGTCGCTGGCGCTGCTGGCCAGTTTCCCTTCCTTTGCCGCCGTGAAAAAAGAGTTCAACGTCTGCTGGACGATCTATGCCGGGTGGATGCCCTGGGGCGCCATCAGTAACGAAAAAATCATTGATAAATGGGCCAGTAAGTACGGCATCAAAATCAACATCGTTCAGCTCAACGATTATATCGAGTCGATCAACCAGTACACCGCCGGTCAGTTTGACGGCTGCACCATGACCAACATGGATGCGCTGACCATTCCGGCGGCGGGCGGGGTCGATACCACCGCGCTGATTACCGGCAGCTATTCCGATGGCAACGACGGCGTGGTGCTGAAAGGCGTCGATAAAAAGCTTAGCGACCTGAAAGGGATGCAGGTCTATCTGCCGGAGCTGTCGGTCTCGCACTATCTGCTGGTGCGCGGGCTGGAAAAAGCCGGCCTGCAGGAAAAAGACGTTAAAGTGGTGAATACCTCCGACGCCGATATCGTCTCCGCCTTCGGTACCCGCAACGTGCAGGCCGCCGTGGCGTGGAACCCACAGCTCTCCGCGATCAAAAAGACCCCACAAACCAGCGTAGTGTTTAGCTCATCCCAGGTCCCTGGCGAGATTATCGACATGATGGTGGTCAATACGCAAACCCTGCAAGACAACCCGGCCCTCGGCAAGGCGCTGACCGGCGCGTGGTTTGAAATGATGGCCAAAATGCAGGCCGGAGACCCGCAGGCGCTGAGCGCGATGGCGGCGGATTCCGGTACCGACCTCGCCGGCTATCAGGTACAGCTGAAAACGACCCATCTGTTCTGGACTCCTGCCGACGCCCTGACGTTCATCTCCAGCCCCGATCTGGCAAAAACCATGCAGCGCGTGGCGCAGTTCTCGTTTGATAAAGGTCTGCTGGGTGAAGGGGCGCAAAGCGCCGATTTCATCGGCATGCGCTTCCCGGGGAATGTCACCGTCGGCGATGGCGGCAATACCCGGCTGCGCTTCGACGATAGCTACCTGAAGCTGGCCGCGGCCGGCCAGCTGTAATCATCGACGACGGGAGTTAACGCCATGCGACAAATTAATCGCCATCCACAGCAGGGCATGCGGCTGATGCTGATGCTCTTGCCCTTTGTGCTGCTTATCGCCGCCTGGTTTATCGGCTCCGCCGTTCGTCTGGAGGCTAACCCCCAGGACAAACTGCTGCCGGGTCTGTCGCAGATGGTGGCCGCGGTCGATCGGATGGCCTTCACGCCGGATAAGCGCAGCGGCGACTATCTGCTGTGGGGCGATACGCTTATCAGCCTGGCCCGCCTGCTGACCGGGCTGGCGGTTTCCGCGCTGATTGGTCTGAGCATCGGGATCGTCGCCGGCGTATTTCCCGTGTACCGCGCCGCGCTGTCGCCGCTGATGACCGTCATTTCGATGGTCCCGCCGCTGGCGATCCTGCCGGTGCTGTTTATCGTCTTCGGCCTTGATGAACTCTCGAAGGTGATGCTGATCGTCATTGGCATTACGCCGATGCTGGCGCGCGACCTTGAGCAGCGGGCGCGGGAAATACCGGCGGAGCTGTTTATCAAAGCGCAAACCCTCGGCGCCAACAGCTGGACGGTGGTGCTGCGGGTAGTGCTGCCGCAGCTGCTCTCGCGCCTGATTACCTCGCTGCGCTTGCTGCTCGGTTCGGCGTGGCTGTTTTTGATTTCGGCGGAGGCCATTTCGGCCACCGCTGGCCTCGGGTATCGCATCTTTCTCGTGCGCCGCTACATGGCGATGGACGTGATTATTCCCTACGTCATCTGGATAACCCTGCTGGCCTGGCTGATGGATCTCGGACTGCGCCAGCTGCATAAAGCCTGCTTCCCATGGGCCGAAGGAGGCCGGACATGAGTTTCATCACCATCAAAAATATCTGGCAGGAGTATGGCGATCACGTGGTGCTGGAACGCATCAATTTGCAGGTCAGGGAAGGGGAATTTTGTTCAATGGTGGGAGCCTCTGGCTGCGGAAAGTCGACATTTTTGCGCCTGCTGCTGGGCCAGGAGCGGCCGACCCGCGGCATGATTACGCTCGACGGTCAGCCGCTGGCGGGCGAACCGGATCGCAGCCGCGGGGTGGTGTTTCAGCGCTATTCCGTGTTCCCGCACCTCACGGTGCTGGATAACGTGGCGGTCGGTTTTGAGCTTCCGGCCTCGCCGCTCTTCGGCCGCCTGTTCGGCGCCCGTAAACGCGCCGCGCGCGAACAGGCGGCGCAGATGCTGGACAAAGTGGGGCTCGCCCATGCCCTCGACCGGTATCCGGCGCAGCTTTCCGGCGGCATGCAGCAGCGCCTGGCGATCGCTCAGGCATTCGTGATGCAGCCGCGGGTGCTGCTGCTCGACGAACCCTTTGGCGCGCTCGACCCCGGCATCCGCAAGGATATGCACGCCTTGCTGCTGCAGCTGTGGAGCGAGACGCGCATGACGGTCTTCATGGTCACCCACGATCTGGCCGAAGGATTCAACCTCGGCACCCGGCTGCTGGTCTTTGACAAGGTGCGCCACGATCCGCAGGCCCCCAACGCCTACGGCGCGCGCATCACCTACGATATTCCGCTTAACGAGACCCGGATGTCGCAGATGCTCGGTACCGGTTCCGATAACAACGTTTATGCATTAAGGAGATAGTCCGATGACGACACTTTTTCATTCATCACCGAGCCTGCGCGAAGAGTTTTTGCCGGGCGGAGGCCATACCTCATTCATACTGCGCCGCGGGCAAATTCTGCGCCTGACTGACGTCGACGGCGGGGCGAACGTCAGCATGATGATGCTCAACCCGCATGAAAAGAGCGAGCGTCTGAACCTGCCGGATACGCTGAAAGGCCAGCACACCGCCCGCCTGACCGCCGGGCACTGTTTCTATTCCGATATGGGCCGGGTGCTGGCCGGTATCGTTGCCGACAGCTGCGGCTGGCATGACCCGTTCGGCGGCGTGCTCAATGCGCAAGAGACGGAGGAAAAATATGGCCGCGGCCGCTACCAGGAGCTGCGCAACGCTTTCTACCGCAACGGTACCGATAACCTGTTGGTTGAGATGGGAAAATGGGATCTCGGCCTCGAGGATCTGCTGATGGTGGTCAATTTTTTCAGCAAGATAACCGTGGACGGCGCGGGGCGCTTTCAGTTTTGCGCGGGGCACTCCGCCCCGGGCAGTTACGTCGAGCTATTTGCGCCGATGGACGTGCTGATGATCCTGACCGCACTGCCGCATCCGCAGAACCCCGTCACGGAGTATGCGCCGCGCCCGGTCCAGCTGAGCTGGTACCAGGCCGATGATCAAGAGGCGGCGGTCGCAGCGCTATTGACCCGCGATGAAAACCAGCGCGCGTTTGCCAATACCCAACTTTTTGCCCTCTGAGGAGCCCGCCATGAGCCTTGTGACCAGTACCCGTAACCCGGCCGATGCCGTTTATCGCCACGTGATCCCGGCGGGCGAACCCTGGCTGTTCGAAATCAAAAAGGGGCAGACCCTGCGTCTGCTCGATCTCGAAGGTAATCAGGCCATCGATACCCTGTTTTATAACGCCGATAACCCGCGCGAACGTTACGACCCGCAGCGCACGCTGCGCCGCCAGGGGAATGCCTATCTGACCACCGGCAGCGTGCTGTTCTCGAATCTGGGCAATCCGCTGCTGACCATTGTGGCCGATACCTGCGGGCGTCACGACACTCTCGGCGGCGCCTGCGCGCAGGAGAGCAACACCGTGCGCTATGCGCTGGATAAACGCTACATGCACAGCTGCCGGGACAACTTCCTGTGCGCCTGTCTGCACGACGGTCGCCTGCATAAGCGCGATATCGGCGCCAACATCAACTTCTTTATGAACGTCCCGGTCACCGCAGCCGGCGGCCTGACGTTCGAAGACGGCATCTCGGCCGCCGGGAAGTACGTTGAGCTGCGCGCCGAGTGCAACGCCATGGTGCTGATTTCCAACTGTCCGCAGCTGAATAACCCCTGCAACGGCTGGAACCCGACGCCGGCGGAGGTGCTGGTATGGAACTGACCCGCTGGCAGCGCTGGCGCCTGATGGCGTATCGCCTGTTTGCCGTGCGCGCCGATCGTCTGTTAAGCACGCCATCGCGCAAGCCCTGAGTGGCTGCGCGCCCTGGGGACGACCCCGGGGACGCCGATTGTTTTGCTGCGGGACGACCCGCCACGATGTGAGTCTCCTTTATGTTCAATACATTACTGATTGCCAATCGCGGCGCCATCGCCTGTCGCATTTTGCGGACTCTGCGTACCCTGCGGGTCAAAGGGGTGGCCGTCTATTCCGATGCCGATCTCAGCAGCCTGCATATCCGCGAGGCCGATGAAGCGCTGAGCCTCGGCGATGGTCCTGCGGCGCAAACCTATCTGGTCAGTGAAAAAATCATCGCCGCCGCGTTCAAAAGCGGGGCCGAGGCGATTCATCCCGGCTACGGCTTTTTATCGGAAAACGCCGCCTTCGCGGAAGCCTGCGAAGCCGCCGGGCTGGTTTTCGTCGGCCCGACGCCAGAACAGCTGCGCACGTTTGGCCTGAAACACACCGCCAGAGCGCTGGCAAAAGCGCAGGGCGTACCGCTGCTGGAAGGCACCGGGCTGCTGGCCGATAGCGCCGAGGCGCGCCGGGCGGCGGACACCATCGGCTACCCGGTGATGCTGAAAAGCACCGCGGGCGGCGGCGGGATAGGGATGCGCGTCTGTCGTGATGCCCGCGAGCTGACGGACGCCTTCGACGCCGTGCAGCGGTTGGGCCAGAACAACTTCAGCGACGCGGGAGTCTTTGTCGAAAAGTACATTGAACGCGCGCGTCATCTGGAAGTGCAGATTTTCGGCGACGGTCAGGGGGAGGTGATCGCCCTCGGCGTTCGCGACTGTTCAATACAGCGCCGTAACCAGAAAGTGCTGGAAGAAACCCCGGCGCCGAACCTGCCAATGGGGATGGCGGATGCGCTGTGCGCGGCGGCGGTCGCGCTCGGCAAAGCGGTCAGCTATCGCAGCGCCGGGACGGTGGAGTTTGTCTATGACAGCGCGGCGCAGCGCTTCTATTTTCTGGAGGTCAATACCCGCCTGCAGGTGGAGCACGGCGTCACCGAGCAGGTGTGGGGCGTCGATCTGGTGCGCTGGATGATTGCGCTGGCGGCAGGGGATTTACCGCCGCTTTCCGAGCTGCTGGCCACGGTGCAGCCGCGCGGCCACGCCATTCAGGCGCGTATTTATGCCGAAGATCCGGGTCGTCAGTTTCAGCCTTCGCCGGGCCTGCTGACCGAAGTGGCCTTCCCGCCGGCGAACGGGGAGACGCTGCGTATCGATCGCTGGGTGGAAGCCGGCTGCGAGGTGCCGCCGTACTTTGACCCGATGCTGGCCAAGATGATTGCCTGGCGTTCCGACCGCGCAGAGGCGATTGCCAGCCTTGCGCAGGCGCTGGCGGCGACCCGGCTGTATGGCGTGGAAACCAACCGCGCGTATCTCCAGCAGATTCTGGCCTTCGCCCCGTTTGCCGAGGGCGAACCCTGGACCCGTTGTCTGGAGCAGCTGCATTACCAGGCCGCCACCGTAGAAGTATTGAGCGCCGGAACGCAAACCAGCGTGCAGGACTACCCCGGCCGTCTGGGCTATTGGGCGGTGGGGGTGCCGCCGTCGGGGCCGATGGACGATCGAGCGCTGCGCCTCGGCAACCGGCTGCTGGGCAACCCGCAGGGGGAAGCGGCGCTGGAAATCACCCTCAACGGACCGACGCTGAAGTTTAATTGCACAACCCAGGCGGTGATAAGCGGCGCGCCGCTAGCGGTCACCCTCGACGGCGTCCCTCAGGCGATGGACCGCGTCCTGACCATCCCGGCGGGATCGACGCTGCAAATGGGAGCCATCAGCGGCGCAGGGGTCAGGAGCTACCTGTGCCTGCGCGGCGGTATTCAGGTCCCGGACTATTTGGGCAGTAAAAGCACTTTTACCCTCGGGCAGTTCGGTGGTCATGCCGGACGGGCGCTGCGCAGCGGCGATGTCCTGCATCTGGCGCCAACCACCGGCGCAGAAGATGGCGCGATGCTGCCCCCCGCGCTGCGGACCCCTCTCCCGGCGGTGCGGACGCTGCGGGTAATCTACGGCCCCCACGGCGCGCCGGAGTTCTTTGCCGCCGACTATATCGCCACCTTCTTTGCCACCAACTGGGAGGTGCATTTCAACTCCAGCCGTACCGGCGTGCGGCTGATGGGCCCGAAACCGCTGTGGGCACGCGAAAGCGGAGGGGAGGCCGGGCTGCATCCGTCGAATATTCACGATAATCCTTACGCCATCGGCGCGGTCGATTTTACCGGCGACATGCCGGTTATTCTCGGCCCCGACGGTCCGAGCCTCGGCGGTTTTGTCTGCCCGGTGACGGTGATCGAGGCCGATCTCTGGCAACTGGGGCAGCTTAAAGCCGGCGACAAAGTGCGCTTTGTGGCGGTGGACCTGCCCACCGCCCGCCGGCTGGCGCAGGGGCGTAGCGATGAGCTGGCGACTCTCGACGCCGCGCCCGTGGCCTGGCAACCCGCGGCGCTGAGCTCGCCGATGGTGATGAGCTGCGGCGAGGCGGACAAGCGCCTGGTGGCCCGGCTCTCCGGCGATACCCATCTGCTGCTGGAGGCGGGGGAAGCGGAGCTGGATCTGGTACTGCGTTTTCGCATCCACGCCCTGATGCAGGCGCTGGAAGGCCAATCGCGGGACGGGGTGATCGACCTGACGCCGGGGATTCGCTCCCTGCAGATCCATTTCCAGCCGGAAACCCTGACGCTCAATGCGCTGCTGGCGTGGGTGAGCGCGGAGTGGACGACGGTGTGCGTCAGCGATGACCTGCAGGTCCCGACCCGGGTGGTACACCTGCCGCTGTCCTGGGACGACCCGGCCTGCCGCAAGGCCATCGATAAGTACATGACCACCGTACGTCGCGATGCCCCGTGGTGCCCGAGCAATCTTGAGTTTATCCGCAGAATTAACGATCTGCCCGATGAACGGGCGGTATGGAACACGGTGTTTGACGCCAGTTACCTGGTGATGGGACTGGGGGATGTCTATCTTGGCGCGCCGGTGGCGACGCCGCTCGATCCGCGCCATCGGCTGGTGACGACCAAATATAATCCGGCGCGGACATGGACCGCGGAAAACTCGGTCGGCATCGGCGGGGCCTATCTGTGCGTCTACGGCATGGAGGGGCCCGGAGGCTATCAGTTTGTCGGTCGAACGTTGCAGATGTGGAACCGCTATCACGAAGTGGCCGATTTCGCCGGTAAACCCTGGCTACTGCGCTTCTTCGACCAGTTGCGATTCTATCCGGTCTCTGCCGATGAGCTGCTGCAGATCCGCCGCGACTTCCCGCTCGGCCGCTATCCGCTGCAAATCGAACACAGCACGCTGCGCCTGGCGGAGTATCAGCAGTTTCTGCAACGTGAAGCCGCGAGTATCGCGGCGTTTCGAGAACACCAGCAGCGCGCCTTCCATGACGAACGCGAGCGCTGGATAGCCAGCGGCCAGGCGCATTTCGACAGCCAGGAGACGCCGGCTGAAGAGGGCGATGAGGCGCCGTTGCAGGCGGGACAGCAGGGGGTGGAGAGCCCCATCTCCGGCAATCTTTGGCAGGTGCAGGCGGCGGCGGGCAGCCGCGTCCGCGCCGGCGAGGTGCTGGTGGTGCTGGAGTCAATGAAAATGGAGATCCCGCTGCTGGCGCCGTGCGACGGGGTGATTGCGCAGGTTAACGTGCAGCCCGGGGCATCGGTACGCGCCGGGCAGCGGGTGGCGGTGATCGTGGAGGAAAAAATATGAGCCAGCAAACTTTTGATTTACGTCTGGCGACCCTCGCGGGCGCCTACCGGAGCGGTGAAGTGACGCCGCGCGCGCTGCTGGCCGATTTACGCCAGCGGGCGCTGATGCTGAACCCGGAATATCAGCTGTTTATTCATATTCTGACAGCGGAAGAGCTGGAGCCGTGGCTGGCGGCGCTGGACGGCATCTCGCCGGAAACGCTGCCGCTGTACGGGGTGCCGTTTGCCATCAAAGATAATATCGACCTCGCGGGGATTGCCACTACCGCCGCTTGTCCGGCGTTCGCCCATACCGCGGGCGAGGATGCGACCATCGTGGCGCAGCTGATTGCCCTTGGCGCGATCCCGATCGGCAAAACCAATCTTGACCAGTTCGCGACCGGTCTCAACGGTACGCGCTCGCCCTACGGGCGCTGTCGTAATGCCTACCATGCGGACTATCCTTCCGGCGGCTCCAGCGCGGGATCGGCGCTGGCGGTGGCGCTCGGCGTCGCCAGTTTTGCCCTCGGAACCGACACCGCCGGCAGCGGGCGGGTGCCGGCCTCGCTGAATAATCTGGTGGGGCTGAAGGCCAGTAAAGGCCTCATCTCCACCGCCGGAGTGGTGCCCGCCTGTCGGACGCTTGATTGTACGACCTTCTTTACCGCCACCGCCGATGAGGCCAGCCAGCTGCTGGCGCTCACCGCGCGGTACGATCCGCGGGATGCCTACAGCCGCCGCAACCCGCAGTGGAACAGCCGTCAGGCGTTCGGCACGCCGCAGCCGGGTTTTTGCTTCGGCGTACCCGATGAGCTGAATTTTCTCGGCTGCGCGCAGAGCGAGGCGCTATTCAGGCAGGCCAAAGCGCGGCTAATTGCCCTTGGCGGGGTGCCGGTGAGCGTCGATCTGACGCCGTTTCTTGCCGCCGCTCGCCTGCTGTACGAAGGACCGTGGGTGGCGGAACGTTATGCGGTGGTGGGCGCGCTAATCGAGCAGCAGCCGGAGGCGGTATTGCCGGTGATTCGCGACGTGCTGGCGAAAGCGCCGGGTACCGACGCGGTGGCGACCTTCAGGGCCATGTACCAGCTGCAGGCGTATAAGACGCAGTGTGACGCGATCCTCGACACGCTGGATTGCGTACTGACCCCGACCTATCCGCGCCCGGTGACCCTCGCCGAACTGGAGGCCGAGCCGCTACAGCGTAATGCCGATCTTGGCTACTACACCAACTTTATGAACCTGCTGGATTATGCGGCGGTCAACGTCCCCGCCGGCTTTTTGGCCAATGGACTCCCGTCCGGCGTCACGCTGTTCGGGCGGGTTTTTACCGACCAGTATCTTCTTGGCCTTGCCGACGCTTTCCAGCGCGCGCAGCCGCTGCCGCTGGTCGGCGGTACATACCTGGCAGGCGCGCCGCCGGCTACCGTTGCCAGCCACGATCGTCTGCCGCTGGTGGTTTGCGGGGCGCATCTTGACGGCCTGCCATTGAACGGGCAGCTGCGGGAGCGGGGCGGACGTCTGCTGACGGCGACGGAAAGCGCAGCGCATTACCGGCTGTACGCGCTGGCCGATGGCAAACGGCCTGGCATGGTGCGTGATGAAAATAACGGCGCGGCTATCGCGGTTGAAGTCTGGGAGCTGCCTTCCGCCGAACTGGGATCGCTGCTGGCGGCCATTCCCGCGCCGCTGGGGTTAGGTAAAGTCGAATTGTCCGACGGAAGGTGGCTAAGCGGCTTTATCTGTGAGGGCTATGGTTTGCAGGGAGCAACCGACATCACCCGCTACGGCGGCTGGCGGGCGTGGCTGAAACGCTAGCTGCCCACAGGCCTCTGCCCTGCACGGGGGAGAGGCCTTTGGTGACGTTGTCACCTATTTAACGACCCGCCGCCGTCTGAACGCCGTTCTGACCCCGCACTCGCGGTCATGCCTCTAACATGCTGAAACATTTCTGCTAAATCATTAGCAACCTTTCTGTAGGGCTGGCGCGGCGATAAGGCTATCCTGCCCCGCTTTTTATTTTTTTGATCTTTTTTGAAACTCATGTGAATTGCCGCTAATGACCCTATTGAGAGATGAAATCCGCGATCATCCGGCAGAAGAGATGCTGTTTATTCGCCGCGCGGTGATTGCGTTTCTACTGGTGGTGGTCTGTTTTGGCGTGCTGATTTTTAACCTGTACCGCTTACAGGTAAAGCAGCACGATTTTTATCAGACCCGATCGAATCAGAACGACATCAAAATGCTGCCTATCGCGCCGAGCCGTGGGCTAATTTTCGATCGCAACGGCATCCCGCTGGTGCAAAACATCACCTTGTACCGACTGCAGGTGACCCCAGGTAAAATTCCCGATATCAACGCGCTGCTGCAGGCGTTAACGCCGATCGTCGATTTAACCCCAGACGATATCGCCAGCTTCCGCGATGATATGTCCCACAACAGCCGCTACAAAGAGGTGACCTTAAAATCGGCGTTGAGCGATGTTGAAGTGGCGCGTTTTGCGGTAAACGAATTTCATTTCCCCGGCGTAACCGTGGAGAGCTATCAGCAGCGCGACTATCCCTACGGCGCAGAGCTGGCGCACGTCGTCGGCTATGTGTCGAAAATTAACGATAACGACCTGCAGAGGCTGGCCAAAAGCGGCGAGTCGGAGAATTATGCCGCTGATCGCAACATCGGCAAGCAGGGCATCGAAGGTTATTACGAGAAAGAGCTGCACGGCACCACCGGCTATCAGGAAGTGGAAGTGGATAACCACGGTCGCGTCGTGCGCTTGCTGAAAGAGGTTCCGCCGGTGGCCGGGAAAAATATCTACCTGACGCTGGATCTGCACCTGCAGCAATATATTGAAGGAGTGCTGAAGGGGCAGCGTGCGGCGGTAGTGGCGGTCGATCCGCGCGATGGCGGGGTGCTGGCGATGGTCTCCAGCCCCAGCTACGATCCGAATCCGTTTGTGAAGGGCATCGGTTATAAGGCCTACCGCGCGCTACTCGATAACCCCGATCGCCCGCTGATTAACCGCGTCACCCAAGGGCTGTATCCGCCGGCGTCGACGGTGAAACCATACATGGCGCTATCGGCGCTCTCTGCCGGGGTGATTACGCCGACCACCACTTTCTTTGGCGCACCGACCTGGACGCTGCCGGGCACCCAGCGCCGCTACCGTGACTGGCTGAAAACCGGGCATGGGATGCTGAACGTGACCAAGGCGATAGAAGAGTCGGCGGATACCTTCTTCTACCAGGTGGCGTTCGAGATGGGGATCGACCGGATCCACAGCTGGCTGAGCCAATTTGGCTACGGTCAGTCGACGGGTATCGATCTTAATGAGGAGTATGCCGGAGTGCTGCCCAGCCGCGAATGGAAGCAGAGGGTGCACAAAAAACCGTGGTATCAGGGAGATACCATTTCAGTCGGTATCGGCCAGGGCTACTGGATCGCCACGCCTATCCAGATGGTCAAGGCGCTGACCACGCTGCTTAACAACGGTAAAGTGAAAAATCCCCATCTGCTCTATTCCATGAAACGCGGTAATAAAGTGGAACGCTACCAGCCAGCGGAAAATACTCCGCAGGTCGGCGATCCGAAATCGCCGTACTGGGGTATTGTACGCAACGGGATGTACGGCATGGCGAACTTACCCAACGGGACCGGTTACAAGCTGTTCCATAGCGCACCGTATCAGATTGCGGCGAAATCCGGGACCTCGCAGGTCTTTAGCCTGAAGGAAAACCAGACCTATAACGCGAAGATGATCCCGGTCAGACTGCGTGACCATATCTTCTACACCTTGTTTGCGCCTTATCAGCATCCGAAGGTGGCGATGGCGCTGATTCTGGAAAACGGCGGCGGCGATGGGGTGGTGGCCGGGCCGACGGCGCGCGCCATTCTCGATCATATTTTTGATCCGGCCAATGCGCCGGACGTGGCCGAGGGCAGTGAAGCCGCTATTCCGCAGGTGGATAGCGCCGACGCGCAGTAGGATATTGCCCGGCCATTGTGCTGGCCGGGCATACCTTCAGGCGGTAAAGCCGCCGTCGACTTTAAGTCCTGCGCCGTTAACGTAGGAGGATTCCGGACCAGCAAGCCAGCTGACCAGATTCGCCACTTCCTCAGGGTTGCCGAGCCGTTTTTGCGGATTCGCCTGGCGTAGCCACTCGCCAATGTCACCGGTGCCCGGCGTCATATCGCTGACCACCGGCCCCGGCTGAACGTCATTCACCGTAATGCCGCGTTCGGCTAAATCCCACGCCAGCCCTCTGACCATCCGCGCCACCGCCGCTTTGGTCAACCCGTAGACGGTCGAACCGGGCGCCCCGGCTTTTTCGCCGGCGATGCTGCCGGTGGTGATAATGCGTCCGCCGCGGCGCAGATGCGCCAGCGCGGCTTTCACCGCCACAAACGGGCCGCGGACGTTAACCGCATACATGCGGTCAAAATCCGCCAGCGAAAAATCATCAATCGGGCCGGTTTTCAGCATGCCGGCGTTGTACACCAGAATATCCAGTCCGCCAAGGGCCGTCGCCGCGCGCTTGACGGCGTCGGACAGCGCGGCCGGGTCGGCGCTGTCCGCCTGCAACGCCTGCACGTTTTGCCCCGCCTGCTGAAACTCCGCCAGCCGTTGCGCAATGTGCTGAGACGGGGTAACCCACGTAAAGGCGACCGCGGCGCCGTCGGCTGCCAGCTTCGCGACAATGGCCGCGCCTATGCCGCGCGAGCCGCCAATGACCAGGGCTGTTTTCCGGAAAAAATAAAGAAAGTATTTGCTGCGCTAATATTTTCTACCAGAACCGGGAAATAGCGTGAAACGAAGAAATTACCACCCCATAATGCAAAGGTCGCAATTGAAACGGCGATGCCGCGAACGTGAATAGGGAAAATTTCAGCGATGATGACATAGGCTACCGTACCGTAAGATACGGCGAAAATTGCCACATAGGCCAGAATACAAATTAGCAAGAGCGTAGTTTGCGTTTCACTGGCGCGAAACAGCATACCTGTACAACTGAGGGTGAGAGCCATCCCTGCTGAGCCGAAAATCAGCAATGAGCGGCGGCCAACCTTATCGATTATCCACATAGAGAGCAGTGTTGAAATAACCAGCGTTAATCCGATAAGCACGGTAAAGGACATCGCACCGCTGACATCCACTCCCGCTGTTTTAAATATTTCAGGAGCGTAATAAAAAATCGCGTTGATGCCGGTAATCTGCTGAAAGAGTGCGACGCAGAAACCGATAACCAGCGCTTTGCGTAAACGCGGGGTGAATAGTTCGCTCAGCCGCGAAGGGGAATCAGTCAATAACGCGGACTTAATGGCTTCAAGCTGTTCACAGGCCGTTGCTTCATCCGGATTTATTTTGCGCAATACCTGCAGACCCTGCGCATCTCGCCCTTTACGTATCAGCCAACGTGGGCTCTCCGGCACCCAGACCAGAAGCACCAGAAAAAGGAGCGCGGGCGCAATACCCGTGGCAAAAATGAGGCGCCAGCCGTGTTCAATATTCCATGCTTCGCTGGCCTGGCTGGCAATAACTGCGGCAATGGAAAAAATCGCCAGATTACCCACACAGTTGAATAGCTGATTCAGCGAGACCAGGCGGCCGCGGATATGGGCGGGAGAGACCTCCGCAATATAGAGCGGGGCAATCGTCGTTTCCACACCGATACCGACGCCCACCAGAATGCGAAACCCCACCAGCATCTCTGAAGAGCTCGCCATGGCTTCGCCCAGCACGCCGAAGATAAAAATCAGCGCCGTCAGTAACAGGACCTTTTTTCTTCCCACGGCGTCGGAAAGCGGGCCTGCCAGCGCCACGCCGATGATACACCCGACGATGATGGATGAGGTTACCCAGCCAATACCGTCGGCATCAAGTGCGAATCTGTTTTGCAAAAAGCCAACAGAACCCGAAATACTGCCGTTATCAAAACCAAACAGGAATCCGCCGACGGCGGTAACGATTGAAATCAACAGGACGTTACGCATCCAGACGTTTTTTGCGCTGACATGTGCATGACTGACCATAATACTCTCCGTTATCAAGCGGGTGAGCGTGGCGGTATTGAAATAGCGCGTACCGCGCAACGATTTTGCAATGTTGCAAGATTGATGTTGGCCGCGAGCCCGGCAGTTGAGCTGGCGGCATTCGCGGCGCCGCAGGCTGCCGCCAGCTTCAGATGCTCGACCCAGCCAGCCTGTGGCCGGGAAAGCAGACTGGCAATCAGCCCCGCGCAGTAGGCATCTCCGGAGCCAACGGGGCTGGCGGTTATCACGGAGGGGGCGGTGAGTTCGAAATTGCCATCCGGCGTCAGGGCCTGCGTTGGGCGCGGTCCATCGGTGATAATCACGCAGCGGACCCCCTGCGCCAACCAGACTGCCGGGAGATCCTGCTGCGCTGTCGCGTTGGCCTGGCGCAGTTCATCGCGGTTGATTTTGATAATATCCGGGTGCGCGCTGGCAGCGTGCAGCAGCGCGGCTCCGTGCGTATCAAGTAGCGAAAGCACACCGCGGGCGCGTGCCAACGTGATCCAGCGCCCGTACTCGTCAGGAGGCAAGTTTTTTGCCAGCGAACCGGTGCAAATCAAAGCATCAGCATGCGCTATTTCTTGCTGCAGCAAGGTATGAAGGCGCTGATGCTCCTCCGGGCGAATTGGCGGACCTCCGGCGTTGTAGACGCTGGCGTTTTCAGGTGAATCCACTTCTGTTATCACCTCGCAGATGCGGGTGCTGCCGGCGATATCGCACCAGCATCCTTCCAGCGCCTCCTGGCGCAGAAGATCACCGCACAGCCGTCCCGTCGCGCCGCCGAGGAAGCCCAGCAGCAGTGGCGCTGGCGCATCAGGCAGGTGCTGGCGCAGCTGCTGGAGTACCCGCGCCACATTTACCCCTTTGCCCCCGGCCAGGGTTTTATCATCCAGCAAGCGATGAACCTCGCCAGGCCGTTGTTTATCAACCAGCAGCAACCGTTCGATAGCCGTATTCAACGAAGCGATGATGACTTTCATAATTGGTCCTCCCGGTGGGTGGCAATAAACCAGCTTTCACGGGCAATCATCGCTGCCCCCATTGCAACGGGTTCACTTAATTCGCTGGCGAAGAGCGGTATTTTCCAGCGGCGTTTACGGTGTTCAACCATTTCCGAACGCTGGAACAGGGAGCCCATCAGCACGGCGTCCTGGGGACGAATAGCCCCAATTTCACACATATGGGTAAGCAGCCGATAGGCGCGATCGGCAATGTGGTTGAGGGTGGCCTGAACTAACCCGGCAGGACGAATGCCGGCATGCAGATGATGCAGGGAGAAAAGTCCCTGGTCTTCGTTTTCATCGACGGAAACCGACACGCTGTTGCCGTCTGTTTCGATCAACAGATCGTGGAAAAGTGGGTCATACTCACCCTGATAGAGCAGTTCGGCGAGGGTCTGGATTATTTTCCCGGAAGGGGTTGCGCAGCCCATCACAAACTCGCCGGCTTTCCATGTGCGTTCGATGTCGATTTCAAGCTTCCAGGCAATCTGTGGATCCGGAAAGTGGGGGGTTAATACCATCAGATATTCTGAGGTGCCTATCGAATCGAAAACATGGGTCGGCTGGTTGTGCTGAACCGCTAACGCACCGACGATCTGGTCATGCCCGCCCATAAATACGCGGGCTCCCTGACACAAGGCTACCCCCGGCAGCGCTTGCGCTTGAATTTCTCCGCAGCATTCGCCGGTATCGGCCGGCATCGGGAATAGCTCTGGCGCAATCTCCAGCCGCGCCAGAGTCGGTTCATGCGGTTGCATGCTTTTTAAATCAAAGCACTGTGAATGCGTCAGTTGTGATGTGCCGCCGCGCCATTCTCCGGTTAAGCGCCATATGATAAAGCTGCCAAAGTCCACCCAGCGGTCGATATGACGCCAGATATCTCCGTGGTGTCGGCGTATCCAGCTTAATCGCTGCGGACTTTGGTTAGGCCGCGAACGCATACCGGAGATGGCATAGTGTTCCTCGCTGTCCAGCCAGCTGTGAGTCTCCTTATCCAGCGCGGAGACGGGATAGTTTTCCCACCATGCCAGGGAAGGGTAGAGAATGTCTCCGCGTTGATTAACGGCAACGGATTCTTCTTGTCCGAAAGTTCCGATAGAAAGGGCGGCCAACGGACCGCAGGCCCGCGCTTCCGCGCGGGAGTAATCGGCAATCAGTATCGCCAGCACCTGCCATACGGCTTGCGCATCGTGGAAGGTTAATCCGTCACGTTGCAGGACGGGAGTGCGGCACTTTTTCACGGGTAAAAGCGTGCCTTCCTCGCTGATACCGATGATTTTGATATGTGTGGTGCCAATATCTATACCGAGAAACCACATCGTGATGACCCTCAATGTCGCGTTTATAATCCCAGCTTGCCTGGATTCAGCGTCCCGTTAGGATCGAGTGCCTGCTTTAAGCGGCGCAACAGTAAATGTGCCGATCCGAGAGATTGGCGGGCGTATGGCGAACGTACCAGTCCTCCGCCGTGGTGATGCGAAAGTTCGGCATGGTGTTCAAGGCAAACGCGCATCGTTTCCCGCCAGATGGTTCGTAATTTTTCTACCGCCTCGCGATCGCTGTTCTCCCGTCCAAGCAGGATCATGTACATCGAGGTTCCCTGAGGATAAACGTGAGAGAAATGTGACAGAACTTCGTCTGCGAGGGGGGTCAGCACCTTGTTCAGATCGTGATACAGTCCGGCTATACCGTCCCAGGTATGAGCAATTTCGATGGTTTCGGCAAACCCCCCGTTGCTATCAAGCCGTTTTTCGACGGTAGAAAAATCAAAACGGCGATCCATCCACTTCAGCACGCCTTCGGAGCCGATTGATTTTCCGTCGTGGCGGTGGACAATCGTCATAAAAGCGTCCATTTCCGCGCGCGCGACGGCTTCCACGCCCTGGGCGCCGAGGAACATCACCGGCTTATCCTGCTGCGGATTTTGCATAGCATGCCGGGCCTCATTGGCATCATACAGGCGCAGCAGGAACGGCCGCAGCCCTGCCATGGCCTGCTCGCGCATGATCTTCAGGCCGGCATCCACGGAAGGGAGTTCCAGCGAGTCGTACAGCCGGGTCTGGGGGAGGGGGAATATTTTAAGCTGTACCGAGGTGACGATGCCAAGCGTACCTTCTGCGCCAATAAACAGCTGGCGTAGGTCCGGCCCCATTGCCGCACGTGGCGAAGCCTTAAGCCGTAGTTTTTCACCTGTAGCAAGAATGACCGTATAGGCGGTAATTAAATCTTCTATACCACCGTAGTAAGACGAAAATTGCCCGGTTGCCAATGTCGACAGCCAGCCGCCGACGCTGGACTGATACAGGGATTGCGGAGAATGGCCGAGTGTCCAGCCCATCTTCTGGAGCTCGTCTTCCAACTGACCGCCGTTATAACCGGCGGACACTTCCACGGTCAGGTTGGTGATATTGACTTCACGGCGATCCGTCATGCCGGTTAAATCCAGTACGATGCCGCCGCGAGTCGGGAGAGGCTGGCCGGTTACCGAGGATGCCAGCGCCCGAGGCGTTACCGGCGCATCATGTGCTGTCGCCAGCGCCAGTACCCGCTGGATCTGTGTTTCGTCGGTGACTTTTACCACAACATCAGCCTGATAATCATGGCATCCTAAGCGCCTGAGTTTTGTGGATAGGGGCCAGGTATCGTGACTGGATGCCTGAAGCGTGTCGCGATCGGTGAGCACCTGCGATTCAGGGAGTTCAGCTTTCAGGGCGGCGATGAGATGGGAAATGTCGGGCATACAAACTCCTGTATTGACAGTTTAAAGGAATATCCTTGCACGGTGAGCCGGATAAAAACGCGCCGGGTATATTTCATTGACAGCACGTCAATGGCTAATATACGATCAATTTGCAGAAAGCTGCAAATTGCATTTTTCATTTTTTCCCAACTTTGTGAAGGAGAGCAAAATGGATAGCCGTACCGGTAAAGCAGTTCGCTTAGGTCGTATTTTGCACCCGGAAACGGGGCGCGCGGTGGTCGTTGCCGCGTCCCACGGCGTGATGTCAGGTCCGCCATCGGGGCTGAAAACGCGTGATGAAATTGAAACCGTTTTTGCCCAGCTCCGTGGCGCAGATGGCGTCATGGTTTCGCCGGGGATGATTTCACTGGTTGAAAAAACCTTTATCGGGCGCGACCGGCCCGGTTTTGTGCTGCATCTTGACTGGAAAAATCATGCGCGTTCTATCTATACGCCGGGCAAAGATGGCCGCGGTGAAGGGGTCCTCGCGCAACTGGCTGAGATTGGCGAGGTGGCGGCATGCGGCATTGATGCGGTTATGACCTATATGTATCTTGGGCAGAAGGATACGGCGCTGGAGCAGGCGGAAATTGCGCGCAATACGCGTATTGTGCGCGAATGCGAGCGGCATGGCATTGGCGTGATTATCGAGCCGCGTTCCGCGCTGGAAGGCGTCGATCCCGATGCGCTGAGCGCCAAAGTTATGAGTCTGTATTGCCGTATCGCCGCGGATATCGGGGCGGATCTGGTCAAAGCGCTCTGGCCGGGATCCGTGGAGGATTTTGCTGCGGTAACAAGCACCTGTTATACTCCGGTGCTACTTGCCGGTGGTGCGGGTGGCGAGGATCCGCACGCAACGTTGCAACTGGCGGCGGATGCGCTTCGGGCAGGGGCCAAAGGGGTGATGTTTGGTCGACGTATTTTCCGCGCGCAGCAACCCGCCGGTGTCCTGCGTGCGCTCAATGCTGTAGTGCATGAGGATCAGAGCGTTGAACAGGCGTTACGGTATCTTGAACAGTAAAAGTCGGCGAAAACAATGACGGTTATTGCGCACGAAGCGAAGCATCTCTCTCCGGTAGCATTTATTGCCCGCTCGATTATTTCGCTCGGCTTGTCCGGGCGTCTTCCCACGACGTCCTGGTATCAGGAAGTTCTGGAGATAGGCTCCGGTACCGTCCAAAAAGCGCTACAGGAACTGAAAAAAGCCGGTGCGGTAACCCTTGTTTCTCGCGGTCACCAGGGGACCTTTGTGGTCTCCTGGGACTTTGCTTTGTTGTGGAATGCCGCGCGGATACCCCCGGTTCATATGTTGTTACCCCCTCGTGGTTCCCGGGAAGCAACGCAGGTAGCCTCAGCGCTGGTTGAGCAGTGTAGCCAATGGAGCGTCGTCACGACCGTTGGCTACCTGCGCGGCGCGCACTCACGTCTGGCCGCTTTTTCTGAAAACACCGCTGACATCGTTCTGCTTTCGTCCGGATCTGCGCAGATGTTAATGGCCGATGCTGCGGCTGAGGGTTATGAACTATTTGAAGTTGGTAATGGCAGCTACTACCGGCCTGAAAGCCTGGTGGTGGTTGAAAAAGCCGATACCGCGGCGGCTGGGCGCCTGCGCGTCGGGATTGATTTCCACTCCAGCGATCATCAGCGTCTTACCCGCGCCCAGTTTCCGGAGGCGGTATGTGAGTACGTTGAGGTGGATTTTACTCTGCTACCGCGCTCCGTATTTCTTGGGGAGATCGATACCGGTGTCTGGCACCAGGAACCCTCGCTGATCCCGCTGGATAAAATTGGCTTAAAGATGCGAGCGCTGGATAATCCTCAGGCGCTGGAGCTGGCAGACTCGATTTCCAGCGCGGTACTGGTTGTGCGTTCAAATTCACCCGTCGCGCAACTATTGCGGCAAATTGATTTTGACGCACTGAAAAGGCAGGCCATGCTGCCTTTAAACACCTCCGATCCCTATTTTGCCAACGTCCCGGATATTCTTCGTTTCCAAAAGATAGCATCCATAAAACGGCCATGATGTTGCAGGTAAAAATGTCTTTGCTGGCGGTAACGCTTATTCCAGCATGGCGTCACTCATAGATATTGGTTATTTGCCGAAACCGCCGCCTTTCGTCATAGTGAAAGGTCTGTGGTCAGCATCGAGGGTAAACGGGTTATGGCGTTGCGAAACAAGCTCCTTATTGTGCAGACCGGGGCGCCTCCGGCGGAAATCGAGGCCGAGCATGGCGATCTCCCCGTCTGGTTTAGCCGGCTGCTTGCGCCCTGGCGTCGGCAGATTTCCACCGTGCGCGTATATGCAGGGGAAGCGCTGCCCGCCCCGGACAGTCAGACCGTGGCAGTGATGACCGGCTCGTGGGCGATGGTTACCGATCGGCTGGCGTGGAGCGAGAGCACCGCGGAGTGGATCCGCGCGGCGATGGCGGTGGAGATGCCGTTATTTGGTATCTGCTACGGCCATCAGCTGATGGCCGACGCGCTGGGTGGCGAAGTGGAATACCATCCGGCGGGGCGCGAGACGGGCTGCAAAGCGATTACGCTTTCCGCCGCCGGGCGCACGGACCCGCTGTTAAGCGACCGTCCGGCGCATTTCCCCGCGCATCTCAGCCATCTGCAAACGGTTATACAGCTGCCGCCGGAGGCCACGGTGCTGGCTTCATCCGCCCACGACCCTCACCAGATCGTGCGCTACAGCCAGCATGCGCTTTCAACCCAGTTCCATCCCGAGTTCACTCCCGACATCGCGCGTTCATTGATTCAGTATCGTGACGAAGTGCTGCGGATGGAGGGGATCGACCCGCAGCAGCTGCTGGATGGGGTGGAGGAGTGTTCGACGGCGGCGGGGATCTTAACCCGCTTTGTGGCGAACTATATGGAACCGGACAGTCCGCAGGTTTAATCTCCCGCGCTGCACAGCACCCGCCAACGTCGCCGCTGGCGGCTTAACTGTTGCTGCAGCGCGAGCAGGTCCTGCCGCTGCAGCGCATCAATCTCTTGCTGCGTAAACGTCGCCAGCTGCTGCCGCTGGCGTAGGGCCTGCAATGCCGCGGTTCCGGCCTCCGGCTGAGCGGCAATCAGCGCTTTCAGGCGCAACTTCAACTGAGCGAAATGCGTTTCATCTGGCACAGGCAGCGTCCGTAAAAAGCGTTTGCAGTGCGCCAGCAGGCTGCTTACGCTGCGGTCCGGCGATTGCAGGGCAAACAGCAGCCCCTCCCGGTCGGCGCAGCGCAGGTAACGGCAGCTGACCACATAGCCTATCTGTAGCTCAACGCGCAGACGCTGAAAGAACAGCGGCTCGCACAGCAGCGCCAGCGCCCGCAATGCCGCCAGCGACCCGCCGTCGGGTAAGGGAATAAACAGCAGCAGCGCGCTGTCATCGCTGGTGTGGGTCAGGCGCGTCACCCCGGCGGGAGACGCCTCCAGCGGCCCGACGTCGGAGGCGTTGACCGGCGTGGGCAGTACGCTCAGGCGCCGGGCCAGGAGCTGACAGGTGGCGTCACTCCCACCCGCCAGCGCCGCCAGCCAGCCGCGTGTGGGCGGCTGGGTTTGCAGGCTGTCGGCCAGGTGATTGAGCAGATGGCGGATAGCTACGCTTTCCTGCGCCGGCGCGTCGGCATCCCCGCCCGATGCGGCGAGCACCTGCAGAATCGCCGCCAGTATCCCCTCGACGGTAGCCACCGCTTCAGGTAGGCGCAGCATCAGCTGCCAGACGCCCTCTACCGGGCGCCATTCGCCGTGGCCGCCGAGGTGGCGGAGTTCGGCGAACAGCGGACGTAGCCGCTGCCCCCGATGCTGACCCTCGGCGTAGCTAAAATTACTGCCGAAGGCGGGGCGTAAAATCAGCGTCGTCGGGTGCTGACCCGCCTGAATATGCACCAGCGGCACGCTTGTTTCAGGTAATGGCGGCGTAGCGGCGGGGTGGTGATGCGGGTAAAAGATAAAATCCGCCGTCGCAGGTGCGGTCGGCTGCGGCTGCCAGCGGGTTAATGGCAGAGTGAAGCCTTGCGTGGTCACCGTACGGGAGACGCTCTCTTTTGTACAGCGCAGACGCACCGCCGGCGCGGCGGCCAGCCGGGCGCAAAAGGCGGCAAAGTCCACGGGCTGCGCCAGCGGCGCAAAGCCGAACGCCCGCTGCCGCAGCTGCTCCAGCGGCGAAAGGTCGGCAAAACGCTGGCGGGCCAGACGGTAATAGTGGTTCTGCTGCGTCTGCGTGGTGGACTGCAGCGCCTGAAGCCACGTCGGCAGCAGGGCGTTTATGCCTTCCGCGTCATCGCCGCTGAAAGCCAGCGCCAGCCAGCCGGTAACCTCATCCTGATACAACCATTTAAGCTCAACATCGTAAGCGGCATCGCGTTCGCGGAGCGTGGCCAGCAGGCTCCCCGGGGCCGCGTCGAGTAAAAACTCGCGCAATAACGTGACGTTGTCACCTACGTGCTGAAGCAATGGACAGTACCAGAAGCCAGCCGGTGCCGGAGTTTCCAGCTGCAGGTAGCGGTCGTGAGCCAGCAGAATCGGCGGCGACGGATGCGGAGCCGCGCCAGCGGGCAAGTCGGCGCAAAACTCCGCGGCCAGCGCTTCCAGTTCCTCCAGCGACTGCGGCCCCTGCAGCCATAGCTGCATCGTATTGCTGATGTAATGGCGCTGATGGAAGGCGGTCAGCGCTTCGCGTAATGCCTGCCGCTCGCCGGCGAAGCTTTCCGCGCTCCCGACCTGAAACCGTTGAAAACCGGCGGGCGCCTGTACGCCGTGAAAAACCGCGGCTTCGCGGCGGGAAGGGTCATGTTGCTGAATCAGCCGATTTTCGGCATCAATGACCGCGATCTCCTGCTCAATTGCCGCAGGTTCCAGCGTGGGCGCCAGCAGCATATCCTGCAAGCGCCGCACGCCGTCGGCGAGCAGCGGGGCATCCACCTCGAAAAACCAGGCGCTGCGGCGGGCCTGGGTGGTGGCATTGACGCTGCCGCCGACCCGCTGGATCCAGCTCATCAGGCGGCTATCGTCGGGATAACGGCGGCTACCGGTAAACAGCAGGTGCTCCAGCAGATGCGCCAGCCCCGGCCAGCGTTCGGGTTCATCGTGGCTCCCGGCGGCCACCTGCACTAACGCCGCCGCGCGTGAGGCTCCGGCCTGATGAACCAGCGAGATCCGCAGGCCGTCCGGGCGAACAATGGCGCGCGACGTTGGCTGCATTACGATACCCGGGTTTTATAGATCAGCTGCGACTGCGTACGGTTACGGAACTGCAGCTGGCCGATTTTCATATCGCTACAGGCCGCTTCACGTCGCGCGTCGAGAATTTTGTCATGATGCGGCGATTTGCTGCACACCGGGTCGGCGTTATCGGCGTTGCCGGTGAGCATAAAGGCCTGGCAGCGACAGCCGCCGAAGTCTTTCTCTTTTTCGTCGCAGGAGCGGCAGGGCTCCGGCATCCAGTCGAAGCCGCGATAGCGGTTAAAGCCGAAGGAGTTGTACCAGATATCTTGCAGACTGTGCTCCAGCACCGACGGAAATTCGACCGGCAGCTGACGGGCGCTATGGCACGGCAGCGCCGTGCCTTCCGGCGTGACGCTGAGGAAAATCGACCCCCAGCCGCCCATACAGCCTTTGGGGCGCTCTTCGTAATAATCCGGGGTTACAAACAGCAGGTTGGTCAAATTGCCGCTGGCGCTCATTCGCTCGCGGTATTCGGCGACCACTTTTTCCGCCCGCGCAATCTGTTCGCGGGTCGGAAGCAGCCCCTGGCGGTTGAGATACGCCCAGCCGTAAAACTGGCAGGTGGCCAGCTCGACGTCGTCGGCTTCCAGCTCGATGCAAAGATCGATAATTTTGTCGATCTGATCGATATTGTGGCGATGCAAAACGAAGTTCAGCACCATCGGGTAGTCACGAGCTTTCACCGCCCTGGCCATCGCCAGCTTTTGCTGGAAGGCCTTTTTGTTACCAGCCAGCGCGGCGTTCAGCGTCTCATCGCTGGCCTGAAAGCTTATCTGGATATGGTCCAGACCGGCCTCGCTGAAGGCGTCGAGCTTGCTCTCGGTCAAACCGATACCCGAGGTGATCAGGTTGGTGTAAAACCCGAGGTCGCGTGCGGCGCGGATCAGCTCCGGCAGGTCTTTACGGGTCAGCGGCTCGCCGCCGGAAAAGCCCATCTGGACGCTGCCCATCGCCCGCGCCTGACGGAAAACCTCGATCCACTGTGCCGTGGTCAGCTCTTTGTCCTGCTGAGCAAAATCCAGTGGATTTGAACAGTAGGGGCACTGCAGCGGGCAGCGGTAGGTCAGCTCCGCCAGCAGCCATAGCGGCGGGTTAACGCCGGGTTTATTTTGCTTCACTAAACTTTATCCACTTCTGTTCATAGGCGATCTGCAAAAACTCTTTGACGTCGTCATCGACGCCGCCCGCTTCCGGAAAACGGGCGTTCAGCTCGGCAATCACCGCGGCGACGCTGCGTTGACCGTCCACCAGTTCGAGAATCGCGGCGGCGGTTTCATTGAGTTTAGCCATTCCTTCCGGATAGAGGATCACATGGCTGTCCTGGGCGGCTTCCCACTGCAGACGGTAGCCGCGGCGGAAGGCGACAATAGCGGTTTCGTTCATCGGTTATACCAGTCGGGTAGTGTGCCAGGCCGCCTTGTCGGTGACCGTGTGGTAGGGCGGGCGCTGCAGTTCGTAGGCCATGGTCATCGCATCGAGCATCGACCACAGGATATCCAGTTTAAACTGCAGGATCTCCAGCATGCGGTTTTGTTGGGCGACGGTGATGCAGAATTCTTTCGCCAGCGCGAGGCCGTGTTCGACGTCGCGGTTCGCCTGGCTCAGGCGGCTGCGGAAGTAAAAATAGCCTTCTTCTTTGATCCACGGGTAGTGCTGCGGCCAGCTGTCGAGGCGCGACTGGTGAATCTGCGGGGCAAACAGTTCGGTCAGCGAGCTACAGGCCGCCTCCTGCCAGTTCGCGCGGCGGGCAAAATTGACATAGGCATCCACCGCGAAACGAACGCCCGGCAGCACATGACGTTCCGACAGCAGCGCCTCGCGGCTCAGACCGACCGCTTCGCCCAGCTGCAGCCACGCTTCAATTCCGCCTTCTTCGCCGTTGCTGCCGTCATGGTCGAGGATCCGCTGAACCCATTTGCGCCGGGTGTGCGGATCCGGGCAGTTGGCCATGATCGCCGCGTCTTTGAGCGGAATATTGGTCTGGTAGTAAAAACGGTTCGCCACCCAGCCCTGAATCTGCTCTCGCGTCGCCTGGCCGTTATGCATCGCGATATGGTAGGGATGATGAATGTGGTAATAGGCGCCTTTGGCGCGTAGCGCCTGCTCGAACGCCTCTGGCGTCAGGGTGTCAGTTATCAGCATAGTTCAGTCCTGAAGGTAAATACTCATCCCGTCCCGGCTCACTTCAATGCCCTGTTGCGTCAGGGCGAGGTGCTGCGCAGACTGCTCGTTCAGGATTGGGTTGGTATTATTAATATGAATAAGAATTTTGCGTTTTGCCGGCAGTGACGCCAGTAATGCCACCAGACCGTGTTCTTCGCCGAGGGCCAGATGGCCCATATCTCTGCCGGTGTTGCGCCCGACGCCGGTGGCCTGCAGTTCATTGTCCTGCCAGACGGTGCCGTCAATCAGCAGACAGTCGGCTTTACGCAGCCACGGAAGAATCGCCTCATCCGGCTCGCCGAGACCCGGCGCATAGAACAGGGTCTGGCCGTTGGCGCGGTTTTCGATGAAGAGCGCCACGTTATGGCCCGGCAGCGGCCGGTTGCGATACGGCGAATAGGGCGGCGCGTTGCTGATAATCGGAATGGCCGTAAAGGCGAGATCCAGGCAGGCATCGACCTTAAAAGCGCTCAGCGGCGTCACGGGATGGTGAACCAGGCCGCCGTTCCAGTGCTGCAGCATGGTAAAAATCGGGAAACCGGTGCACAGATCCTCATGGACCTCCGGCGTGCACCACACCTGATGCGGGCAGCCTTCGCGCAGGCTTAATAGCCCGGTGGTGTGGTCAATCTGGCTATCCGTCAGAATAATGCCGCCAATGGCGGTGCCGCGCAGGACCCCTTTTTTATTTAATTCCGGGGTGTGGGCGATCTGCTGGCTGATATCGGGCGAAGCGTTGCACAGCACCCAATCTTCGCCATTATCGCTGACGATAATCGACGACTGGGTGCGCGGGGTGGCCTGAATGGTCCCGTTGCGCACGCCATGACAGTTGGGGCAGTTACAATTCCACTGCGGAAAACCTCCGCCGGCCGCGGAGCCAAGGACTTTTATAAACATGAAGACGGACCAGATAGTAAAACAAAATGCCCGCGCGAACGGCGGGCAGAACGATTAGCGGTTGGAGATGTACAGCGTCACTTCCAGACCCAGACGTAAATCGATAAAGGCAGGTTTCTTCCACATAGTATTTTTCCTCTAAACAGGGTTAACGACTCAGATAAAAAGAGTCATAGCCGACAAATAGTGCGCCTCTGGGTGACAGAGATCAACCCGGAATATGTAAGGAATTAACGCTATGTTTACAATACAACCTATTGTTGCCAAACATTTTTTAATACACGTAACCAGTTGCCTGACGCCAGCTTATCCAGCACCAATTGATCATAGCCGTGATGACGCAACGCCTTGAACAGTCTGGGTAAACCCCTGACATCCTCTAATTCGTCCGGTAGGGTGATGCCGTCAAAATCTGAGCCCAGCGCCACGTGGTCGACACCCATTTTGTTAATAAGATAGTCGATATGGCGGACCACCACCGTTAACGGCGTATCGCTGTCGCGTTGGCCGTCGGCGCGCAGAAAGGCATTACCAAAATTGACGCCCACCACGCCGCCGCTATCGCGGATCGCGAGCAGCTGAGCGTCGGTCAGGTTACGCGGCTGCGGACAGAGCGCATGAGCGTTGGAGTGGCTGGCTACCAGCGGCGCCGTTGAGTGGCGGGCGGTATCCCAGAAGGCTTTCTCGTTCATGTGCGAGACGTCGATTTGCATCCGCAGCGCATTGGCCTGACGAATCAGCGCCACCCCCTCCGCGGTTAACCCCGGGCCGCTATCAGGGCTGCCGGGGAAGGGACCGGTTACCCCTTCCCCGAAGCGGTTCGCCAGGTTCCAGAACGGACCGATGCTGCGAACGCCTGCGGCATAAAACGCCTGCAGATCTTCGCCAGCGCCATCCAGCCCGCCGGCGCCTTCGATATGCGCGACCATCGCCAGGACGCTATCCTGCCGGCAGCGCGCAATGTCCGCGGCGGTCAGGCATAGCCGCGCCCGGCCGGCCGACTCCGCCACGATGCGTTGCAGAATCGCCAGCTGTTGCCAGAGGATGTTCAGCGGATCCCAGGGCTGGTTAGCGTAGCGCGGGGCCATGCGGGCGATATACGCCTGCGGCGGGACAAACAGAGCGAACAGGCCGCCGCCAAAGCCGCCTTGCCGCATGCGGGGATAATCCAGATGCCCCTGCGCGATACCGTCGAAAAAGGCCTGAACCGGCTCTTCGCGGTGATGCAGCCACAGATTGAGCAGCAGATCGTTGTGACCATCAAAAACCAACATAACGTGCAGACACCTTGTTCTTTCATCAACCGTTAATGGCGAGACAAACTACCGGATCTCCGCGGTGGCGCAAGCTCGAATTGACAAGCCAGCAACAAATGCCCCTTTTCACGATGCCATCGCTATGTATCACATTGTATCTGGCGGGGCATGCAATACATCACGATGCAAAACCCCGGCTTTCTCCGCATATGCCGGATACAAAACCTTGTTTAACTGTGTGCGTACGTTCTTATGTCCGCAATTAACAGGTGGGTTTAGTGATGAACAGATTATCCCTGATACGTAAAAGTAGCGCGCTGCTGCTGTCGCTTTCAGCGCTGTGCTCAGCCGGCGTTTGCGCGGCGGAAGATGCCGCGGCGTTTGAGCATATTCAACAGATCAACGCCGGCGATCTGAATATCGGCTATGTCGATATGGGCCCACGCGACGGGCAGGCGGTTATTCTGCTGCACGGCTGGCCGTATGACATTCATAGCTATGCCGTCGTCGCGCCCGCGCTGGCGGAAAAAGGTTTTCGGGTCATCGTGCCGTATCTGCGCGGTTATGGCAGTACGCGTTTTCTTGCAGCCAGCACGCCGCGTAACGGGCAGCCGTCGGCCATGGCGGCGGATATTGTCCATCTGATGGACGCCTTACACATCAAGCAGGCCGATTTTGCCGGATTTGACTGGGGGGCGCGTACCGCCGATATCGTGGCCGCCCTATGGCCGGAGCGGGTCAAATCGCTGGTTTCGGTGAGCGGGTATCTGATCGGCAGCCAGCAGGTTGGCGCGAAACCGCTGCCGCCGGAGGCAGAACTGTCATGGTGGTATCAGTTCTATTTCGCCACCGCGCGCGGGGAGGCCGGGTATCGCCAGAATACGCATGCTTTTGCCAGGCTGATCTGGCGCCAGGCGTCGCCAGGCTGGGACTTCAGCGATGCCGCGTTTACGCAAAGCGCTAAAGCGCTCGATAACCCGGATCACGTGGCGGTGACTATCAGCAACTATCGCTGGCGCCTTGGTCTCGAGAAGGGGGAACAGAAATACGCGGCCTACGAGCAAAAGCTGGCGCAACTGCCGACCATCGGCGTCCCGACTCTTACCCTCGAAGGGGATAATAACGGCGCGCCGCATCCGACGCCCGCCAGCTATCGGGCGAAATTTACCGGTAAATATGAACATCGCACGTTAACCGGCAACATCGGCCACAATCCGCCGCAGGAGGCCCCTGACGATTTTGTTAACGCCGTGGTCGATGCCGATCATCTATAGCCCGCCCGCCGGAAGCGGTGAGTTGCGCTTCCGGCGCCAGCGCATATTCTTTTGGAGTCGATATGATTGTGAGTGGAGCCGGCAGTGGAACACATTGACCATATTTTGGTTGTCGATGACGACCGCGATATTCGCGAACTGGTGAGCGATTATCTGCATAAATCGGGCTATCGTGCCACCGGGGCCGCCAACGGCAAAGCGATGTGGTCGGTGTTACAGACCCGGCAGGTGGATCTGATCGTGCTGGATATTATGCTGCCCGGCGATGATGGCCTGATCCTCTGCCGTCAGCTGCGCAGCCACGGCCAACGGAATATCCCGGTGCTGATGTTGACCGCGCGCACGGAGGACAGCGACCGGATTCTGGGCCTCGAAATGGGAGCCGACGACTATCTGGTTAAACCGTTTGTCGCTCGCGAGCTGCTGGCGCGGATTAAAGCCATTCTGCGGCGCACGCGGGCGCTGCCGCCCAATCTGCAAATTACCGAGGCGGGGCGGCTGATTGCCTTCGGCGACTGGCTGCTGGATACCTCCGCGCGCCACCTGCTGGATGACAGCGGAGCCATCGTCGCCTTGAGCGGGGCGGAGTACCGGCTGCTGCGGGTCTTTCTCGACCACCCGCAGCGGGTGCTGAACCGCGATCAGCTGCTGAATCTGACTCAGGGGCGCGATGCGGAGCTGTTTGAGCGCTCCATCGATCTGCTGGTGAGCCGGTTGCGCCAACGGCTGCGCGAAGATGCCCGCGAACCGGCCTACATCAAAACCGTGCGTAGCGAAGGCTATGTGCTCGCGGTCGCGGTCTCGATTCGCGAGGCCCGGGAATGACGTTCTGGCCCGGCTCGCTGCGGTCCCGGCTGATGCTGATGATGTTCCTCGCGCTACTGCTGGCGAATGCGCTGACCCTGTCGCTGCTGTTTTATGAGCGCATGAGCAGCGCCCGCAGCGTGATGCTGGGAAATCTGCAATACGATGTGGCCACCAGCGTGGCGATCCTCGACCGGCTGCCTGCCGCCGAGCGTCCGCAGTGGCTGGCGCGGCTGGCGCGCGGGAACTACCGCTATCAGCTCTCCGCCGGCGTCAGCGGCGATTATCCCACCAGCTGGCGTTCCCGCGACGCGGTGCGTTCGCTGCAAGAGTCGCTCAGCGGCAGCTATCCGCTGAGTATTATCGCGGTGCCCGGCCCGCGTGAGCATATTCAGGCCCACATCACCCTGCATGACGGCGCGCCGCTGAGTCTTGATTTATGGCCGCGGCTGCCCGCCATTGCCCGCTGGCTGCCGGCGCTGCTGGTCGCCCAGTTCCTGCTGCTGCTGGCCTGCGCCTGGTACGCCGTACGCCAGGTGGTGAGCCCGATGACCCGCTTCACCGACGCCATTGACGCCCTGCAACCGGCGGCCCACGTTCCTGGTATGATGGCGGAACAGGGGCCACGGGAGGTGCAGCATGCCGCCCGCGCGTTCAACGCGATGCAGACGCGGATCCACGACCATTTGCAGGAACGGGCGCGGATCCTGGCGGCGATCTCCCACGATCTCCAGACGCCGATGACGCGGATGAAGCTGCGGGTGGAAATGGCGGGAGCGCCGGAGCTGCGCGATAAGCTCCTGCAGGATCTCGATAATATGAGCCGGCTGGTCAGGGAAGGGATCGCCTTTGCCCGTTCGGCGCAGCCGCTCGAAGAGCCGCGCCAGCGCCTGGATGTCAATGCCTTTCTCGACAGCATCGCCTGCGATTACGCCGATGTCGGCAGGCCGGTGCTCTTTCATCCCGCCAGGGAAGCCGCCGCGGTGCTGCTCCCGCCGCAGGCGCTACGACGCATCATGACCAATCTGATCGATAACGGGCTCAAGTTCGGGGGACGGGTAGATATCAGGCTGCTTTATAGCCGTCGCGGCGACCTGACCATTCAGGTGCTGGACCAGGGGCCGGGGATCCCGGAGGAGGCGCTGGAAGCCGTTCTGCAGCCGTTCTACCGTCTGGAAAACTCGCGCAATCGGGATACCGGCGGCACCGGTCTGGGGCTGGCGATTGCCGCTCAGCTGGCGGGCCAGATGCAGGGACAACTCCTGCTGCGCAACCGGGCGCAGGGGGGACTGGAAGCCAGTCTTCTGCTCGCCGCCGCCACCTTGTATCCTTCTGTATCCGGCGCGGCTGCAGATACCTGAACTGACAAAACCGCGCTGTTTCAGACACTTCGTCAATACATTCGCCTGTTGTAATGCGCTGGCTGCCGCTTTCGGCCGCGAGCTCATACCGAGGAGAATGAATATGATGTCTGTCCTGATAGCCTTCGCGGGCGGCATGCTGACGCTGCTGAGCCCCTGTACTTTACCGGTGATCCCGCTCATTTTTGCTAACCTCCGCGGCAGGCGCAGCCACCTGCTGCTGCTGCTTGCCGGGATGGTGCTGATGTTTACCGCCGTATCATTACTGGCGACGGTAACCGGCAGCTGGGTGGCGAACCTGACCGTGGCCGGCCGCTGGCTGGCGCTGGCGTTTCTGGCGCTGGTGGGGCTGAGTCTGCTGTCGTTACGCGTTGCCTGGCGCCTGAGCGCGCCGCTGGTGGCGTTGGGCAACCGTATCAATCATCACAGCGACCAGCACACCGGGGGGACGTCGGCGCTGCTGGCGGGTCTGGCCATCGGCCTGCTGTGGGCGCCCTGTGCCGGGCCGGTGCTGGGAGCGGTGCTTAGCCTGGGTTACTCTGGCGCTAACGCGGCCACGATGGGGGCGCTGCTGGTTGCCTATGGCAGCGGGTGTGCGCTGATGCTGGCGCTGCTGTGGTGGTCTGGCGACCGCCTGGCGGCGCGTCTGCGCCGCGGTTTGGCCTTCAGCCAGCGGCTACGTCAGCTGGCGGGGCTGGCGATTCTGGCTTCGGTGGCGTTAATCGCCAGCGGGGCGGACCGCTACCTGCAAGGGGCCAGCGGTTTAACTCAGGCGCTGGAACAGCGGTTGAGCGGCGGTCTACCGCAGGCGCAACCTGCCGGTCGGTTGCAGCCTGTCGTCGCGCCGCCGCCTTCCAGCACCATGCCGTCGCTGGCCGGAGGAACGGCGTGGATCAATAGCGCAGCGTTGAGCCCGCACGCTTTGCAGGGCAAGGTTGTGCTTATCGACTTCTGGACCCGGGACTGTATTAACTGCCAGCACACGCTGCCGCACGTCCGCGACTGGGCGAATAAATATCGCGCCGCGGGGCTGGTGGTGGTGGGGGTGCATACTCCGGAATACCCATGGGAACGTTCGCTCCCGGCGCTGCGTGAGGCGGTGGCGAAATGGCGGCTGCCATATCCGGTGGTGGCGGATAACGCCTACGCCATCTGGAAGGCGTTTGGTAACCAGTACTGGCCGGCGCACTATCTGTTTGATGCCCGCGGCCAGCTGCGCTATACCGCGTTTGGCGAAGGCGACTACCGCGGGCAGGAGAAGATGATTCAACAGCTGTTGCAGGAAGCCAGAAGCTGAATCGGTGACGTTGTCACTTATTTGTCCGAACACGTCAGCTGAACCGGTGGGAAAAAAACAAAAAAAAGCCGATAACCAGCGTTATCGGCTTCTGCAACGACGGGTTGTGTCGCACCCGGGGAAGCGCTTATTGCGCCAGCAGTTCCTGCGCGGTGCGCTCAACCAGACTCAGCAAGACCTTGACGTCATCAAGGGTGACGATCGGGTTCAGCAGCGTCAGCTTCAGACAGGTGACGCCGTTGTGCTCGGTCACGCCAACGTTGGCGCGGCCGGAGTCCAGCAGCGCGTCGCCGACGCGCTGGTTGAGCAGGGCGATAGCGGCATCATCGCTGTCGGCCATCTGCTGCGGGCGCGTGCGGAACAGCACGCTTGCCAGCTGCGGCTCCATAACCAGCTCCAGCGTCGGCTGGCTGGCGACGTATTCAGCGACATTTTTTGCCATGGTCACGCCGTGATCGATGATCTCCGCGTACTGCTTCTGCCCCAGCGCTTCCAGGCCCATCCACAGCTTCAGCGCATCGAAACGGCGGGTGGTTTGCAGCGATTTGGCGACCAGGTTCGGTACACCGTGTTCTTCATCGAACTCGGAGTTCAGATAGGCCGCCTGATAGCGCATCAGCTCGTAGTGGCGCGCGTCTTTTAACAGGAACGCGCCGCAGCTGATGGTCTGGAAGAACTGCTTGTGGAAGTCCAGGGTAATGGAATCCACGCATTCAATACCGTCCAGATAGTCGCGATACTGCTCAGAGAGCAGCAGCGCGCCGCCCCATGCCGCATCCACGTGCAGCCAGATCTGATGTTCCGCCGCCACGCCGGCAATCTCGCGTAGCGGATCAATCGCGCCCGCGTCGGTGGTGCCCGCGGTGGCGACGATCGCCATGATCTGCTCGCCGTTGGCCTGCGCGGCGGCAATTTTCGCTTTCAGGTCGTCAACGTCCATCCGGGCGAAACGGTCGGTTTTCACCAGGGTGACCGCGCGGTAGCCGAGGCCCATCAGCGCCATGTTCTTCTGCACCGAGAAGTGGGCGTTTTCAGAGCACAGCACTTTGTACTGACGCACATCGCCCGGCAGCCCGTCCTGCTGGATTGAGTGACCCCGGCGGGCGAAGAACGCATCGCGCGCCAGCATCAGCCCCATCAGATTGCTTTGGGTGCCGCCGCTGGTAAACACCCCAGCGTCGCCCGCCGGATAGCCCACCTGAGCGCGCAGCCATTCGATCAGCTTCATCTCAATGATGGTCGCCGACGGGCTTTGATCCCAGGAGTCCATGCTCTGGTTGGTGGCGTTAATCAGCACTTCCGCGGCCTGGCTGACGACCAGGCTCGGGCAGTGCAGATGCGCCACGCACTGCGGGTGATGCACCGACAGGCTGTCTTTCAGGAAGTACTCGATCGCACGTTCAATCGCCGCCTGGTTACCCAAACCCTGCTCGGTGAACTCAAGGGTAATACGTTCGCGCAGTTCGGCGACGCTTTTCCCCTGATACATCTCAGGCTGCTGCAGCCACTGCGCGACGGCCTGGCTGGTCTGGGCGATAACCTGCTGATAGGCCTCAATACTTTGTGCCGAACCAGCAAGAATCGGATTCAATTTGGACATTGCGGTCACTCGCTCCACTCAGACCGGTTTGACACCGGCGGCCAGCATGGCCTGTTCAAATTTGTCGAGGAAAATTTCCAGCTCGGCGTTGCTGATCAGCAGCGATGGCAGCAGACGCAGGACGCAGCCGCCGCGGCCGCCGCGCTCGAGGATCAGACCCGCTTCGAAGCACTTCTTCTGCAGCAGGGCGGAGAGCGCGCCGTCAGCCGGGTAGCAACCCATATGGTCCTGGGCTTCGTTCGGGTTGACGATCTCAATCCCGATCATCAGACCCAGGCCGCGAATGTGGCCCATTACCGGGAAACGTTTCTGCATGTCGGCCAGTTTGCCTTTCAGCCACTCGCCTTGTACCGCGACTTTGCCAGCAATGTCGTTATCTTTCAGATGACGCAGGGTGGTCAGGCCGGTAGCCATCGCCAGCTGGTTGCCGCGGAAGGTGCCGGTGTGGTGGCCCGGTTCCCAGGCGTCGAACTGCTTCTTAATACCCAGAACGGCCAGCGGCAGACCGCCGCCAACGGCTTTCGACATCACGATGATGTCCGGCTCAATGCCGGCGTGTTCGAAGGCAAACAGTTTACCGGTACGGGCAAAGCCAGCCTGAACTTCGTCAACGATCAGCAGAATGCCGTGTTCCTGGGTCACTTTGCGGATGCGCTGCAGCCACTCGACCGGAGCCGGGTTCACGCCGCCTTCGCCCTGAACGGCTTCGAGAATGACCGCAGCCGGTTTACGCACGCCACTTTCCACGTCGTTGATCAGGTTTTCGAAGTAGTAAGTCAGCGCTTTGACGCCCGCTTCACCGCCGATACCCAGCGGGCAGCGGTACTGATGCGGATACGGCATAAACTGCACTTCCGGCATCATGCCGTTGACCGCTTCTTTCGGCGACAGGTTACCGGTTACCGACAGCGCGCCGTGGGTCATCCCATGGTAGCCGCCGGAGAAGCTGATGACCGACGTCCGGCCGGTATATTTTTTCGCCAGCTTCAGGGCCGCTTCTACGGCGTCAGCGCCGGATGGGCCGGTGAATTGCAGGCAGTATTCTTTACCTTCCCCAGGCAGTAAGGAGAGCAGGTATTCGGAGAAGCGATCTTTTAACGGAGTCGTCAGATCGAGAGTATGTAACGGCAAGCCGCTGGTAATGACACTTTGGATGCTCTGCAGCACATCAGGGTGGTTGTGGCCCAGCGCCAGGGTTCCAGCACCGGCAAGACAATCCAGGTACTGCTTGTTATCCGCATCGGTCAGCCACACGCCTTCCGCTTTCGCGATGGCCAGCGGCAGCTTGCGCGGGTAACTCCTGACGTTCGATTCGAATTCAGCCTGACGGGCCAAAAAGGTTTCGTTGTTTGCGTCCAATAAATCTGCACTTAAAGTATCAATACGGACTTTATCCGTCATCATATCACTCCCACAACCAGCGTTGCGGTTGAACACTGGTTGAATAATTGGTTTAAGAAATTGAATCGCCATGCATAAAGCGCGCACAATATATGGCTTTTTAAATCTGCATTCAATGTTTTATTTATTGAGGTATTTTTACGTTATTTTTACATAACGAAAATAGATGATAGTTCATTGATTTTAATGAAGTATTTAAAGTGTGATAAAACCATTAAAAGTGTAATTCTTAGTGAGGAAATCGGCCGGGTTTAATACCGCTTCGTTGAATGCGCTGGCGAAAATACTTCCGCCAGCAGTATGGTTACTCAATACAGTTCAACCGCATAATGGGTTAAAGGTGTGATTTTTTTAACCAACTTATTGTTATATAAAAACTGTTCGTAAGCTTCATAGCGCGGCTTATCCAGCGCCGCCGGGTCGCGGGCAAACAGCGGTTCCGTTTGCAGCCAGGCCTGTTTGTTCAGTTCGGTGTTCAGCTCCGGGTGAGCGGCGGCAAAAGCTTGCCAGCTCTCCTGCGGATGGGCGTGCAGATACGCCACGCCTTTTTGCAAGGCAACGAGGAATTTTTTAATTTTCGCCGCGTGAATTCGATCGCGATGGGCCACAATCACCAGCTCGTCATAGGCCGGGACGCCAAAATCCTCCACATTCATCACCCGCGGGTCTTTACCCTGAAGTTTAAGCTCCAGCGCCTCAATATTGCGATAGCCGCCAATCACCGCATCGACCTGACCGGCCAGCAGGGCGCTGGTCAGCTGGAAATTGACGTTAATCAGCTTGATGCTTTGCGGGTCGATATGGGCGTTTTGCGCCATGGTTGCCAGGGTTGCCTGCTCAATTCCGCTGACCGAATAGCCAACCTTTTTTCCTTTTAGATCGGCAGGGGTGTTAATGTTTTTATCGAGGGCGATCACCGTGTTCAGCGGCGAATTAATCAATGTGCCGACCCGCACCAGCGGCAGGCCTTCATCGGCAAAAAAGTGTACCTGCGGCTGATAGGTGATCGCCAGATCCGCCTGGCCTGCGGCCACCAGCCGCGGCGGGAGCGCCGGGTCGGATGGCGGCACGATCCTGACGTCCAGCCCTTGCTCTTTAAAGGCGCCAATCTGTTCAGCGACCATAATCGGCGCATGGTCAGGGTTGATATACCAGTCAAGCACCAGCGTCAGTTTCTCGTTGGCGAGCGCCTGCGCGCTGAACAGCGCGCTGAAGGCCATTGTGGCGATAAGGGATTTACTCATGGCGATTCCTTCATTGTCCTTGTGAGTCACGATTCCGGCGTCCAGTCGATCAGCCGGTGCAAGAAAGCATCCACCGCCAGCCAAAGCAGGACGGTCAGCAGCACTAAAATAAACAGCGCGGCAAAGCAGACGTCGGTCTGCATGCGCGCATTGGCGTTAAGCATCACGTAGCCCAGCCCTTCGGCGGAGCCCACCCATTCCCCGATGATCGCGCCGATCGGGGCGACCGCGGCGGCCATACGCAGGCCGGAACCGAGCGCCGGCAGCGCCGCCATCAGACGCACGTGACGCAGCTGGGCGCTAAAAGAGGCGCCCATCGTTCGCGCCAGATCGAGATAGTCATGATTGACCCGCCGCAGGCCGTCAAAAAACGCCGAGGTGACGGGGAAGAAGATAATCAGCACCGCCATCATCACCTTGGCGCTCATCCCGAAGCCGAACCACAGCACCAGCAGCGGGGCGAGGGCGAAAACCGGGATGGCCTGGCTGGTCAGCACCAGCGGCATCAGCCAGCGCTGAAAGCGCGGCGAGATAATCATGCACAGCGCCAGCACCACCCCGAGCGCTACGCCGAGCGCCAGACCGCTGAGAATTTCGCTGACGGTGATCAGGGTATGCCAGGCCAGCCAGCTGCGGTTGACCCACAGGGCGTTAGCCACCGCCGATGGCGAGGGCAGCAGGAAAGCGGGGATGCCGCTGCGGCTGACCAGCCACCACAGCAGCAGCAGGCCGCAAAACACCACCCCGCCGCGCAACAGTTTGCCTCTCATCCGTTCCCCCTCACCAGCTGTTGTAGTAGTTCGGCCTGGCTGGCCAGCAGTACGGGATCGTCCGGCGCGCGCGGTGGTACCCCCGTCAGATGATGCGCATCGTCAATGCCTCCCGGCGGCGAAAGCACCAGCAGCCGATGGCTGAGCCGGCAGGCTTCCATCGGGTCGTGGGTGATGAGCACCACGGTACGATTCACCAGCAGCCCGGCGGCCAGGTTCTGGATTCGCGTGCGGGTAATGGTGTCCAACGCCGAGAACGGTTCATCCATTAAAACAATGGGGCGATCTTCATACAGCGTGCGCGCCAGCGCCGCCCGCTGTCGCATTCCGCCGGAGAGCGAAGCCGGGCGATCGTCGGCGCAATGGCTGAGGCCCACCTGCTCTAATAAGGTCGCCACTCGCTGGCTGTCGACCCGTTCACCGCGAAGCCGGGCGCCGAGCGCCACGTTATCGCGTACGCTCAGCCACGGATAGAGCAGATCTTTTTGCCCCATCCACGCCAGCCGCTGCGCAATGGGGAGCCCATCGCTGGCGTGCACCTGACCGTGAGTCGGGGAGGCTAATCCGGCGATAATCCGCAGCAGGCTGGTTTTGCCGGCGCCGCTGGCGCCCAGCAGCGAAATCCACTCTCCGCCGGGAATATCAAATGACAGATCCGTGAAAATCACCCGCGAACCGAAGCGCAGGCCTAACTCCCGGACCTGAATCGTGGGGGCATTCACGCCTGACCCTCCGCCGCGGCATTCAGCCCCATCTGCCAGAAGTTTGCTTCCAGGCGAGCGGCGGTGGTGAAAATGGTGCTCAGCTCGGCGAACCGCGCTTCGCCGCCGCGCTGTTGCCAGACGGTTTCCAGCAGGCCGACCGCGGCATTGACGCCGTTGAGGTAGCCCTCGTCGCCGTAGTTACGAATCCACGAGGCGTACGGGTTATCGCTGAGACGGGTGGCGGGGTCGTGAAGCAGACCGAGGCCGATTTCGGCATAGCCGGCGACGCAGGGCATCAGCGCCGTCAGGAGATCCAGCGCATCGCCGGAATGGCCGATATCCAGGACATAGCGAGTGTAATTGACCGTCTCCGCCGCTTTGTTTTCGCCGGCCATAGTGGCTTCATCGAGCCCCCAGCCCGCACAATAGCCGACATGCAGCGGCAGCTCGCCAAGGATGGCATTCATCGAGGCGGCGGCGGCGCGCATTTCCGGCAGCGTACGCAGCTTACTGACCAGCAGGGCGTAGCTGCGGGCAAAATGGATCAGAAACAGGTAATCCTGAGTCAGATAGCGTCGGAAGGCGATTTCGGGCAGGGTGCCATCGGCAAGCTGGCGTAAGAAGGGATGCGCAACGTAGCGTTCCCAGTCGCGACCGGCCTGCTGGCGCAGACGACCATAAAGACCTTGGGTAAAAACGGGAAGAATCACAGGACCTCCTGATACAAGGGGAGATCCGGGCGTGCAGAAGTATGAACAGGCAATGGCGGTAAACTGGCAAAATTGCCGACCCGTCCCTTCGCTGGCATGACCCAGATCAGGTTCAAAGGGTTCGGCTTACGCCATCTCAGCCCTCACGGGACACCCCTCGGTTGCGTCATGTTATACGGCATTCATTTTTTGATTACAATCCCGAAAGCGGTCGCCAGCGTCGCTCGGTTTGTGACGTTGTCACGAATTTTATTCGTAGAAAGCCTTTCGTCGGCAGCCTGTTGGCGTTTATATGGGCCATGCAGGTGGTTAAACCCCGTTTTTTGTCCAGAATGAAAGACAACGCCCGGCTGAAAATGAGGGCCTGATAATGCTACTGGCTATAGTCTGGACAAAGCGCGGTATACCGCCAGCAATGAAGGGGGTAATACAGTGACGTTTTATCTGGCGCAAGGCGACCGAATGTCAGGAGATAAACCGCGTGCAGCCCGATGCAAAGCCTGCCCTGAACGATGTTTGTGCTGAGAACATGATCGGCATCTATCAACAATACGCGCAGCGCCGGGCAAGCCTGCGCTCCAGGCCGCTGTTTGAAAAGCGCTGGCTGGGCCATCCGTTGTAACATATCAGCATGGAGGTGAAAAATGACCGACTCAGGACTAAAACCTTTTGCGTTTGTGCTTGCCGTCCCCGATCTGCAAAAAAACGTCGACTATTTTCGCGATGCGCTGGGTTTTACCGCGCAGTGGCCGCAAGGGGCGGACTGGCAGTTGATGGTCCGCGACGGCGTCAGGCTGATGCTCGGCCATTGCCCGGATGCCATCAGCCCCTCAGCGCTGGGCGACCACAGTTATTTTGCCTACCTCAACGTCGCCGATGTTGATGCGCTACACGATGAATGGCGGCAGAACGGGGCGCTTATCCTGCAGCCGCCGGCCGATAAGCCCCACGGCATGCGTGAATTTTTGCTGGCCACCCCCGATGGCCACCGGCTGATGGTCGGACAGGAGATTTAGCGTATTGCCGACGGTTTCGGTCGTTTATCAATAATATCAATCCGCTATGCGCCATAGCCAAGCGTATGCGTTGATTTTGTCATTTTCCTGGCAATATTTCCGTTGCTCATTCGTCTACCTCTCCACCTATCACGATTCACTACTGTAATGAGGTCATACGATGATGAGAGGTTTTGATATGCACGGGCACCACCGCGGTCGCGGCTTCGGTGGCCATCGAATGGCGAAGCCGCTGATCGTGGGTGTGGCGCTGATCGCCATCCTCGGGCTGCTGGTGATGTCGCTGTGGAACGCGCTGCTGCCGGCGATTCTCGGCGTCAAGAGCATCGGCTTCTGGCAGGCGCTGGGCATTCTGGCCCTGTCGCGCATTCTATTTGGCGGCCTCGGTTTTCGCCCTGGAATGTTCGGTATGGCGCGCGAACGGCGGCGGATGCACGAACGTTGGATGAACATGAGCCCGCAACAGCGTGAAGAGTTCGTTCAGCGCTTCAGCCAACGCGGGCCGTGCGGCTGGCGCGAGCGGCGGGAGGGGAAAGCCCCGCCGCGGGATGACGCCGCGAAAACGACGCCTGTCGAGTGAGCGAGATGAAAACCGGGATGGCGGGGGAGTCGCTGCTTATTTCGGCGCTTAACGCCTGCCGGTCACGGCTGAAAGCCTTCATTCGCGGCCGAACCTCGGTGCGCGCTGATGCGGATGATATCCTGCAGGAAGTCACTTACCAGCTGATGACCGTGGAACAACCGGTGGAGAACGTGGCTGCCTGGCTGTTCCGTGCGGCGCGCAACGAAATGACCGACCGGGCGCGCAAAAAACGCGAGCTGCCGCTCGCGGGCTATTTTAGCGCTGCAGAGGAGGGCGAGCGGCCTGAAGATGAGATCTCAGAGACGCTGTTCGGCGTACCGTACACCCCGGAAGAGGAGTACCTTAAAGCGCTACTGTGGGAAGAGCTGACTCAGGCGCTTGGCGAACTGCCGCCGGCCCAGCGCGAGGTGTTTGAGAAAACCGAGCTGCAAGGCTACAGCTATAAGGCGCTGGCGGAAGAGAGCGGGGTCAGCGAGCAGACGCTGTTATCGCGTAAACATAAAGCCGTTCTCTACCTCCGCACGCGCCTGCGCGTCCTCTATGATGAACTGATTGCCGACTAGGCTCCTCCGGTCGTCGCTGCGGGCGGCCGGGTTTTCTCCTTCCTTTTTATACTTCTGATATCCCCTGCTGGGGATATTGCCGTTATTATACCCACAAGAGGATATTTTTGCCGATTGACATTATCCTCACCAGGGTATAAATATGCTTTTATCCCCAGGAGAGGATAAGGAGAGCGTGTGAGCATTTCACCGATGATATATGGCCCGGTTCAGCTGGCTAACTACCTCAAGCTGATCCGGCAGAACAACCACTGGACGCAGAGCGATCTGGCGAAGCGGATTGGCATAAAGCAGGCGACCATCTCTAACTTCGAAAACCATCCGGACAAAACCACCTTAGTGACGCTGTTTAAAATTTTACAATCGCTTGAAATGACGATGGTGCTGAGCGAAAAAAATGCGCCGGCCGTTGGGGTAAAAGACGATAGCCCACAGGATCTGGAGTGGTAATGGCAACCCTCGTAACATGGATGAACAATGAACGCGTCGGCGAGCTGATCAAGCAGAGTAACGGGGCGCACGTTTTCCGCTATCAGGAGAGCTGGATGCGCAGTCCTCGCGCCCGTCCACTCTCGCTGTCGCTGCCGCTGCAGTACGGCAACATCACCGCCGATGCGGTGTTTAACTACTTTGATAATCTGTTGCCGGATAGCCCAAAAGTGCGGGAGCGGATTGTTAAACGCTACCAGGCGCGCTCAAAGCAGCCCTTTGATCTGCTGGCCGAGATCGGCCGCGATAGCGTCGGGGCGGTGACGTTACTGCCGCCGGGAGAAAACGCCGACCGGGGAGCATTAAGCTGGGAGCCTCTGGATGGCCGTAGCCTGGAAGCGCTGCTGACGGCCTATCAGTCCGATATTCCTCTCGGAATGGTCAACGAGCAGGATGATTTCAGGATCTCGGTGGCCGGGGCGCAGGAAAAAACCGCGCTGTTGAACATCGACGGCCAATGGTGCATTCCCACCGGCACCACGCCCACCACCCACATTATTAAGCTGCCTATCGGCGAAATAAAGCAGCCTAACGCGGTGCTGGATCTCAGCGAGAGCGTGGATAACGAATATTTGTGTCTGGCACTCGCCCGGGCGCTGGGTTTCGCGGTACCGGATGCCGAAATTATGCAAACCGCCAGCATCCGCGCGCTGGCGGTGGAACGTTTTGACCGCCGCTGGGCGCGGGAAAACACGGTGTTGCTGCGTTTACCGCAGGAAGATCTGTGCCAGGCTTTTGGCATTCCATCATCCATTAAGTATGAGTCAGACGGCGGTCCGGGCATTCGCCGAATCATGGACTTTCTGCTGGGTTCGAGCGACGCCCTGAAGGATCGCTATGATTTTATGAAGTTTATCGTTTTTCAATGGCTGATTGGCGCCACCGATGGGCACGCCAAGAACTTTTCGATTTTCCTCCAGCCGGGCGGCAGCTACCGGTTAACCCCGTTCTACGATATTATCTCCGCCTTTCCGGTGCTGGGCGGCGCGGGGCTGCATATGAGCGATCTCAAGCTGTCGATGAGCCTGAAAGCGAGCAAAGGGCGCAAAACGGACATTCATACCCTCTATCCCCGTCACTTTTTAGCCACCGCCAAAGAGGTGGGGTTTGCGCAGGAGCAGATGCTGGAAATTCTGCATGATTTTGCCGATAATATCCCGCGGGCTATCGATACGGCAAAAGGGTCATTACCGCCCGATTTTTCCCAACCGGTCTATGAGGTGATTATTTCGCACTTACTCAGGCTTCATGCCCGGCTGCAGAGCGCGCTCGAGCAGGGTTAGCGAATGCTGACCTGAAATATTCCCCACGTTCATCCTCTCCCCGGTTAACACCGCGGCCAGCATGGCGACGCACTTCCTTTCCGCGCGGAGCGCGTTAGCCATATTAGTGGAAACCTTAGCTAATTTTATCATTTGTCAGTAAAAGGTCTGTCCTTGCAGAATTGGTTCTAAGGCAGGTCAGGCGTAACTTTAAGCATGAAATTAAAACGGTACGGACCTTGTCTCTTTAGCCGCGATATTAGCGCGGTTTTTCTCCAGGATTTTGCAACCACGAATAGGTCTCGCCATGAAGTTATGCAAATTATTCCTCCCGGCGCTGCTTGCCGGGAATTTATCTACCGTTTGGGCCGCTGAGCAAAATGTTCCTTCTTATTCGACTTTCCAGGTGACTGCGGATGAGGCGCTGAAAAGCAAACTGCCGGCGGAGATTATTCAACGCGGTTATATCGTGGCGGGTACCAACCCCAATACGCCGCCGACCACCTTTTTTCAGGAAGATAATAAAACGCTGGCCGGTCGCGAGATCGACCTGATGAATGCCGGCGCCGCGCGTCTCGGCGTGACGGTTCGCTGGCAGGATACCGGCGGTTTCGACAACATTATTCCCGGTCTCAAATCAGGCCGCTATGACGTGGCGCTGTCTAACATCAATGCGACCCGCAAACGCCTTGAGCAGGTTGATTTCGTCAGCTATTACGATGCCTCGCGTCTTGGCGTGATTTCGCGCAAAGACGCCAGTATCGCACCGTTTACCTCCTTTGATGCGGTCTGCGGCGCGGAGATCGGCGCTGGCGCCGGCACCACGCAAATCGCCCGGCTTGAAGCGGCCAGCAAAGCCTGTACGGATGCGGGCAAAAATCCGATTAAAATCGCTGTCTTCCCGGATCGGCCATCGGGCGTCCAGGCGGTGGTCAGCGGCCGGGTGCCGATGTTCTTTGGCCCGTATGAGGGACTGACCTATCAGGTCAGCCAGGTAAAAGCGCTGGCGCTGAGCGGAACAATTCACGTTGATGATGCGCCGGTCTCCGTCGCGCTGCAAAAACAGTCGCCGCTGGAAGACGCGATCCAGGCCTCGATCAATTCGCTGATTAAAGACGGCACGTATCAGAAGATCCTCGACAAATGGTCAATCGGTTTCGGTGCCGTCACCGAGTCGAAACGTAACGAAGAGATTTTCGGATGAGCAGCGATACCCACCGCGGTCAGCAGCCGGAAGAACTGCGGATCGTCAGTAAAAGATATATCGGGCGCTGGATCAGCGCCCTGATCGTGGTGCTGGCGCTGGTCGCTATCGCGAACTCCATGCTCCACAACCCGCGCTTTGAATGGGCGATAATCGCCGAAAACTTTACCGGACCATCGATACTGCAGGGCGTGCTGATGACCCTGCAGCTCACGGCCATCTCGGTTATCTGCGGTTTTGCCGGCGGCACCGTGCTGGCGCTAATGCGTCTCTCCTCCAATCCGGTACTGGTTGCCGTCAGCTGGGGGTACACCTGGTTTTTCCGCGGCGTACCGATGCTGGTTCAGCTGTTTCTGTGGTACAACATCGCCGCGCTCTATCCCACTATTTCACTCTCGCTGCCGTGGGGAGGGGAAATCTGGAGCGCGTCGGCCAATTCGCTCATCAGCCCGTTTAGCGCGGCGGTGATTGCGCTGGTGATGCACCAGTCGGCGTATGCCGCGGAAATTATCCGCGCCGGTATCCAGAGCGTCAGCGTCGGCCAGGTAGAGGCCGCGCGGGCGCTCGGCTACCGTCCGGCGCAGATCTTCCGCCACACCGTGCTGCCGCAGGCGATGCGCGCGATCCTGCCTCCGGCTGGCAATGAGGTGATTGGTCAGTTGAAAACCACGGCGGTGGTGTCGGTGATCTCCCTGCAGGATGTACTGTTTTCCGCGCAGATTATTTATCAGCGAACCTATGAGGTGATCCCGCTGCTGCTGGTCGCCACGCTGTGGTATCTGCTGCTAACCTCGCTGCTTTCGGTGATCCAGTATTACGTCGAACGCTATTTCAGCCGCAGCAGCCACCGTAAGGCGAAACGCAAATCCCGACCGCATACCGTCGCCGTCAGGCTTAATTCAGGAGAGGCCAGCCATGGGTGAGGCGATTCAATTTCGTAAAGTCAGTAAACGTTTTGCGGGAAATACCGTTCTTGATGACATCAATCTCGATATTCCAGCCGGGTCGGTGACCGTGATCCTTGGGCCGTCCGGTTCGGGCAAATCGACTTTGCTGCGCTGCATCAACCATCTGGAAAAGCTGGACGGCGGCACGATCCGCATCGGCGGCGAACTGGTGGGCTATCAGCAAAAAGGCAATGCGCTGTATGAGCTGAGCAGCCGGAAAATCGCCGAACAGCGCAGCCGCACCGGTATGGTGTTCCAGCAATTTAATCTGTTTCCGCACCGCACCGTGCTGCAGAACATTACCGATGCGCCGCTGCGGGTGAAAGGACAACATCGTCAGCAGGTTCTGAGCAAGGCTCGCGCGCTGCTGCAGCAGGTCGGGCTGGCCAACCGCGAAGATGACTGGCCGCAGCAGCTCTCCGGCGGGCAGCAGCAGCGCGTGGCGATTGCCCGGGCGCTGGCGATGGATCCAGAAGTCATGCTGTTTGATGAACCCACCTCCGCGCTGGACCCGGAGCTGGTGGGGGAGGTGCTGCAGGTGATTAAAAAGCTGGCCCATTCCGGGATAACGATGGTCATCGTCACCCACGAAATTGGTTTTGCCCGCGAAGTCGCGGACAACATCGTCTTTATGGAGGGCGGAAAAATCGTCGCCTCGGGGCCGAGTAAAACGGTGCTGGATGATGCCGAAAACGTCCGTGTCCGGGAGTTCCTGTCTACCGTTCTGTAAAGAGTAAATCAGTAAGCCGTGACAGACTGTCACGGCTTTCCAGCCGGCTCAGCGCCGCCACCTCTTCCCGCTGCGCGTCCGTCGCCCGCGATAAGCAGGTGCGTACTTTACCGGCTAAATCGAAAGGAATAGCCAGGCTTTGCTGGCGGGTAAAGCGCTTTTGTAGCGTGTGACCGGTGCGTAAAAAGATCGTCACCTGGTGAAAACGGGCCGCCGGATTCAGCTCGTCCGGCGGGGCGGTGAGGTCCGGGCGGCGGACAACGGTCCGTGCCAGCGCGGCAATTTCCGGATCAAGCGCGCCTTGCGAAAAATCGGCCAGCAGCAGCGTCTCACGCAGCAGGCTGGCGGCAATCACATATTCGAGACTAAAGCGGGCTTCGATGCCGTTGCCCGGCTGGCGCACAGAGGCCGCAATATCGCCGCCGGGCGGGAAAGAGACTTCGATCTTTTCCAGCTCTTGCTTCAGCGCCGCAAGGCTTTTTCCCTGCCGCAACCACTCCTGGCGAATAGCGCGCGCGGCATCGGCGGCGCCGTGCGTTCCGCCGCAGGTCGGCCAGGGTTTGAATTCCAGCCCGGGGTGAACGATGCGCCACGGCGTGCCCCAGCCGGCGGTGAGCTTTTCCGTTTGCTGCACATTGGCACAGCAGGCGGCGAGGAAAGCGTCCAGGACTTTATCTGCCTGGCCGTGAAATCCTGCTATTGCCAGCGATGTGGCGCTGACCGCGGCCTGCGCCGCCAGTCCGGCGTGGAGCGGTTTAACCTCGCTACCAAACTGCGCCCGCAGCCCCGAGGCCTGGGTGGCGGCAATCCCCAGTATCACGGCGCTATTTTGTTCATCCGCCCCGACCAGCCGTGCGCAGGCCGCCGCCGCGGCGATGGTGCCGAGCGTCGCGGTGCTATGAAAGCCGAGGGTATAATGCTGTGGCCCGGCAGCAAGTCCGAGGCGCCCGGCGGCTTCCACCCCGATGACATAAGCATCGAGAAACCGGTCGCCGTCGATATCCGGTCGTTCAGCCGCCAGCGCCAGCAGCGCAGGCAGGATGACGGTAGAGGGATGTCCACGAAAATCGGGATGAAAATCATCGAAATCCAGCGCGTGCCCGGCATAGCCGAGCCGCAGCGCGCGGCTCCGGGCATCGTCCGCCGGGTAAACCTGGCGCAAACTTTTCAACCCGGGATCATCAATATCTCCGCGCGTCACCGGCAGCGTGACGGCGAGAAAATCCAGCAATCCCGTACGGGCCTTCGCGCGCGCGTCGGCGGAAGGCAATGTATCGACAATCAGGGCGGCCAGCGCCCGGGTTAAGCTCATCGGCTATTTTCCTGTGTCCTGCTGGCGGAGTGTCTCCAGCGCCTGCGCGCCAAGCTGCGCAAGATAGTTCGCGGTCGGGAACAGCGCGCGATCGTCGACGCGGAATTCGGGATGATGCAGCGCGAAGGGGCCGCCGGAGCCGATCATGATGAACGCGCCGGGGAGTTTCTGCTGGTAAAAGGCGAAGTCCTCGCCAATCGGGCTGGCCTCGACGCGTCGCGCCTCAAAGCCGGAGGCCTCGCCCTGGGCGAGGGCGAAATCCACCCATCTGGCGGTATTGACCACCGAAGGCGGACCGGGCTGCCAGTCGAGATCGATTTGCGCGTCGAAGGCTTCCGCGATGCCCCGCAGTACCTGACGGAAACGGCGTTCGATCAGTTCGCGGGTGGTCTGGTTGAAGGTGCGCACCGTCCCTTCCAGCCAGGCGCTGTCGGGGATGACGTTCCAGGTACTGCCGCTGTGTACCTGGGTGATGGAGACCACGGCGTTATGGTCGGAGGGCACATTGCGGGCGATCAGCGTCTGCAAAGCGCTGATAACCTGTCCGGCGATGATAATCGGATCGTTGCCTTCATGCGGCCGGGCGGCGTGGCTGCCGGTGCCGGACAGGGTGATGGCGAAACGATCTACGCCGGCGGTCAGGGCGCCGTCCTTACTGCCGAGGGTACCTACGGGGAGTGACGGATCGTTATGGATACCGAAAATCACGTCGGCGTCGTCCAGCGCGCCGGTGGCGATCAGCGCCGGCGCACCGTGGCCGGTCTCTTCCGCGGCCTGAAACAGGATGCGCACGGTGCCGGTAAGCGTCTCTTCCCGCGCTTTAAGCAAAATTGCCGCGCCTAATGCCGCCGAGGTATGGAAATCATGACCGCAGGCGTGCATTACCCCCGGCGTCAGCGAGGCGTAATCCAGCGCGGATTTTTCTTCAATCGGCAGGGCATCGATGTCGGCCCGCAGCACCACGATGGCACCGGGTTGGTGGCCGCCGATTTCAGCGACCAGGCCGGTTTTCAGCGGCAAATCGAGGATGCGGATCTGCCGCTGTTCCAGCGCGGCTTTGATGTCCGCGGTGGTCTGAAACTCCTGATTGGAGAGCTCCGGGTGGCGATGCAGATGATGACGAAAATCCTGCAGGAATGTCGCCAGAGGCTGATGTTCCTGGGGGATAGCAATATCGGGCATGTCAAACTCCTGTGGGCGGCTGTCGTTCCAGCCAGCGGGCGTGCTGTGATTCATCGAGAACTTTTTTCATATACAGCGTGATGTGGCCTTTGCCGAGGTCGGTTGTATGCATCGGAACGAACCCCAGCTTGCGGTAGAAATCGCGCAGCCACGGATGACTGACCGCGGTGCCGAGCGAATAGGCGGGCGCTTTCAGCTCGCCCAGCAGAATGGTCTGTTCCAGCCAGCTCAGCAGTTTTCCGCCAAGATTTTGCCCTTTGAACTCCGGATGCGTGCCGAACCAGCCGATATGCGGCAGGTTAAACGGCCCTGGCAGGATACCCCACGGGAAACGCAGGGTGACCGAGGCGACCATCCGTTCGTCGTAAAACAGGGCAAAGACGGCGTGCTCGGTAAGGTGTCTGGTCACCCGCGCCAGATCGGCGGTGGCGGCATCAAAATGGATTCCCAGCGCTTTAATCGGCGCATAGGCGGCGAGCATCAGCGCCAGGTAGTCGTGCCTGTCGTCCAGCGTCAGCCGGCGGAAATGGTGGGTCATAACACGTGCGTCTCCGGTGGCGATAGATGTCCGGACTGCTCAGCTAAGCGGATGACTTCATCAACCTTCTGCGGCGCGCAGCCTATATAGTTTGCTGGATCCAGCCAGCTTCGCAGATCCTCTTCGCTGATGCTGGCTGCCAGGGTGGGATGGGCGAGCAGAACGGATTTAAAAGATCGCTGCTGTTCAAAAGCCTGCATGGCGCAGTCGTAAACCAGGCGGTGGGCGCTCTGCTTGCCGATTTTTTTACCGACCTCGAACATCACTTTTTCGGATAACAGCAGACCGTCCTGCATCTGCAGATTAGCCGCCATCCGGGTTTTGTTCACCGTCAGGCCGGATAAAATGGCATAAGCGTTTTGCAGCTGCGCGGAGAGATAAACGGAGATTTCTGGCAGCGCAATCCATTCGGCACGCCAGCTCATGGCATCCCGTTCGTGCTCAACGTGCATCGACTGATGGATCAGGGCCACGCTGTGTAGCAGCGGGGCGGTCAGGCTGGCTAGCCCCTCAATCGCCGCCGGATTGCGCTTATGCGGCATAGTGGTCGATCCTCGATCTCGTTAATTTCGCTACGCATCAGGTTATACAGCTCGTTGCCGATTTTACCTAAGGTGCCGCTGATAAGCGCCGCCAGCGAAGCGTATTCTGAAAAGCGGTCCCGGGCTGACTGCCAACTGATGGTCGGCGAATTGAGGTTCAGATACGCCAAGGTACGGCGCTCAACTTCGGGACCGATCTCACCGAGCGCGGCGTAGGTGCCGATGGCGCCGCTAAGATTGCCGGTGAGTAGCCGGGGCCTGATGGCCGTCAGGCGATCGAGATGGCGGATAAACTCATCCAGCCACACCGCGGCTTTAAAGCCAAATGTCGTGGGCAACGCCTGCATACCATGCGTGCGCCCGGCCATCAGCGTGTACTGGTGATCGCGAGCCAGTTTTTTCAGCGCGTTAGCCACCGCGATGCTGTCGCGCGCCACAACGTCCAGAGTTTGTTTAAGCTGTAAGACGGTGGCGGTATCGACGATATCCTGTGTCGTGACGCCATAATGGATGTATTCGCCGGCGGCGCCGCACTGCTGCTGTAGCGCGGTCAGGACCGGCATCAGCGAATGTTTCATCTGCGCGCCGGAGGCGGCGATCGCTGCAATGCTGAGCTTGTCAGCGTCAGCCAGTTCGCCGATAGCGAGGGCTGCCTGCTCAGGGATAACGCCAAGCTCGCCTTCGGCTAAGGCCAGCGCCACCTCAACGTGTATTTGCTGCGTCAGGCGATTTTTCTCTGACCAAATTTCCCGCATTTCTGCGGTGCCAAAATTATTACCAAGTAAAAGAAAATCTATTGGGTGCGCGGCCATAATAATCTCATTATTTAAAGGGCTAATTTATTTTTCAGTTATCAAACGGGCCAGCTGAATCTCTTATTTGCAGAAAGGCGGTTGTTAAATTAGTCCCATGTCGCAGTATCATTTCTTTGATCCTGCGCATAATGCAAGAGCTTTTAAAGGAATAGCTAAATTTCATCTATCCTATTGCGAATTAGTGAATAAGGATTGAAAATCAGCGCTTTGTTTCTTTTTTTCATTCTCGTAGGATGGAGTAATAACCTTTTAAATATATCCAGAGATTCACTTTCCGTTTATTACGGAAGGCGTACCGGAAAGTTGTGATATCTCCTTTTTATCCGAAAACAGGCCAACAACGTGTTCGCTATTAAATCACCGCAAACCTATCACCATCAGCCCGGGCTGTGCGCCCACGTGGGGGAACTTCTCCACAAGCAGGCGACCAATATCGCGATAATCACCAGTCCACAGGCATGGAAAGCGGTTAATCCGCAGCTGGAGAACAGCCTGCATGCTGCCGGGATCCGCTGGCAGACCCATTTTCTGACCACGGAGTGCACCGATGCGGCGATTATGACGCACCTGGCCTGCGTTCGCAGACAAAACGCGACCCTGGTGCTGGGGATTGGCGGCGGACGGGTACTCGATTGCAGCAAAGCCATCGCCAGCCAGCTGGCGGATGTCGCGCTGGTGACGCTACCGACGGTAGCCGCGACCTGCGCGGCCTGGTCGCCGGTGAGTATTATCTATAACGAATGCGGCGGGCACCTCCGCAGCCAGCCGCTGTCTCTGATGCCGCTGATGGTACTGGTCGACAGCGAAGTGATTGCGCGCAGCGACGCGCGTTATCTCAGAGCCGGGATCGTCGACGCGCTGGCGAAGTGGTATGAATTCCGTCCGTATCAGCAGAAAAGCGATGACAGCCTGGCGCTCAACCTGAAAGTGCAGGCGGCGCGGCTGGCGGTGGAGATCTTCGAAAAATACGGCGCACAAGCGGTAAGGGACAATGAACGGCAGGAGGTCACCCCGGCACTGATGAAAACGATCGATGCCAATATCGCCGTCGCCGGGATGGCGAACAGTATGCGCGATGATACGCCGGCCCCGGGCGTGGCCCATGCGATCCACAACCGTTTGACCCATCAGCCGGAACTGCACGGCTGGCTGCACGGCGAGAAGGTCGGTTTCGGCCTGCTGGTCCAGTCGTTGCTGGAAAGCCACGACGGCCAGCCGGAAGCGGAACTGCTGGCGCTGCTTCGGCGCTACGGGTCGCCGCTGGCGCTACCCGATATCGGCGACAACCGTGCGGAAACCCTTGCCGTCATTGCCCGCGAAGTGAAATTCCCGGCAAAAGAGGCGGGGCGCCTGCCGTTCTCTGTTGCCGCCGAAAATATTGAGCATGCGCTACTGGCGATCGACAACGCCACTTTTTGAGAAGGAAAGATAATGAGCCACACCACCTCCCGGCAGCTGCGCCTTGGTCTGTTCGTACAACCGCTTGGCCACCATGTCAGCGGCTGGCGCTTAACCGAAACGCTGGGATCGCCGACCGATATTGAATGGCTGACGTGGATCGCCAAAAAGGCCGAAGAGGGTAAGTTCGATATGTTCTTTATCGGCGATGCGCTGGCGACCAGCGTTTACCGTCTACCGTCTACCATGGCGCGCCTTGAACCGCTGACGCTGCTGGCGGCCCTGGCGGTGCAGACCCGGCATATCGGTCTGGCGGCGACGGCCTCCACCACCTTCAGCGATCCGTTTAATCTGGCGCGTAGCTTTTCATCCCTCGATCATATCAGCCACGGTCGCGCCGCGTGGAACGTGGTGACCTCTTTTTCTACCGATGTGGCGCGCAATTTCAGTCGCGAAAATATGCCGATGCACGCCGAGCGCTACGCGGTCGCCCATGAATTCCTCGAGGTGGCCTTCAAACTGTGGGAAGGCTGGCAGGACGGGGCGGTGCAGCCGGATAAAGCGAGCGGGCGCTATTTTGTGGACGAGAAGATTCAGGCCATAAACCACCGGGGCAAATATTTCCAGGTGCAGGGACCGCTGAATATTACGCGTTCCCCGCAGGGGCGGCCGGTGATTATCGAGGCCGGTTCCTCCGCCGACGGGCAGAAACTTGCGGCGCGAACGGCCGAAGTGGTCTTTACCGCCGCCGCCACGCTCGAAGAGGCGCAGGCGTTTTACCGTTCGCAGAAACAGCAGGTGCAGGAGGCGGGGCGCAATCCGGATCACGTGCTTATCCTGCCCGGGGTGATGCCCATTGTCGGGCGTACGCGAGAAGAAGCGCGGGCGACGTGGCGTGAGCTGAATACTCTGGTGGATATCGATAACGGCATTCGTCAGCTTTCCACCCGCTTTAATATGGATCTTAGCCAGTTCCCGCTCGATGGCCCGGTGCCGGCCGTCCCGGCGGGGGAAGGGAATCAGAGTCGGGTGAAGCTGCTGACCGATCTGGCGTATCGCGAAAACCTGACGCTACGCGAGCTGGCGGCGGTTGCGGCCGGTTCACGCGGCCACCGCGTGCTGGTGGGAACCGCAGAGGATATCGCCGATGATTTCCAGCGCTGGCTGGAACAGGGCGGTGCGGACGGCTTCAATATTATGCCCGCCGTGATGCCGGAACAGCTTTCCCTGTTTGTTGAGCTGGTGATCCCTGAACTGAGACGTCGCGGCCTGTTCCGCGAGGAGTATGAGTTCAGTACGCTACGCGAAAATCTGGGTCTGCCGGCGATCGGCCCGCAAGGATAACAGAATGACCATTTCTCTCTCTCAGCGCGTGCAGCGCGTTTCGCTTTCGGCTAACGCGGCGGCGAAACAACGTACTAACGATCTTAAAAAGGCGGGCGTCGATATTCTCGATCTCACCACCGGCGAGCCGGATTTCGATACGCCTGAACATATTAAGCGGGCGGCATACGAGGCCATTGCCCGCGGAGAAACCAAATACACGGCAACCCAGGGAACCCGGGCGCTGCTGGAAGCGGTGCAGAAGAAACTGCAGCAGCAAAACCAGCTGCAGTTTGCCGTGGAGAACATCATCATCGCCAACGGCGCCAAGCAGGTTATCTTTAATGCCTTTGCGGCCACGCTGAATGACGGCGATGAAGTCATTGTGCCGGCTCCGTACTGGCCGACCTTTCCGGACAGCGTGCGCTTTAATGGCGGCACGCCGGTGCTGGTGGAATGTCACCTGGAACAGGGATACAAACTACAGCCGGAGCAGCTGGCGGCGAGCATTACGCCGCGCACGCGCTGGCTGGTGCTCAACCATCCCGGTAATCCGGACGGAGCGGTCTATTCCGCGGCAGAATTAGCGGCGCTGGCGGAGGTGCTGCGGCAACACCCGCAGGTGCTGGTGATGCTTGACGATCTCTACGAACAGATACTTTTCGATGGCCGCGAGCACCGCAATTTGCTCAATGTTGCCGCTGAATTACAGGCGCGTACGTTGCTGGTGGGAGGCGTCTCGAAAACCTACGCCATGACCGGCTGGCGCATTGGCTTCGGTGCCGGGCCACAGGCGTTGATTACCGCGATGACCGTCGTCCAGTCGCAGATCAGCTCCGGCGCCAGTTCGGTCAGCCAGGCCGCGGCGCTGGCCGCCTGGCGCGGTGAGCTGGATTTCCTGGCGCCGCAGGTGGCGACCTATCAACAGCGTCGCGATGCGCTGGTCAGCATTCTTGCCGGCATTGACGGCCTTGCGCTGACGCCGCCGCAGGGCGGGTTCTTCGTCTTCGCCCGCTGCGCGGGGCTTATCGGGCGCTACCGTCCGGACGGGGTGAAGATTGAGACGGAAGCCGACGTTGTGGATTACCTGCTGGAAAATGGGGTTTCGGGGGTGGCAGGCAGCGCTTACGGGCTGTCGCCCTATTTTCGCCTGTCGATTGCCACCGATACCGCTACCGTGATTGAAGCAGGGCGGCGAATTGCGGCGGCCTGTTCCAGATTGGTATCGGGTTAACATTGGATACGAACTTTTACTGTGGCTGCTATTGGCCTTTGAACACCGCAGATGAGATTGACCGGCGGGCGTCTGGTGATGAGGCGCCTGCCTCTGATGAAGATAGCGGTTTAAGTCCGTAAAAACGGGTAACGGCAGGGGGTCATGCCGCTGGCTATCCTTTTCTGACTCACTATTTCTGTATGAGGCCATAACCGCAAACTTTCCTGCCAGCCGGCGTTTAATTCTATAAAGTTATAATTAATTTCCTTTTATTCATTTGAAATATATAAATTGATGATTACCATCGTCTGGACATCTATACTTCCAAACCGTTGGGTGGATAAGCAACAGCATGATTATTCTCAGGAATATTTCGAAAGTTTTCGACCAGGGAAAGGCATCGATCGCGGCAGTGGATGGCGTCAATCTGACGGTGGAACAGGGACAAATTTACGGCATTATCGGCTACAGCGGCGCCGGGAAGAGTACGCTGATTCGTCTGTTGAACGGGCTGGAAAAGCCCACTTCCGGCAGCGTGGTGATTAACGGCTAGGATATTTCCGCCGCCAAAGGGGAGGCCCTACGTCAGGCGAGGCTCAAAATCAGCATGGTGTTCCAGCACTTCAATCTGCTGTGGTCGCGCACCGTAAGTGAGAACATCGCTTTCTCGATGCAAATCGCCGGCGCGCCGAAGGCGACCATCAAACGCCGGGTGGCTGAACTGATTGAGCTGGTCGGGTTAACCGGCCGGGAAAATGCCTGGCCTTCACAGCTGAGCGGCGGGCAAAAACAGCGGGTGGGGATTGCCCGCGCGCTGGCGAATAGCCCGGACGTTCTGCTGTGCGATGAAGCCACCTCGGCGCTGGATCCGCAGACGACCGATCAAATTCTGGAGCTGTTACAGGACATCAATCGCCGCTTCAAACTGACGATCGTGCTGATCACCCATGAAATGCACGTGGTGCGCAAGATTTGCAACCGGGTGGCGGTCATGGAGAACGGCAAGGTGGTTGAGGAAGGCGAGGTCATCAACGTCTTCAGCCATCCGCAGCAGCCCATTACCCGCCAGTTTGTGCGCCAGATTGGGCAGTATGCGGATGAAGCGTTTAATCCGCAGCTAAATCAGCATCTGCGCGGTACGGTCATTAAGCTGACCTTTACCGGCCACAGTACCCACCAGCCGATCGTCGGGGAATTAACGCTGCGCTATGGCCTGCCGTTCAACATTCTGCACGGCAAAATGACGCAAACCGCGCAGGGGGTCTTCGGCCAGCTGTGGGTTCACGTGGAGGCTAATGCCGAACAAATAGCGAATATCCTCGCGGATTTACGCCGCAGCGATATTGAAGGCGAGGTGATTCACCATGTTTGAGACATTATTTCCGCACCTTAAATGGCCACAGCTATGGGCAGCGACTCAGGAGACGCTGTATATGACGGTGCTCTCCGGGGCGGCGACTTTTGTGCTGGGAATTATGCTGGGGCTGGCGCTGTTTCTGACCGCCCGCGGCGGGCTGTTTCAGAACCGAACGCTCTATAGCGTTATCTCGGTGGTGGTGAACGTCTTTCGCTCGATTCCCTTCATCATCCTGATTGTGTTGCTGATCCCGTTCACCAAAACCCTCGTCGGCACGATTTTAGGCGCGAACGCGGCGCTGCCGGCGTTGATTGTCGGCGCCGCGCCGTTTTATGCCCGGCTGGTGGAGATTGCGCTGCGGGAAGTGGATAAAGGCGTTATCGAAGCGTCCCGTTCCATGGGCGCGCGTCTGAGTACCCTGATTTTTCGGGTGTTGCTGCCTGAATCATCGCCGGCGCTGGTGTCCGGTATCACCGTGACGCTGATTGCGCTGGTGAGCTACAGCGCCATGGCTGGCGTGATCGGCGCCGGCGGCTTAGGAAATCTGGCTTATCTGGAAGGATTCCAGCGAAACCACGGTGACGTCACGCTGGTGGCGACGGTAACGATTTTGATCGTTGTCTTCATCATCCAGTTCTGCGGCGACCTGTTGACCTCTTTGTTAGACAAACGCTAATAATATCAAGGAATCACATCATGAAAAAAACGTTAACGATGATTGCAGCCGTCACCTTAAGCGCCATGAGCTTTGCCTCATGGGCGGATACCCTGACCGTCGGGGCCTCCAACGTGCCGCATGCGGAAATTCTCGAGCAGGCGAAGCCGATTCTGGCGAAGCAGGGCATCGATCTGGAGATTAAACCATTCCAGGACTACATCCTGCCCAATACCGCGCTGGCGGGTCGTGAAATCGACGCCAACTATTTCCAGCACATTCCTTACCTCAACAGCGTGCTGAAGGATCATGCCGGCGATAAATCCTATGATTTCGTCAGCGCCGGGGCGATTCATATTGAGCCGATCGGCATCTACTCGAAAAAATATAAATCGTTGAAAGACCTGCCGCAGGGCGGGAAGATCATTATGCGCGATGCGGTATCAGAAGAGGGGCGTATTCTGTCCATCTTCGAAAAAGAGGGGGTGATTAAACTGAAGCCGGGCGTCGATAAAGTGAATGCGCGCATCAGCGATATCGTCGATAACCCGAAGAAACTGCAGTTCCAGCCTAACGTTGAAGCGGCGCTGCTGCCGCAAATGTATAACAATGATGAAGGCGACGCGGTGGTGATTAACGCCAACTATGCGATTGATGCCGGTCTCGATCCGGTACACGATCCGATCGCCGTGGAGAGTGGAGAAAATAACCCTTACGCCAACATCATTACCGTCCACCGTGGCGATGAGCACAAAAAAGATATCGTCGCGCTGGTGAACGTTCTGCACTCAAAAGAGATTCAGGACTGGATTCGCAGCAAGTATAAAGGCGCCGTGATCCCGGTAAATAACTGATCTGCAGCCGCGCGGCGGAGCGTTTCGCCGCGCAGTTTCCTTGCCGGACGCTATCTTTCTGCTCTCCCTCAGCGTCCCCACCGGCTTTGCAGATAACTGACGGCCTGCTGGGTCTGCGGTTGATTGAGATAGTTTTCCCTGAACAGGATGGTGCCCTGGATTTGTGGCATCGACTCGTTGAGGTCGAGCTGTTTTTTCAGCTCAGGCACGCCGCCGTTCACCATCCAGTCGGGCTCACTCTTCGACGGTTCACCAACTTTATACAGCGCCACTCCGATATAAAGTCGCGTACCGGTCGGTTTCACCACGTCCGCCCACCATTTCGCCAGCACGTCATATCGGGCCGCGTCGCGGGCAAAGGGCCAGTACAGCTGCGGGGCGATGTAGTCGAGCAGCCCTTGCTGAACCCAGCTGCGGGTATCGGCGTAGGATTCATCATAGGCCGCCGCGCCACGGGTGTCTGACCCCGCCGGGTCGTGCGAACGGTTACGCCAGACGCCGGCGGGGCTGACGCCGAATTCAACGTCGGGGTTAAGCTGTTTGATGGCGCGCGAAACCTGAGCAATCAGCTGCTGGGTATTGTGCCGCCGCCAGTCTGCTTTTGCGGCATATCCCTGACCATATCTTCGGTAGGTCTGACTGTCGTTGAGGGCTGAGCCCGGGGACTCGGTATAGAAGTAATCATCAAACTGCACGCCATCAACCGGATAATGCTCAACGACCTCCGCCACGATGCTGGTGATCCAGTCGCGAACCTCCGGAATGCCGGGATCGAGGACGAAGCGCTCCCCGGCGGTACGGACCCAGTCACGATGCAGAACAAAGACGCTGGCGGGAACCTGCGGCAGCGTCGCGTTGAGCTCGGCGACGGTCTTCGGCCGGATATTTACGGATACCCGGTAGGGATTGAACCAGGCATGGACCCGCATCCCGCGTTTGTGGGCTTCATCCAGCATAAACTGTAGCGGGTCGTAGCCAGGATCCTGGCCGATTTTGCCCGTCAGCATATCGGACCAGGGCAAAATTTTTGACGGCCACAGAGCGGTGCCATCCGGTTTCACCTGGAAGAAGACGGTATTGATGCCGAGGCTTTTCAGCTTATCCAGTTTGTCGGTGAGCGCCTTCTGCTGCTGCCGGATGCGCGCCTGCGGGTCGCCAATCGTGACGGAGGCAACCGGCGGCCAGTCGAGACGGGAGACCGTCGTCAGCCAGACGCCGCGCACCGGCTCATGGTTTTTGCCCGGATGGGGGTGTTTGAGCGCCGGTGGCAGCGGAGTAACCACGGAGACCGGCGGTTTGCTGCTGCAGCTGGCAAGTAGCAGGGCGATGGCGGCTGCCACCCCTGACCTTGTCAGGTTGGTCATCACATCCGGGCGGTAAAAGCGCATGATCATATACGCCTGCTGGTTAGGTGAGTGCGTGAAAGAAGCATTTTCATATTCTTCAAATTTATATCAACAGGCTGTCTTCAGGCTTTTCCTGGACGGTTTTTGTCCAGGAGCCTGGCCGCAAGCTGATAATTATGTCGCCGTTTACCATGATTTCTCAATAAAAAACATTAAACTTTGATCGATTCTGGGTGAGGATGTCCTTAATACGTTAAAATTCTGCCTGGTGAGTAACTATTCATCTCGAATGGCGAGTAACGCTGGACTTCCATGAAAAACACATCATTTCGACATCGCCTTTGGATCATTTCATTTTTGATTTTTGCGCTGGCTCTCGGGAACGGTTTTTGCTACTGGCAGATGCAAAAAAATCTCGACGCGGATATCCGCTCCCGTCTTCAACAGTCAATAGCCAGCCTTGATGTGACGCTCTCCCATGCGCAACAGGCCGCCAGCCAGGCAGCACCGTATCTGGGTAAAAGCTGTAATGAACAGGTCTTGACGGCGATCCGCACCATTGTCGCGACCATTCCCGATGTCCGCACCGTTAATCTGGTTAACAATAATGAAATATACTGTACCTCGGTGTTTGGCGGCCGTAAATTCAAGGTCGATCAGGCGCAATACGCCCATGGTCAGATGCTGATGATGGGCGGTAATGAAATAACGCCCTCACGCCCGCTAATTGTTTACAGTGTGCAGGACCAGCGGGGTCATACCGCGCTGATCGGTATTGATGGCTACTATTTATATAATATATTAAATGTGCTCGATCGCGATGCCCGCTTATATTTAAAAGTAGCTGACCGGTTTATGTCGAAAACCGGCGCGGTGACCCGCCATCCGGATATTAATAAGGCCGTGGAATTACCCTCGCAACGTTTTAAATATTCCGTTATTGCCGACCGGGGATATGCTTCCAGTGTCGCCAGCTTTATAAAATATGAGCGCAATTCGTTGCTGGTTATCATCCTCGTCGCGCTCCTCGCGACGTTCCTGTTCAGAAACTATCTCAACTACCGTGTAACGGTAGAGTACATGCTCAAGAAGGCGATTAAGCTGAAACAGCTGCAGCCCTGGATCCAGCCGATCGTCAATAGCGAGACGGGAGTAGTGGTTGGCGGAGAGGTGCTGGTACGCTGGCAGCACCCGCGGCTGGGGGCTATTTCTCCGGATAAGTTTATTGCGGTGGCTGAACAGACCGGGCTGATTAAAGGGATCACCGACATCTGTTTCACCGAGGTGATTAACCAGTTTCGTAGGCGGGCGCAGACGATCCCGCAGGGATTATTTATCTGTTTTAATACCAGTTCGCTCAATTTCCAGGACCATGACATTATTGCGTTGTGCCGGCAGTTTATGGACCGGCTGAATGCTTCTCAGGTACGGCTGGTGCTGGAGATCACCGAACGCGAATCGATTGAAAATACGCGGCAAACCTCGCTGGTGACGGAAAAACTCAGGGCGATGGGAGTGGAGTTTTCCCTCGACGATTTTGGTACCGGATATGCCAACTACAGCTATTTACAGCAGTTCACGCCAGAGTTTATCAAAATTGATAAGATTTTTACGTTTAACATCTTAACCAACCATGCCTCCGCGCTGGTGGTTAAAAATATGGTGAACCTGGCGAAGAAATTCAACTGTCAGATTATCGCCGAAGGAGTGGAGGAGAAGGCCCAGATCGCGATGTTGAAAGAGATGGGGATCGACATATTCCAGGGTTATTATTTTTCGAAGGCGTTAACGGTCGATGAATATATCGCTATGGTTGGCGATAAATCGGCCCTGCGCGGAAAATAGCGCGACGGAATAAATAGCGGCGGCGTACGCAGGGCCGTCCGCGCCTCCGACGGCGCGTTTTCCCTTTATGGACTGCACAGCGCGGTGGACGACGAAATGCTTAACCTCGCGACCGGGCGCTATTTATCCTCTTTCCCCTCATCTTCTTGTTAGCATCTTCACAATACCGCAACAAAATTATTCACACTCATGATCATTTTCGCACTTTTGCACCAGGGCAGTGCGCAACGTGTGAAAAGAGCAACTATGTTTAGCACGCTGGTCGGTACGGACGCCGCAGTTCCCTACTCGCCACGTGATGGCAACAGAACCTCCTGACCTGTACTGAAATGCACGTTAGCCGGAGGGGGGATGCGCTGTTACCGTGCGTGACCTCCACCCATTAGTAAGCGATCTGGCTGGCCATTTCTCCCTGGCGGGATTTTTGCTTCTTCCACCCTGGCCGTAACGGCATGCTGTCCGCCTTCGGCAAACCAAACAGTAAATGATATTTTCCGCGCCATGACCTGGCGCCAGGCTATAAATCGCTGAGGAATATCGAATGTCTCTGAAACTCAAAAAGTTGACTCTTCATTTTGCGATTGCCGGTTGTATGAGTGTGGCATTTTACGCACAGGCGGATGTGAAGATTGGGGTTGCCGGACCGTTTACCGGGCCGAATGCCACCTACGGCGCCCAGTACTGGAAAGGGGCCTCGCAGGCGGCGGCGGATATTAATGCGGCGGGAGGAATTAAAGGCGAGAAAATTGTGCTGGTTCAGGGCGATGATGCCTGTGAGCCGAAACAGGCGGTAGCGGTGGCTAACCGCCTGGTGGATGAGTCCGGCGTTTCAGCCGTGGTCGGTCACTTCTGCTCATCCTCAACGATGCCTGCTTCGGAAGTGTATGACGAAGCGGGGATCCTGACTATCACGCCGGGCTCCACTAACCCCCTGATTACCGAGCGCGGGATGAAAGACATGTTCCGTATGTGCGGTCGCGACGATCAGCAGGGGGCCATTGCGGCAAACTACATGCTTGACGTGCTGAAAGCGAAAAAAATCGCCGTTATTCACGATAAAGACACCTATGGTCAGGGACTGGCGGATGCAACCCGGGCGGCGCTGGCGAAGCGCGGCACGAAAGAGGTGCTGTATGAAGGGTTATCCCGTGGCGAAAAGGATTTCAACGCGCTGGTGACCAAAATCGGGGCGCTGAAACCTGACGTGGTCTATTTCGGCGGCTGTCATCCGGAAGCTGGCCCGCTGGTTCGCCAGATGAGGGAGCAGGGAGTACAGGCGAAATTCTTCTCCGGCGATTGCATCGTCACCGAGGAGCTGGTTACCGCCGCTGGCGGGCCGCAATTCACCGACGGCGTCCTGATGACCTTTGGCCAGGATCCGCGAACCCTGGCGGAAGGGAAAACCGTTATCGAAAAATTCCGCGCCAGCGGTTTTGAACCAGAAGGCTATACCCTGTATGCCTACGCCTCCATTCAGGCGATTGCCGCGGCCTATAACGCGGTCGGCACCGATAACAGCAAAGCCAGCGAATGGCTGAAAGCCAACAGCGTCGATACCGTGATGGGCAAAAAAGCCTGGGACGGAAAAGGCGATCTTAAAGTGTCGGATTACGTCGTCTACAAGTGGGATGATAAAGGCAAATATCACCAGCTTTAGCCGTTAACTGAACTCTCCGGCCCTGTATTAAGAAGGGTGTGACTCGCAAACAAGGCAGCGTGCGGCGGATGCCTGGCCGTTCGCTGCCCGTGTACCGGCAGGATGGTGTCTATGGAAGCGTTCTTTCTGCAACAACTGATTAATGGGCTGACGTTGGGCGCCGTGTATGGATTAATCGCCATTGGCTACACCATGGTGTACGGCATCATCGGCATGATTAACTTCGCGCACGGCGAGGTGTATATGATCTCAGCCTACCTGTGCGCCATCGGGCTGGCGCTGCTCTCCTGGTTTGGTATTCACTCTTTTCCCCTGCTGATCTTTGGCACCCTGGTGTTCACCATTGTGGTCACCGGCGTCTATGGCTGGGCGATTGAACGGATTGCCTACCGGCCTTTACGTAACTCCACCCGGCTGGCGCCGCTGATTTCGGCCATCGGCATGTCGCTTATCCTGCAGAACTATGTGCAACTTAGCCAGGGCCCCAACCAACAGGGTATCCCGACGCTGTTGACCGGCGTACTGCGCCTGCAGGTTGGCGATGGCATCGTGCAAATCACCTGGACCAAAATTTTTATCCTTGCGGCGGCGCTGATAGGGATGATCGTCCTGACCTGGATAATTCAGTACACCCGGCTGGGGCGTATTTGTCGGGCGACGCAACAGGATCGCCGGATGGCGGCGATCCTCGGGATTAATACCGACCGGGTGATCTCGCTGGTGTTTGTGATTGGCGCGGCGATGGCCGGGCTGGCCGGGGTACTGGTGACCATGAATTACGGCACCTTTGATTTCTATATCGGTTTTATCATCGGGATTAAAGCCTTTACTGCCGCGGTGCTGGGTGGGATCGGTTCGCTGCCCGGCGCCATGCTGGGAGGGCTGCTGCTGGGCGTGGCCGAGGCGCAGTTTGCCGGGCTGGTGAACTCTGACTACAAAGACGTATTTTCCTTCGCTCTGCTGGTGGCGATCCTTATCTTCCGCCCTCAGGGGCTGCTCGGTCGTCCGATGGTTGCAAAGGTTTAAGGGGTAAAACATGGCTGAAGTGTCCCGTAAACCAGGGCTGGATATCAGAAGCTGCCTGATTGATAGCGTCCTGGCCGGATTGTGCGCGCTGGTAGTATTTGGCCCGATCGTGGGCATTGTGCTTAAAGGTTATAGCTTCAATCTGTCGACCCAGCGGGTGGCGATCCTGGTCGCCGTGGTGATGACCGGGCGGCTGATGCTCAGTCTGTTGCTGCAAAGCCGCGGCGGGCGGAAATTTCTCGCGCGCTTTGAAGGGGGCGATGACGGCGTTTACGTGCGTCCCCCAGGCTATCGTTCACGACTGCGGTGGATCGTTCCGCTGCTGGCGGTGATAGCGATAATCTTCCCGGCTATCGCCACCAAATATCTGCTGACGGTCGCCATCCTCGGGCTGATTTATGTCCTGCTGGGACTGGGGCTGAATATCGTTGTTGGCCTGGCCGGGCTGCTCGATCTTGGCTATGTCGCGTTCTACGCCATTGGCGCCTATGGCCTGGCGCTGGGCTATCAGTATCTGGGGCTGGGATTTTGGGCGATGCTGCCGCTAGGGGCGATCATGGCGGCGCTGGCCGGGGCGCTGCTCGGGTTCCCGGTGCTACGAATGCATGGGGATTATCTGGCGATCGTCACCCTCGGGTTTGGCGAAATTATCCGCCTGGTGCTGAATAACTGGGTCAGTTTTACCGGCGGCCCGAATGGCGTTTCGGTCCCGGCGCCGACCTTGTTCGGGCTGGAGTTTGCCCGGCGGGCGAAGGAAGGCGGAGTGCCGATCCACGAGTTTCTGCATATCAGCTATAACCCCAACCTCAAATTTATCTTTATCTACGCGGTGCTGTGCCTGGTGGTGCTGGTGGTGCTATTTATCAAGCACCGGTTGACGCGAATGCCGATCGGCCGCGCATGGGAAGCGCTGCGCGAAGATGAGATCGCCTGTCGGGCGATGGGGCTGAACCACGTGCTGGTTAAACTGTCGGCGTTTATGCTCGGGGCGTCTACCGCCGGGATCGCCGGGGTCTTTTTTGCCACTTATCAGGGGTTCGTTAATCCGACTTCGTTTACCTTTTTTGAGTCGGCGTTGATTCTGGCGATTGTGGTGCTGGGCGGCATGGGGTCGACGCTGGGAGTGGTGCTGGCGGCTTTTGTCCTGACGGTTACGCCGGAACTGCTGCGCGGTTTTGACGAATACCGGGTGCTGCTGTTCGGCATGCTGATGGTGCTGATGATGATCTGGCGCCCGCGCGGGCTGGTACGAACCAGCCGCACCGGCGTCGCGGTACGCAAGGGAGTGGCGCCATGAGTGACAACATCTTACAGGTTGAGCATTTGATGATGCATTTTGGCGGGATCAAGGCGCTTAATGACGTCAATCTTGAGGTTAAACGCGGCTCAATCACCGCGCTGATTGGTCCCAACGGCGCGGGGAAGACCACGGTGTTTAACTGTCTGACCGGGTTTTATCGCGCCACCGGCGGGGTGATTAAGCTCAATGCCCATGCGCGGATGACCGATGTGATTCAGGTGCTGGGGCAAAAGATTCGGCCGGCTGATTTCTTACATCCTGCCGTTCTGGGGACGCGGCTGTATTACAAAATGTTCGGCGGGACGCATCTGGTTAACCGGGCGGGACTGGCGCGCACTTTTCAGAACATCCGCCTGTTCCGTGAAATGTCGGTGGTTGAAAACCTGCTGGTGGCCCAGCATATGCAGGTCAATCGCAATTTGCTGGCCGGGATTTTAAATACCCCCGGCTATCGTCAAGCGGAAAATCAGGCGCTGGACCGGGCCTTTTACTGGCTGGAGGTGGTGGGGATGGTGGATTGCGCCAACCTGCTGGCCGGGACGCTCTCCTATGGGCAGCAGCGGCGGCTGGAGATCGCCCGCGCGATGTGTACCGACCCGGAGATGATCTGTCTGGACGAACCGGCCGCGGGTCTTAACCCCGTGGAGACCCAGGCGCTGAGCCGGATTATCCGTTTCCTGCGCCAGCAGCATGGCGTCACGGTTTTACTGATTGAACATGACATGGGCATGGTGATGGAAATTTCAGACCACGTGATCGTGCTCGATCATGGCGATGTGATTGCCCGGGGCGAACCGAAAGCGATCCAGTCAAACACCAGCGTGATTGCGGCCTATCTGGGCACGGATGAAGAGGAGATCGCCGAATGAACCAGCCGTTGCTTGAGTTTCGTCAGGTGGATGTTTTTTACGGCCAGATCCAGGCGCTGAAACAGGTCTCCTTAACGGTGAATGAGGGGGAGACGGTAGCGCTGATCGGCGCCAATGGCGCCGGTAAATCCACGCTCCTGATGTCCATTTTTGGTCAGCCGCGTATTGCCGAAGGGCAGATACGCTATCGAGGGGAAGATATCAGCCGACAGTCCACCCATTTTATCGCCAGCAACGGGATTGCCCAGGCCCCGGAGGGGCGGCGGATCTTTGCCGATATGACGGTGGAGGAGAATCTGCTGATGGGGACGATCCCCATCGGCAACCGCTATCAGAATGAAGATAAGGCGCGGATGTATCAGCTTTTTCCCCGTCTCGAAGAGCGACGCTCGCAACGCGCCATGACGCTGTCGGGCGGTGAACAGCAAATGCTGGCCATTGCCCGGGCGTTGATGAGCAGACCGAAGCTGCTGCTGCTGGATGAGCCCAGCCTCGGGCTTGCGCCGCTGGTGGTAAAACAGATTTTCCAGATTCTGCGTGAACTGACGCAGCAGGGAATGACGCTGTTTCTGGTGGAACAAAACGCGCACCATGCGCTTAAGCTCTCCGATCGTGCCTACGTGATGGTTAACGGCCAGATCCAGCTGAGCGGAACCGGGAGAGAGCTTTTAAATAATCCGCAGGTCAGGAATGCTTATCTCGGCGTGAGCTGAAAAGGGAAAATGGCGTACCCCGGCAACGACGGCTCGCTTGAACGAGCGTCAGAAATAAAAGCCCTCTCCTCTGATGAGTGTTGCTAATATCGCCAGAATGAAATTAACCACCGGTCATTAACGCAGGGCAGGTACAAAACGAAAGGCCGGATATATCATCCGGCCTGTTGTTTCAGGATAGCGATTTTTCTGCAAATAGATTGAGATGGTAGCGATAGCTGTCCAGGAACCGTGATTTGCATGCATCATTCATACTGCCGGTGACCTGTTCAACATCCACTTTCCGCCCTTGTGAGTTCATCTGGGCCAGACTTAATGCAATAAAATCAAAATCTTTTGGATGAAACTTTTCTACGTGGTGTATTGCCTGCATATTCCTCCCTTTTAATCGCCATGAAGAGTAAGGTTTATGCTCTGCTATTTTCAGTATGGCCCAGCCTCTCGATATTCTCCTGCAGAGTCGCGAAAACTGTGAGGCCAGCCGCAGATTTTGTACTTTAGGGCGTTTCCTGCCGCCGCAATCCGCCTGTCAGGCCGTCTGGTGGAGGTAAATGCTGCCATGAAGGCGCTCCCCAGAATGATTGAGCTGTCATCAGGCGTATGTTTTATTTTTTTGTATGCGATCTGGCAAAATTAGCAGGAGGAAACTCATCATTAGTGACGAAATAAAAATTAGTTTTCCAATTGATATAGAAATGAGTGTTTACTCACAGAAAGAAAATCAGGAGTAATTATTCTGGAGGTAGATAATACAAAAATCGTACGGCGCATTTAATTCACTTCTCAGGAGGTTAATCACTCTATATTTGTGGACGACCGACATGTCTTAAGGCTCTGGAATAACGTGTTGATATTTCGATGCGCAGCATTGCAGCGGAATATTACCGGATCAATAAAGCAGAAAGAGGCGTTTTAATTCTTTCCGCAGGATGATAGTAGGGTGACTGACATGTCTGATTATAATGAAAAAAGTGCGATTTCAGCACTTCTCGCAGGTCATTGTTCCGATCCATTCTCCGTGCTTGGCATGCACTCAAACGATGCTGGTCTGGAAGTGCGCGCATTATTACCCGATGCCAGCGAGGTATGGGTAATTGAACCGCAAACCGGGCGTAAAGTCGGCAAGCTCGAATGCCTCGACTCACGCGGATTCTTTAGCGGCGTTCTGCCGCGGCGAAAAAATGCTTTTCGCTACCAGCTGGCGGTCACCTGGCACGGCCAGCAAAACCTGATTGACGACCCTTATCGCTTTGGCCCGCTGCTGCAGGAGTTTGACGTCTGGCTGCTCTCCGAAGGAACCCATCTGCGGCCCTACGAGACCCTGGGCGCTCATGCCGACACCATGGACGGGGTGACCGGGACGCGC